>NZ_JACVYG010000058.1:0-63609 GCF_014712245.1 Streptomyces sp. 5-10
ATGAATGTCCGCGATCACCGGAATCTGCGACTTCTTCGCGATCACCGGCAACGCGTCCGCGTCATCCTGCGACGGACACGCCACCCGCACGATCTGGCACCCCGACGCCGTCAACTCCGCGATCTGCTGCAACGTCGCACCGATGTCCGCCGTCACCGTCGTCGTCATCGACTGCACCGAGATCGGCGCGTCGCCACCCACCGCCACCGACCCGACCTGGATCTTCCGGCTGACCCTGCGCTCGGCGAGCCTGGCCGGTACGGACGGCAGGCCGAGTGCGACCGGTTCCACCGCGCTCATCCCGTCACCCATGGCTTCCGGCGGCGGTGTCCCGGGCGGCGCGCAGCGACTCCTTGAGGGAGCCCATGGTCGCCAGGACCGCGGTGGGCTCATAGCCGCAGTGGGCCATGCAGTTGTCACAGCGCGGGTCCTTGCCGCGGCCGTAACTGTCCCAGTCGGTCTCCTCCACCAGCTGGCGGTAGGTCGGGACGTAGCCGTCGCTCATCAGGTAGCAGGGGCGCTGCCAGCCGAAGAGGGAGTAGTTGGGGATGCCCCAGGCGGTGCACGGGAAGTCCGTCTTGCCCTCGAGGAAGTCGAGGAAGAGCGGGCTGTGGTTGAGCCGCCAGCGGCGCCGGTTGCCCCCGGCGAACGCCTTGCGGAACAGCTCGCGGGTCTGCTCGACGCCCAGGAAGTGCTCCTGGTCGGGCGCCTTCTCGTAGGCGTAGGCGGGCGAGATCATCATCTCGTCCACCTGGAGCTCGTCATTGAGGAAGTCGAGCACGTCGATGACGGTCTGCGGGGTGTCGGTATTGAAGAACGTGGAATTGGTGGTGACCCGGAAGCCGCGCCGCTTGGCCTCCTTGATGGCCTCCACCGCCTCGTCGAACACCCCCTCCTTCGCCACCGACTCGTCATGCCGCTCCCGCAGTCCGTCGATGTGCACCGCGAAGGCGAAGTACGGGGAGGGCTTGAACAGATGCATCTTCTTCCGCAACAGCATCGCGTTGGTGCAGAGGAAGACGTACTTCTTCCGCGCCACCAGCTGCCGTGCGATCTCGTCGATCTGTGGATGCATCAGGGGTTCGCCGCCGGCGATGGACACCATCGGCGCACCCGACTCCAGCACCGCGCCCACCGCCTGGGCGACCGGCATGCGCTGCTTGAGCACCCCGGCCGGATGCTGGATCTTTCCGCAGCCCTCGCATTTGAGATTGCACGCGAACAGCGGCTCGAGCTCGACGATCAACGGGAACTTGTCCCGTCGCTTGATCATTTTCTGTTCAAAGAGATACGTCGCGACCCGGATGGTCTGGCGGAGAGGCATGGCCATCTAGCTCACCTCCTGGGAGCAGCGAAGAACGGTGCCAGTGAAAGAAAGCGGGAAGAACGGTCCTCAAGACCCGGAAAGCCGATATTCCACCGCGTAGTGTGCCGATTCGGACGAGTTCATGTTCAGGAGCGTCCACGACCACCCGGACGGCCGCAACCGGACGGATGCCGTGGCCGACGGCGGTGCGCAGGGTCGCGGCGGACTCCATGTCCACCGCGATGGCGCCGGTGCTGTGCAGCGCGGCCCGCTCCGCGCCGCGCACCACATGGTCGGAGCCCACCACCGGGCCGATGTGGACGGCCCGGCGGGGGCCGCCGGAGAGGGGATGTGACAGGGCGTGGGCGAGGATCCGGGTGCCGGTGCACACCGTGCGGCCCGCCGGATCGCGGGTCTCGTCGGCCACGACGAGGTCCCCGGGGTGCATCCCCGGGGCCAGCCCGGCGCAGAAGCCGGTGGCGATGACGGCGGTGGCCCGCTCCCCGGGCGCGGCGGGCCGCTCCCCGGGCTCACCGGGCTGACCGGGTGCCCCGGCCTCACCGGACCTCCCGGTGAGCGCCCGGGTCACGGCGCGCTCGGCCGACCGCGGCCCCATGCCCGTGCGCAGCACGGTCACGGCCCCGGCGGCGGCGCCGAGGTCGGCGCCGCGCAGGGCGAACCGCTCGATGCCGAGCGCGCAGGCGATCAGCAGCGCCGCACCGCCGGCCTCCGCGGCCGAATCGGCGGACATCAACTGCTCCGCGGTCGCGCCCCGGTGGGCTCGCCGTGGACATACCGGCCCAGTGCCGTGACCGGGAAGACCTGCCGGTACAGGTGGTAGTTGATGGAGAAGTCCCAGGGGAAGCCGGTGCCGGTGAAGTACGGCTCGTCCCAGGAGCCGTCCTGCCGCTGGGTCCGGGCGAGCCAGGTGATCCCGCGCTCGACGGCCGCGCCGTCCCGCTCCCCCGCCGCCAGCAGCGCGAGCAGCGCCCACGCCGTCTGCGAGGCGGTGGAGGCGCCCCGGCCCATCCACTCGGCGTCGAGGTAGGAGCGCTGGTCCTCGCCCCAGCCGCCGTCCTCGTTCTGGACGCTCTCCAGCCAGCGGACGGCCCGGCGGACCGCCGGGTGGGAGGCGGGGACGCCCGCGGCGATCAGCGCGGGGACGACGGAGCCGGTGCCGTAGACGTAGTTGGTGCCCCAGCGGCCGAACCAGGCGCCGCTCGGCTCCTGCTCGGACAGCAGCCAGGAGATCCCGCGCCGGGTGCGGGCGTCGTACGTCCGCCCCTCGTGCGCCAGCATCTCCACGACATGCGCGGTGACATCGGCCGACGGCGGGTCGATGACCTCACCGAAGTCGCAGAACGGCAGCTTGTTGGGGAGTGGACTGGTGTTGTCGACGTCGAACGCGCCCCACGCCCCGTTCTTCGACTGCATGCCCAGGGTCCAGCGCATGGCGCGCCGCACGGCCGCCTCGATCCGCTCGGGCTCGGGGTGGTCGATCCGGCGCAGCGCCAGGATGACCTCGGCGGTGTCGTCGATGTCGGGGTAGTTGTCGTTGTGGAATTCGAACGCCCAGCCGCCGGAGGGCAGCCCGGGCCGCCGGACCGACCAGTCGCCGGGCCGGTCGATCTGCTCGGTCAGCATCCAGTCGGCGGCCTTGACCAGCGCCGGGTGGTCCGGGGCGAGACCGGCGTCGGCGAGCGCGATGGCGGCCAGGCAGGTGTCCCAGACCGGGGACTGACAGGCTTCGATCATCCGGCTGCCGTCCTCGCGCCACACCGCGAACCGGTCCAGCGACTCCAGACCGGCGCGCATCACGGGGTGGTCGAGGTCGTAGCCGAGCAGGTGGAGGGCGATGACGGAGTAGACGGCGGGTGGCTGGATGCCGCCCCAGCAGCCGTCGTTCTCCTGCCGCTCCACGATCCAGCGGGCACAGGAGCGCAGCGCGGCCCGGCGCAGCGGGCGGAAGGCGACCTTGTGGTAGGCGTGCAGCGCCCGGTCCAGCCGCTGGAAGACCCCGTCCCAGGAGGCGACGGGGGCGAGCGGGCGCGGCGGATTGGGCCTGCGGGGGTCGGTGTGGAGCTCGTCGAGGGGGAAGGGGGCCGGGCGCACGGGGCGCTTGGCCGAGACGATGGTGAGGGGCACGATGGTCTGCCGGGCCCAGCAGCCGAAGTCGTAGATGTTGAGCGGAAGCCACTTCGGGAAGTAGATGATCTCCGGTGGCAGCTCGGGCAGGTCCTCCCAGCGCCACCAGCCGAAGAGGGCCAGCCAGATCCGGGTGAACACCCGGCTGCTCGCGATCCCGCCCCGGGAGCGCACCCAGGCGGAGGCGGCGGCCATATGGGGCGCGTCGGGCTCATCGCCGGCCAGCCGCAGGGCGACGTACGCCTCGATGGTGGCGGAGAGTTCGGGCGGCCCGCCGTGGAAGGTGGCCCAGGTGCCGTCGGTGGCCTGCTGGGAGCGCAGATAGCGGGCCGCGGCGTCGAGGGTGTCGGGGTCCTGGACGCCGAGGAACTGGCGGAGCATCAGGTCCTCGGCGTCCATGGTGACGTTGGTCTCCAGGTCGCCCTTCCACCAGCCCCGCTCGTCCTGGCGGGACAGCAGGTGGTCCACCGCGCGGGCCATCGCCTCACGGGCGACGCTCAAGGTCTTGGACTCGGATGACTCGGAGGGTTGGACGGTCGGTGTCGCTGTCAATGGCTTCCCCTCTGCAGTGTGCTCATCTGCCGTCTTTGGGGCTTCCGTCGGCCGACACCCCGGCTGGGTGCCGGCCGGCGACTGCGAACTAGCGGTCCATGGCGATCATCTCTTTCGTACGACGACGAAGTCGGCGAGCGCCACGAACCGCGCCCGGATCTCGGCGGGCATGTCCACCGAATCCAGCGCCTCCATGGCGGTCGCATGCTGTCTGCGGGCCTCCTGAGAGGTCCAGTCCCGGCCACCCGCTTGCTCGATCAACGCGGCGCGCACGGCGAATTCTTCCTCCGAGAAGTCGGCGAACTCCTCCTCCGGCTTGTGCGCGTCGGCCGCGAGGATCTCGGCGAGCCGCTTGGAGTCGGGGCCGCCGGCGTCGAGCGCGGCGACCACGGGGAGGGACTTCTTGCGCTGGCGCAGATCGCTCCAGGTCCGCTTGCCGGTCGCCTCCGGGTCGCCCCAGATGCCGAGCAGGTCGTCGACGGCCTGGAAGGCGAGGCCCAGGTGGTGGCCGTAGCGCTCCAGGGTGTCGGCGGTGCGGTCGTCGGCGCCGCCGAGCACGGCGCCGATGGAGGCGGCGCAGGCGAGCAGGGCACCGGTCTTGTTGCCCTCCATCTCCAGGCACTCCGCGACGGTGACCCGCTCGCGGTGCTCATAGGACATGTCCTGGGCCTGGCCGTCGATCAGCTTCCGGGTGGCGGCGGTGAGCCGGCGGGTGGCCCGCCCGGCCTCGGCGGTGCCGATCTCCAGCAGTATCTCGTTGGCCAGCGCGAACAGGGCGTCACCGACCAGGATGGCCTGGGCCGGGCCGTGCACCCGCCAGACGGTGTCGCGGTGGCGGCGCTGCTCGTCCCCGTCCATGAGGTCGTCGTGGAGCAGCGAGAAGTTGTGCACCAGCTCGACCGCGACCGCGCCGGGCACCCCGGTCTCGGGGGCGGCGCCCGCCGCCTCGGCGGACAGCAGGGCGAGCGCGGGGCGGACGGCCTTGCCGCCGTCGCCCGCGGCCGGGTTGCCCGCGGCGTCGATCCAGCCGAAGTGGTACGCGGCGACGGTGTCCATGGGCGGGGCCAGCCGGTCCACGGCGGCGCGCAGCACCGGCGTGGTGAGCGTACGGCCGCGCTCCAGCAGCGCCATGACGCCTGCGGTGTCGACAGCGGGGGTCGCCGGAGTCACGGTCTCTCCTCTGTTTTTGGTGGTGGTGCTCATGCCGCCTCCTTGGGCGTCCCCCCGCCCGGGGCGGGGAGAGGGTTCACATGCGGGCGGCCCAGGGCCGCGCGGGCGGCGGAAAGCCCGCTGCGCACGGCGCCCTCCATGGTCGCGGGCCAGCCGGTGGCGGTCCACGCGCCGGCCAGGTAGAGGCCGGGCGCGTCGGTCGGGGCGGAGGGCCTGAGGCGGCCGACGCCGGGGACGGGGGCGAAGGTGGCGGTGCGCTCCCGGGTGACGAAGAAGTCGCGCACCCGCGCCCCTCGGGCGACCGGGAGCAGCCGCTCCAGCTCGGGCAGATAGCGGGCGCGCAGCTCGGCCACCGGGCGGTCGATGTCGTCGTACGCGGCGGACTGCGAGACCGCCAGGTACTGGCTGTCCCCGGCCCCGGGCGCGTCCCTCAGCCCCGAGGCGTCCGTACGGTCGAAGACCCACTGGACGGGGGAGCCGATCGCGGCGAAGAAGGGGCGGCGCAGCACCGTGCGGTCGTAGACCACGTGCAGGTTGAGGATGGGCGCGGTGCCAATGCGCAGCAACCGGTCGGGGTCCTCCAGGGCGCCGTCGGGCAGCAGGGCGTGCGCCTCGCGCTGCGGTACGGCCAGCACGAGAACGTCCGCCTGGACCTGCGGCTCCTCCCCCGGCCGCCCGGCGGTGGCCGCCCTCCAGCGGCCCTCGGGGGTACGGGTGACGGCGGTCACCCGGGTGCGCAGCTCGGTGGTCACGCCCGCCGCGTCCAGGGCGCGGCGGGCGTGGGTGTGGTGCAGCTCGCCGAGCGGGGCGCGGGCCCAGCCGATGTCGGCGGCGCCGGGCCGGGAGAGCAGCCCGGTCTTGAAGACCATCGCGGCCAGGCCCAGCGAGACGTTGGGCGCGGTGGCGTTGAGCGTGGCCACGCCGACCAGGTCCCACAGCGCCTCGACGGCGCGTGGCGACTGGCCGTGGCGGCGCAGCCAGCCGGCGAAGTCCACCCCGTCCAGCGCCGGGTCCTCGGGGTCCAGCCGCCCCAGGGCGAGCGCGGCGCGGCCCACCTGGGCGCGCTCGGCGAGGGAGAGATGGGGGTAGGTGGCCAGGCTCGCGGACAGATGGAGCGGCACCGGCAGGCCGGTGCGGCGCAGCCGGCCGAGCCGCCGCCCGCTCCGCCCCCGGGCGTCGAGGACGGGGACGTCCAGCCGGCCCTGGAGCGGGGCGAGCCGGGCCGCGCCGACCCGCTCCAGGAACCACTGGTAGGCGGTGCAGCAGCGCAAGTGCACATGCTGGCCGTTGTCGACGCTGAGCACGCCAGCCGGGGAGGAGCGGTGGAAGGAGAAGGCGAGGCCACCCAGGCGGGGGCGGCCCTCGACCAGGGTGACCCGCAGCCCGGCGTCGGCCAGCGCGAGCGCGGCCGTCGTACCGGCGAGCCCACCGCCGACCACCAGCGCGCTCCGCCCGGCGGGGCGTCGCCCGGCGGCCGGGGCGGGGTCCAGGGTCGAGTGGGTCACACCGGCCTCCCGGTGCCCCGGCGCTCCACGGCGCGGGCGTCGAGACCGGCCAGCCCGCGCACCGCCACATACGCCTTCTCATGGCCGGGCAGCGAGACGCGGCCGCGCAGGACGGCCGCGGGGTCCTTGGCGATCCGGTCCAGCAGCCTGCGGTAGATGCCCGCCATGGCGGACACACACGCGCCGCTGCGGCGGTCCAGCAGCGGCAGCAGCCGGAAGCCCTCGGCGAACAGGGCCCTGGCCCGCCGCACCTCGAAGTGGACCAGACCGGTGAAGTCGGCGTCCGGCGGTGCGGTGGAGCCGTGGAACGCGGCGGTGCAGCCGAATTTGGCCAGGTCGTCGGCGGGCAGATAGGTGCGCCCGGTGGCGGCGTCCTCGCGGACGTCGCGCAGGATGTTGGTCAGCTGGAGGGCGAGCCCGAGGGTGTCGGCGTAAGCCGGGGCGCGCTCCAGCTCGTCCTCGCTGTGGCCGGTACGGGGGGCCGTCCCGAAGACGCCGAGCGAGAGCCGTCCGATGGCGCCCGCCACACAGCGGCAGTAGCCCTTGAGGTCGTCCCAGGTCTCGTAGGTCTGCCCGGCCACGTCCATCAGCACGCCGTCGATCAGCTCGTCCAGCGCGTCCAGCGGGATCGGGAAGCGGTGTGCGGCATGGGCGAGGGCGACGGCGACGGGGTCGGTGTCGTCCTCCTCGATGCCGCCGCGCCGCATCCGGTCCAGCAGGGCGCGGGTGTCCGCCAGCCGGGCGCGCTTGGCCTCCGGGTCGAGGGGGCCGTCGCCGATGTCGTCGACCCGGCGGGAGAAGGCGTACAGGGCCGACATCGCATGGCGCTTCTCCGTCGGCAGCAGCCTGATGCCGTAGGCGAAGTTGCGGGCCTGGTGGCCGGTCACGGCCTCGCAGTAACGGTACGCCGCGAGCACTGGTGCGGACGCGTGCGGAGATCCCTTCACGGTCCGGCTCACCCCTCTCTTCGCAGTGTCGCCCCCACCTCGCGCAGCAGGCTGAGCTTGGTGGGCCTGGGCGGTCCAGGGAGTACGTCATGTCCCGCGGCCGCGACCGCCCGCAAGGCGGCCCGCCCCCCGGCCACGAATCCGGCGAGCAGCACCTTGAGCCTGCCGTGGACGCTACCCACCAGGGGGGTGCCTTCATTCAGCAGGGCCGCGGCGCGTTCCGCCTCCTTCGCGACCAGCGCGCGCAACCGTACGCCGCCCCTGGGGGCGGCGAGGTCGGCCTCGGTCACACCGAAGCGTTTCATGTCCTCGGCGGGCAGGTAGACGCGGTCCCTGCGAAGGTCCTCGGCCACGTCCTGAAGGTGCTCGATGATCTGCAGGGCGGTGCAGATGGCGTCCGAGCGGCGGATCCGCTCGGGGCTCGCGGTGCCGGTGATGCCGAGGACGAGCCGCCCGACCGGGTTGGCGGACAGCTCGCAGTAGTCGAGCAGATCCTGATAGGTGGCGTACCGCCGGATCCGCTGGTCCTGGCGGTTGGCCTCGATCAGCCCCAGGAAGGGCTCTTGGGCAAGCCCATGGCGCTGGACGGTGGGGCGCAGCGCCCGCAGCAGCGGATGGCGCGGCTCCGCGGCGGGCCGGAAGACCCGGCGGAGGTCGGCCTCGAACGCGTCCAGCATCGCGAGCGCGTCGTCCGCCCGGTGGCGGTCCAGTCCCAGCAGCTCGGCGTCGGCGCCACCGGGGGCCAGATCGCCGTCGCCGATGTCGTCGACCAGCCGGGCGTAGCCGTAGACGGCCATCAGATCGGTGCGCCAGGCGCGGGGGAGGAAGAAGGGGGCCACGGGGAAGTTCTCGTGGGCGGCCTTGGCGAGCACGGCGCGAGCGGCTTCCTGCCCGCCGCTCCGGCTGCCCGACGTGGTATGGGACCCGCTGCGCTCGTCCTCGACGGTCACCGTGGACAGCCAGGCGTACGGGCGAGACCCAGGACGCCACGTGGGTCCCGGCGACCGGGCCCCCCGGGAGCGCTGGAGATGGGCCGTGTAGCCAATGCCGTCACATCCCCCGTTCTACACCGGTTACCAGGGTCGGCACGATCCGGACACGCCGCTCCGTCTTGTCAACGGGCCCCGGCCCCTGACCCCCGAACAGGCGACAAGGGCCCGGCTCCGGCATGATCCGGACGGGCATTGCCACAGCTTACGCCTCTCGGTGTACACATGTACGGAGCGATACCCCGATGTGACCTTCGACGGGGCGCCGGACGGGTGACCGGCGAAGGCCCCCCCGGGCCGGTGTCCCGGGGGGGCCTTCGGACGACCTCAGACGACCTCTTCGTAGAACTCGGAGATGTCCAGCACCCGGCACAGGTCGCGGAGCTCGAACTCGAAGAAGTGCTGGCCCTCGGAGAGCGCGAAGGACATGTGGCCCAGCGCCTCCATGGAGATCACCCCGTACAGCCGCACCCAGCAGCGGAGCATCACGGCGATGGCTCCGGGGGGCATGTCGACGTCCTGGTCCTCGCTGAGCGCGGTGAGGGTCCGCGCGAGGCCCGGGTCGAGCTCCTCGACCTCGGGGGCGGGGAAGCCCCGCACCCGCCACAGGTCGGAGACCAGATCCGAGTAGACGGAGCCGAAGACCCAGCTCATATGGCGCTCGGGCTTGGTCTCCTCACGGCCGAGTCCCGGGGCCCAGGGGCCGAGGATGAGCCCGAACTCATGGGGGTGCTTGATCGCCCAGACGCGCAGCGCGCGGGCGCCGCTGATCCACCGGCGGCCCGGCTCCTCCTCGGGATGCTGGCCGAGGACACCGCGCATGAAGCGGGCCATCTCCTCGAAAATGTCCACACGCAGCTGAAGGATCAGCGCATCCCGGCTACTGAAGTAGCGGTAGACGGCCGGCGCGGTCATGCCCATCTCACGGGCGATGGCCCGGATGGTCACATTCTCCGGGCCCTCCTGGACCAGGAGCGTCCGGGCGACGTCCTTGATCTCACGGATGGTCGCGATGCGCAGCCGCTCGCGCCGTGAGTACGGTGCGACGTGCGCTTCCCCTGGCGACACGCGTCCCCCTCCCTGATGCTGCGCCGTTCGACAACCCGGCGTACACGCACACGATACAGCGCCTCCGTTTAGTGAACAGCGGCGGCGACAGTGCCTCTGGTTCAACTGCTGGCCCCCTGACCCTGCCACAGATCCGCGGGGATGCCCCGCCGGATGGCTCAGCGACCACCATCCGGGTCACTCGGGGGCGCGGGGGAGCGTCCGCACATACGTCGGACATTCATTCGGAGGCATTGTGCGCGAGTGATCTCGGGGGCGGAAGGGGGACGGGGGACGACCGCACTCGGCGCCGCCTGGGAGTAAACGGCCTTAGCGATCGTGAAATGACGTTCCTGCCCGCCCCGGCGCACCCGGCGAAAGGGGCCGCCCCACCCTTCCACCAGGAGCGTCAAGAAAACCGACCGGTCGGCGCGGTGGATTTCCGGCCCCGGCCCGGGGACGGATTCCGCGGCTCGCCGGAGGGCGTCGTCCCGGCGCCGGAGCGCTGTCGCGCGGTCGGCCCGGGCCTCGTCCTTCGCGTCCCGCCGCGCACCTTCCGCATTCTCGTGCGGATCACCACGGGACGCGTTTTCGTTGAAAAGCGCCCGCGTCCCGTGGATAACGCCCCACCGCCACGGACCCCGGCTTCTGACGGTGTGCCGGGTTTCCCGGACGGGGTCGCGCGGGCGAAATCGGGAAAGGCGACGGAGCCGACCCGGCCCGGAGCTCCGATTCCGCTTCCGCCCTCCGGACTACGGGTGATGGGGGCAGGCGGCGGGGGCGGCCGGAGCGGTCCGGCGGGACGGGCGGGGCGCGGCGGTGGAGCGCTCGCGCGGAGTCACCGTCACCATCACGTCCTCGAGCGGCCGCAGCGAGATCACCGGTGAGCCGTACCGCAGTTCGGTCCCCGGGATCCGGCTGACCCGGAAGCGCTGGTTCACCATGGCCACGATGGTGCGCAGCTCCAGCAGCGCCATGAAGTTGCCGACGCACTGCCGGGGCCCCGAGCCGAACGGGAGGTACGCCATCCGCGGCCGCTCCTTGATGGCCTGCGGGGTGAACCGGTACGGGTCGAAGGCCAGCGGGTTGTCCCAGTGGCGCGGGTTGTGGTGGGAGACCAGCGGGGACAGCAGGATCGAGGAGCCCGGCTCGATGTCGTAGCCGCCGAGGGTGTCCGCCTCCACCGCCGCCCGGGGGAAGATCCAGATGGGCGGGTGCATCCGCAGGCTCTCGTCGACGACCATCTTGGTGTACGTCAGCCCCTCGGCGCTCTCCGCGTCCGGCAGCCCGCCGCCGAGCACCGTGGCGATCTCGGCGTCCAGCTCCTCCTGGACCGCGGGGTGGGCGGCGACCGACAGCAGCGTCCAGCACAGGGCGACGGCGGTGGTCTCGTGGCCGGCCAGATAGACCGTGAGGAGTTCGTCCTTGATCTGCTGATCGGTCCAGGGCTCACCGGTGGCCGGGTCGGTGGCCCGCTCCATCAGCGCGATCAGCGGCCCCTCCCCCGTCTCGGCGTAACTCCGGCGCACATCGGCCACGATGCGGTCGAAGACCCGGTGGATCCTGAGGATCTTGCGCTGACGGTCCGTCGGTACCCAGGAGGGCAGCATCTCGGTGGCGGTGCCGCGGCGGAACATCACCTCCACCACATCGTCCACGATCGTCTTCAGCAGGGCCGAGTCCGGCTTGATGTCGTAGGCGAACAGCGAGCGGGAGAGGGTGACCAGGGTCAGCCGCAGCATGTCGGTCATCAGGTCGACCGGCTCACCGGCGGCGGCCTTGCGCTCCCAGGTCTCCAGCATCTCCTCGGTGGCCCGGACGATGTTGGGGATGATGTCGGTGATGGCGTTCTTGAGGAAGACCGGCTGCACCGCCCGCCGGTGGGCGCGCCAGAACTCGCCGTCGGTGGTGAGCAGTCCCTTGCCCATGACGACGCCGAACTGCTCGTAGAGCGGGCCGCGGACGTAGTTGCCGTTGTTCTCCACCAGCACCCGGCGCACCGCCTCGGGCTCGGTCACCTGGTGCACCAGGAACGGGCCGAGCCGCATCCGGACGATCTCGCCGTGGTCGCGCTGCAGACCGAGCAGGAATTCGGCGGTGTTCCGCTTCCAGGGGCCCAGGCTGCCCAGCAGCGGGGCGCCCTTGGGGCCGGGTGCGATGCGCGGCGCGGAGGTCGCTGTGGTCATCGGTGGTCTCCTTGCTTTCGCGGCCGCGGCCCGCGGGGCACCGGAAACAGGCGGCGCACGAAGAGATGGTCGAAAAGGACGTCGGAGGTGAGGCGCCGCAGGGCGATCGTGCTGTGGGCGAGGAGTCCGACGGGGTAGCGGGCGCGCGGCCGGGAGCCGCGGGCGCCCTTGGCCACCACCTTCGCCACCCGGCGGGCCACATCGTCCGACTGGATCGCGAAGGTGCCCGCCAGGGTCCGGCGGCTGCCGGTGTAGATCGCCTCGAAGTACTCGGCGCTCTCCCGGCGGAAGGTCTCGTACGTCCGGCTCACCGGCCGCAGATTGGCCACGTAGGTGGCGCCGAAGCGGGTGGTGCGCACCGGGCCCGGCTCGACGAGCACGACCCGCACCCCGAAGTCGGCCACCTCGTTGCGCAGGGAGTCGCTGAGCGCTTCCACGGCGTGCTTGGTGGCGTTGTAGAACCCCGACCCGGGGACGGCGTAACGGCCGAAGATGGAGGAGATGTTGACGATGGTGCCGCCGCCGTGGGCGCGCATCGCGGGCAGCACCAGCTGGCTGAGCCGGACCAGGCCGTACACATTGGTCTCGAACTGCTCGCGCACCTCGGCCAGGGAGGCCTCCTCGATACAGCCCGACATGGCGTAGCCCGCGCTGTTGACCAGCGCCCCGACCGCGCCGTGTTCCGCCTCGACCTTGGCGACCGCGGTGGCCATGGACTCCTCGTCGGTGACGTCGAGGGCCATGGTGCGGATGTCGAGCGCCGCGAGCTCCGCCAGCGTCTCGGGCCGCCGCGCGGTGGCGTACACGGCGTGTCCGGCCCGGTGCAGCCGCAGCGCGCACGCGCGGCCGATTCCGGAGGAGCAGCCGGTGATGAGGACCGGGATGCCGGCCCCGGAGCCCGGGGCCGGCTCGTGGCCGGTCACGCGGGGGGCGCGTCGAACGCCCCGAGCTGGGTGGCGAGGTCGTAGGAGTCCATGGAGAACCAGCTCTCCACGATCTTGCCCTCGTCGTTGAACTCGTCGATGACGATGCCGGGGATCTCCAGCTTGCGGCCCTGCGCCGGGATGAGTCCCGCGTAGTCGTCGCCGGTGTGGGTGCCGCGCGCGGTGAAGCGGCTGACGACCTTGTTCCCCTCCAGGATCCAGTCGTCCACGGTGACGTGGAGGTCGGGGAAGGAGGCGCGCTGCAGCCGCACCCACTCCTTCAGGTGTTCCACGCCCTCCTTGCCGTTGGCGGCGGTGCCGTGGCTGATGTGGTCCTCGGTGGCGCCCTCGTAGATGACGTCCAGGTTGCCCTTGTTGAGGCACTCCTCGTAGTAGCGCTCGAGGACGGCCTTGTTCTGCTCGGGAGTGGACATGAACTGCCTTTCTATTCCGTCGTGTTTCCCAGCGGGCCGGAGAGTCCCGAGACGGTCGCCACGGGGTCCCCGGAGTCTGCGTCGGTGATCCGCCAGACGCCGAGCGAGGGATCGCCCTCGACACGGGTGGGTCCGCGCTCGGCGGAGTGCGGTGCGATCCGGCCGAGGATCAGGGGGTCGGCGGTGACCGAGAGGCCGTCGCCCCGGGTGGTGCACCGCCGCACCACGTTCTCCAGCGCGGCGATCGGAAGGGCGGTCCCGGGTACGTACGGCGTCGCCCACAGGTCGACCGGCAGGCAGCGCGGGACCTCGGCCACCAGGCGGCCGCCCTCCGGCGCCGCCGACCCCGCCGACCCCGCCGTCCATGCGCTGAGCGGCACCACGGCGCCGCGCCAGTGCAGGAAGGGCGGCCCGGAGCGGAGGGTGGTGGTCTGCTGGACGTCGGGGCGCGGCGGCGCGGGCGGCCGCGGCGCGCCGGTCTCGTGGACGATGCGCAGGCTCGCCTCCGGGCCGCCCTCCGCGCCTTCGTGGCGGTAGCGGACCTCCACGATCCAGTCGTGCCCCTCGTGGAAGCCGCGGATCTCGCGGACCAGCCGGATCGCGGGGCCGTCGAGGCGCAGCAGCGCCAGCGGCACCACGATCTCCTCCAGCGCACCGGCCCGCAGCGCGGGGAAGTCCTCCGGGACGATCCATTCGGCGGCCCGCAGGGCGTTCTCCAGCAGGAGGGAGGGCGGCAGTGCGGGGGCGCCGTCGATGCGGAAGTCGCCGAGCGCGGGGGTGTGTTCGGGGTCGAGGACGACGCGTGCCGTCAGATGGGCGTGCGGCTGGTAGGAGGTCACCTCGCCGAGGTGGAAGATCTTCGGATAGGCGGTGGCGAAGCCGGGCAGCGCGGGCACCACCGGATAGCCGATGGCCTGCCCCGGGTCGATGGCCTTGCCCAGCGGCCCGACGAAGGTGACCTCGCCCTCGGACCCCGCCAGCAGTTCGGCCCGCCAGCGCTCAAGACCGTCGGCCACGTCGATCGCGGCCATGTAGCGCAGGGTGGCGGCGAAGTTGGCGATCAGCCCGATGCGGTCCCAGGTGGGCCAGGCGAGGGTCATCACGGGGAACGCGGCGCGGCGGGCGGCCCACTGGCCCAGCCGCGCGAGACCGTCGTTGGCCGCCGCGTACTCGAGCTGGCCGACCATGCCGCCGAGCCGTCCGGTGAGGGAGCCGACGCTGCAGAAGAACTTCAGGTCGCGCCCCCGCACCTCCTCGAAGACGTTGAGGAAGCCCTCGATCTTGACCTCGACGGTGCGCAGGATCTCCTCGTCGGTCTTCTTCGGCAGCCGGGCGGAGGTGTCCACCCCGGCGTTGTGCACCACTCCGGCGAGCCGGCCGCCCTCCAGCGCGTCCTCGCGCCGGAGGAGCGCGCGCACCTGGGCGCGGTCGGTGAAGTCGCAGCGCGCGTACTCGATGCGCAGCCCCTCCCGCCGGGCGGAGGTCACATGGGTGGCCAGCTCCCACAGCCGGCGGGTGCGGGCCAGCCGGCCGCGGACCACGGCGGGTGACTCGCCCTTGGCGCGGCCCGCCCAGACCTGCTTCTCGTAACGCCTCCACCCGGCCTCGTCCACGCCGAACCAGGGCTCGTCCCCGCTGGGGAACGGCTCCCGGCCGGTCACCACGACCCGTACGCCGTGCCGGGCGGCCAGCGACCGGGCCAGCTCCCAGCCGATGCCGCGGCCGCCGCCGGAGATCAGCACGGTGTCCTCGGGGCCGAGGGTGAGGGCGGGCGCGGCCACGGGCCGGTCCTCGGGGGTGAGGGTGTACCGGCGGCCGTCGCGGTAGCCGACCTCGATCTCACCGGTGCGTCCGAGTTCGGCGGCGACGATGCCGGGGAGTTCGGCGGAGGCGGCCAGGTCGATGTCGACGACGCGGGCGGCCACGTTGGGGAACTCCCGGTGCAGGGTCTTGGCGAGCCCCGCCCAGATGCCGCCCAGCGGCTGCTCGAGACCGTCCCGCGGATGCTGGCCCATCCCGCCGCCGAGGTAGCTGACGGCGAGGTAGCACAGCCGGTCCGCGGCGGTCTCGGCCGCCCAGTCGTCGTAGACCCCGCGCAGGGCGGTCACGGTCTCGGTCAGCGGCCGCCGCCAGGACCCGGCGGAGGCGGCCCGGTCCGGGTCGTACGCCCGGCCCACGGTGAGGTCGACGACGGCGTCCACGGGGCCGGGGCCGTCGGGCCCCCGGCGCACCAGCGCGCCGTGCTCCTTCAGCTCGCGCTCCACACCGGCGGCGATGTCCTCCTCGCCGCCGATCAGCAGCACCCGCAAGCCCACCAGCCGGGGGTGCGGCCCGGCGGGGCGGGGCAGCTCGGTGAGCCGCCACACCATCCGGGTCACCGGCTGGACCGGCGCGTCCTTCTGAGTCGCGGTCATGTCCGGTCCTCCCCCGCCGGTGCCTGCTCCAGGGGGACGGCCTCGCCGGTCTCGGCGTCGATGTAGCCGATGAGGGTGGCCCGCATGTCCTTCATCTGGAGCAGCATCCGGCCGTCGGGCCGCACCGCCACGAAGCGGTTGCTGATGGTGTCGGCCGTCAGATCGAAGCCGGGCGGGGTGACGAAGAGGTCGATGCCCTCCCCGGAGGCGGCCAGGTCGTGGTCGCTGATCTCCTCGTACAGATCGATCCGGCGGATGGACAGCGGCGCGGCCACCGGCACCAGATGGCCGTCGACCAGGTCCAGCACGCCCACCCGGGCCAGCCCGTCGAGCAGGATGCTCGGCACGGTGAAGCGGGACCACACCGGGTCGCCGGCCGGGATGCCGGGCGCGTAGCGGGCGCGCTTGCCCCGGGGGTGGATCCGGGTGTCGGTGGTGGAGACGAAGGGGCCCGTCAGCCGCACCGGGGAGCCGGGCTGGTGGTACGGGTCGGGCACCGGGGTCTCCTCCCCCGTCGGCCACTCCTCCCAGCGCGGCGCGGTGGGCGACTCGCTGTCGAGCAGCACCCGGGCCAGGAAGTGCACCCGGTCCTTGACCAGGACCACCCCGCTGGGCGCGACCACGTCCTCGGTGATCCGCACCTGGACGACGGTCACGTCCCCGGGGGTGTCCACCAGCTCGGCGCGGATGCGCCTGGGGCCGGCCGGGATGTCGCGGTAGACCCGCAGGAAGTGCTCGAAGCGCAGGTCCTCGAAGGCGATCACCCGCTTGCCGGGGACCAGGGCACGGGCGGCCTCGGCGGCCAGTTCGGTGACGAAGGTGCCGGGCAGGGTGGCCTCGCCGCGCACCGTGTGGTGTTCGAGATAGCCGTCGGTGTCCAGGTCGAAGGGGCACTCGTAGACCACGGACCGCTCGTCGGACTCCACCAGCCGGCGCAGGAAGAACCCGGGCCGCTCCGCCTCGCCGGTGGTGCCCAGGTAGCCGGGGTAGAAGCGCTCCACCGTGGCGCGCTCGGCATCGCCGAGGTGGACCACGGAGGGGCGCCGCACGGGGGCGTGGAGCTCCTGGACGAAGTGGTGGATGCCCTCGGCGATGGCCATGTTGCTGTACGAGCCCGCGCGCTCGTAGTACGCCTTGGTCAGCTCGTTGGCGCCCATGCCGACGCCTTCCCACAGCGTCCAGCCGATGGTGAACTCGTC
This sequence comes from Streptomyces sp. 5-10, assembly GCF_014712245.1. Classification (NCBI taxonomy): domain Bacteria; kingdom Bacillati; phylum Actinomycetota; class Actinomycetes; order Kitasatosporales; family Streptomycetaceae; genus Streptomyces; species Streptomyces sp. 5-10. Next base: position 16,818 of record NZ_JACVYG010000058.1, read on the forward strand.
CGTCGGCGCGTCGGTGGCGCGGGTGTGGGTCGCGGCGGCGGCCAGGAAGTCGTTGGCCGCGGCGTAGTCGGCCTCCCCCAGCTGTCCGAAGTAGCCCAGCAGCGAGCCGAAGTTGCACCACAGCCGGGGCGGTGCGGTACGCAGCGCGCGCTTGAGATGGAGGTAGGAGTCCAGCTTCAGATCGCGGATGGCGGTGAACTCGGCGAAGCCCTTGTCCTTGATCAGCCCCGAGCGCTGCAGCCCGGCGGCGTTGACCAGCAGGTCGACCCGCCCCCGCTCGTCCAGGACCCGGCCGATCGCCCGGTCCACCGCCGCGCCGTCGCGCATGTCGCAGGCGAGGTAGGTGACCCGGCCGGCGCCGCTGTGGGCGGCCATCTCGTCCAGGTTCCGCTTCGCCCGGCGGGCGTTGACCATGCGGTCGAAGGCGCGGTTGATGTCGGCCACGGTGCGGCCGTCGCGCCGCGCGATCTCCGTCTTGATGTAGCCGGCCCGGCGGGCGGCGAACTCCTCGTCGGTGCCCTGGTACGTCTCCGGCGGGTAGTCGTCGAGGGAGTTGCTGCCCAGGACGTAGATCCGGGGCCGGAAGTGCTCGGCCACCGCCTTGACCACCTCGGCCGTGATGCCCCGGGCGCCCCCGGCGACCACCACGACCGAATCCGGGCCGAGGACGGCGGGCGCCCCCGCTCCCAGGTCGTTCGGCTCGTCGGAGAGCAGATACGCCATCCGCGCGCCGTCGAGGTCGAACACCGCCGGGAAGACCCGCTCCGCCGTGCTCTCCTCCTCCGCGCGGGCCATCGCCTCGGTGAGGTCGGTGGCCGAGGTGCACAGCGTGAAGGCGAGGCAGGCGTCGCGCTCCAGGGCCGCGGTCTTCCACAGCCCGGTGAAGAGCCCGGTGTACGGATGCGGGATGCCGCCCGGCGCGGCGTCCAGCAGCAGCGCCACGGCCGAGGAGCCGGGGTCGCCGAGGTCGTCGTAGAGGTGCTGGAGCGTCAGATAGGCGGCGTCGTGCAGGGCGGTGAGGACGGGCGCGGGGCCGTCCGTGGCCGCCCGGCCGAGGTCACCCACCACCCTGAGGTGGGTGACCCCGGGGCCCGCGCCCGCCAGGGCCCGGCGGACCGACTCCTCGGTGACCTCCGGCAGGTGGTGCCAGCCGGGGCGCGGGGCCGCGAGCGGCGCCGTGGACAGGACGGTGAGGTCCGCGTCCGGCGGCGCGGCGGCGGCGAGCGGCCCGGGGGCGTCGGTGAGCACCACCGCCCCGGCGGGGAGGAACGGGACGCGCTCGCGCACGGTGCGCGCGGGCAGCTCGGTCAGGACGGGCACCTGGCGGCGGACCCGTACGGGGGTGCCGTCCGCGAGCCGGCCGTCGGTGGCGAACGCGGCGGGCAGCGCGGCCGGGACCGCCTTGGGACCCTCGGACTCCGGGCCATGGGACTCGGGGCCGTCACCCGGGATGGTCAGCCGGAGCCGGGCACCGGCGGCGCCCTCGCTCTCGTCGGTGGCGATCTCCACGGTCCCCGAGGGCCGGTGCAGCGCCTTGAGGACGGCGAGGCCGCCGGCCGCGCCCAGGTAGCGGGCGTGCTCGGGCGCGGGCGCACCGCACAGCAGGATCTCCTCCGGGGCGGCCTCCCCGCGCCCCGCCTCGACGGCGCCGAGCGGTTCGTCCACGTACGCGAGCACGTCGAGCCCGGCGGCGCGGGCCCGCTCCTCGGTGGTGAGCGCGAACAGGAAGGCGCCCTCGGCGAGTTCCCGGGCCTCCGGCGGCAGCAGCTCGCCGATCAGCGTCCGGTACTCGGGGAGGCTGTTGCCGTTGATCCCGCCCGCGAGCGCGAAGTCCAGCTCACCGGTGCGCAGATAGCGGCCCGCGGAGGTGATGGAGGAGACGGCGGAGGCGAAGCCGGAGTCCATCGTCATGTTCGGGCCGTTGAGGTCGAAGTAGTTCGCCACCCGGGCCGAGATGATGTTGGGCATCTGACCGGGGAAGGAGTCCTCGTTGGAGGCCGGGATCATGCCGCGCACGCGCTCGCCGAGCCGTTCCAGGACACCGGGCAGGGCGTCGGAGGACAGCTCGCCCAGCGCCTCGGCGATGTCGTCGAGGTAGCAGCGGTTGGCGTAGAGCATCGCGGCGCGGGTCGGGCCCATATGGCCGACGAACACCCCGGTCTTGAGCGCCCGCTCCCGCCAGAAGTCCGGCATCTGGTCGCGCAGTTGATGGGCGCACTCCACGATCATCAGCTGGCAGCGGTCCAGGGCGCGGATGGTCTTCGGAGGCAGCCGGACCTTGCTGAACGGCGGCGCCGGGTACTCGTCGCCGAAGCTGTCGCGGGGGCGCGGGCCGCCGCCCAGCCAGCGGGTGACCTCCTCGCGGCCCTCCAGCCCCGGCAGATGGGCCGACCAGCCGACGATCGCCACCCGGCTGCCGGTGTCCGGGACCTTGGTGACGGTCGCGGGGGCCCGGTCGGCGGCGGCGTTCTCGGCGGCGGGGCGCGCCCGGTGCTCGGAGACGATCAGATGGGCGTTGGTGCCGCCGAAGCCGAAGCCGGACACCGCGGCCAGCCGCGGGCCGCCCGTCCGCTCCGGCCAGCCCTTGTGCTCGGGGGTGATCTCCAGTCCGGTCTCGGCGAGCCGGAAGTCCTCGCGGGGCCTGGAGAAGCGGAACTGACCGGGGATGGTGTGCTCGGCCAGGCCCAGCAGGTTCTCGATGAGCGAGACCACGCCCGCCGCCCAGCCGGTGTGGCCGATCAGGGACTTGTTGGAGGTGACCGCGGCGGGCCCGGCCGTGCCGTAGTACTCCCGCAGCGTGGTGAACTCGGCGAGGTCTCCGGCCGGGGTGCCGGTGGCGTGGGCGTTGACCCAACTCACCGCGCCGCCCTCGACCTCGCCCGCCTCCAGGGCGCGCCGCACCGCCAGGCTCTGACCGGCGGCGTTGGGCGCGTAGATGGCCTTGCCCTTGCCGTCGGAGGACGAGCCGAAGGCGCGGAGCACGCCGAGCACCTGGTCCCCGTCGGCCCGCGCCCGGCTCAGCCGCTTGAGGACGACCAGCGCGGCGCCGTCGGCGAAGATCACGCCATCGGCGTCCTCGTCCAGCGCGTGCACCTCACCGCGCTTGGAGAGCCCCTGGAGCTTGGAGAAGAGCACGGTGCCACGCGGCGCGAGCGCGAAGGCGCCGCCGCAGACGGCGATGTCCTGCTTGCCCATGAGCAGGCCCTTGGCCGCGATGTCGATCGCGTACAGCGACGAGGAGCAGGCGGTGTCCACCATGTGCAGCTCGGTGGAGGGCGGCAGCAGACCGCGCATCGCCAGCTCTCCGACGCGGTGCGGCAGGAAGCGCGAGCGGTCCTGCTCCGCGCGCCAGTAGCGGCGGTTCAGGGCCGCCTCGATGTCGCCGCCGAGGGCGGTGCGCTCGCCGTCGTCCAGCGGCAGGTCCTCAAGGATGTCGTGAGTCATCCGGGTGACGCTGTCCAGCACCCCGGCCTCTTCCAGGTGCTGGCTGCCGTCGGGGGTGTAGCCGACGACGAAGGAGCAGCGGTCGGAGTCCTGGTGGCGCACCCCGTCCAGGGCCTGGACCAGGCTGTGGCGCAGCCACATGGTGGTCAGCTCGTGGTCGTCCGGGCCCTCGGCCATGCTGTCGACGGAGCCGGGGGCGGCCTGGAAGTCGGTGATGAAGACGCAGCGGTCGGCGTACGCCTTGTCCTCGGCGGCGGTGTCGACGGCGTGGAAGTTCTCGTGCCGCCAGCGGTCCCGGGGGATCTTGACGAACAGCTCGTCACCGGTCGTACGGAGCTTCCAGAACTCCTCGGGGCTGTTCGCCCCGGCGACCGCCAGGCCCATGCCGACGACGGCGATCGCGTCGTCGGGGACGTCGGGGACGTCGGGGACGTCGGGGACGTCGGCGGGCAGCTCGGGGGCCGGAGCGGGCTGGGCCGCGACGGGCTCGGGCGCCACGACGGGCTCGGGCGCCACGACGGGCTGGAGCCCGGGCGTCACCACGGGCTGGGGCTCGGGCGCCAGGACGGGCTCGGGGGCCGCGACGGGCTCCGGCTCCGGTGCGGCCTCCTCCCGTACGGGGGCCGCGGCGGGCGGCGACATGAGGGCGGCGCCCAGCGTCAGTCCCCCGTCGGCGAGCACCACCTGTCCGGTGATCCACCGCGAGGCGTCGGAGGCCAGGAAGGCGACGACGTCGGCGAACTCCTCCGGGGTGCCCAGCCGTCCGAACGGGGTCGCCCTGGCGATCACCTCCTGCATCTCCCGGGCCCGCGGGAACTTGTCCGCGACCTCGCTCTCCAGCATGGCGGCCGAGGCGGTGTTCACCCGGATGCCCAGCGGGGCGTACTCCACGGCGAGATAGCGGGTGGCCGCCTCGGCGGCCGCCTTGGCGGGGGCGCAGGCCGAGTAGTTGGCCATCACCATCTGCGAGCCGCCCAGGGCCGAGACGGTGACGATCGACCCGCCGCCGCCCCGCGCCATCAGCGGGGCCGCGGCGCGGGCGCAGCGCAGTCCGCCCTTGTAGTTGGTGTCGATGGCCTTGGCGATGTCTTCGTCGGTCACCTCGGCCAGGGGCAGCAGGGCCCCGTTGGCGGCGCTGTTGACCAGGATGTCCAGCCGCCCGTGGCGCTCCTCGATCTCGGCGAACATCCGGTCGACCTGCTCCTGCCGGGCCACCGAGGCCCGTGCGAGCTCGACCCGGGCGCCGCTTGCCACCAGTTCGTCCCTGGTGCGCTTGGCCTGGTCGTGCGAGTGGAAGTAGTTGAGGACGATATCGGCGCCCCGGGCCGCGAGGGTCCGCGCGATCGCCTTGCCCACGCCCTTGGAGCCTCCGGTGACCAGGGCCACCTTCCCCGTGAGGTCTTTCATGGAACGACTGACTCCTTCCGCGACGAGGGGGGCGCTTCAGCCCGTGGCGGAGGCCGGTGTGTGGGCCCCCCGGTCGTTGAGCTGCTGGAGCACAAAGTCGGTGATCTTGCCCATGGTGTTGTAGGTGGCCAGCCGGAAGCCGGACTCGCGCGGCGGCAGCCCGTAGCGGCTGGAGACCCTGGACAGCAGTTCGACCTGCTTGACGGAGTCGACGCCCAGCTCGGCCTCCAGCTGCACCTCGTCCTCGAAGACGTCCTCGGGGTATTCGAGCGCCTCGGCGTAGAGGGTCCGCAGCTCCCCGAAGAGCTGGTCGCGGCCGTACCCCTCGGGCCGCGCACTGGACGCGGGGGCCGCCGGGGCCTCCGGCGCGGGCGCGGGAGCGGCCTCGGCGGCGGGCTCCGGCTCGACGGCTGCCGCGGGCTCCGGCTCGACGGCTGCCGCGGGCCGCGACTCGGGCTCGGTACCGCGGCCCTCGGTGGACTTGCGGAAGGCGTCAAGTTCGGTGCGGACCAGCTCCAGCACCATGTGGCCGCGCTCGCTCCAGTACGCCGCGAAGACGTCCGCGGGCACCGAGGGGGCCAGCAGCTCGGCGAGCCCGCCGCGCTCCGGCGCCGCCAGACCGGCCTCGCGCAGCGCGTCGAGGGTGCCGTCGAGCGCCAGCCGCCCGCCGGTCAGGGCCAGCGTGGGCAGCGACCGCACCGCGGAGCCGTCGGTCACCTTGGCGACCAGCTTGGAGAGCGCGGCGCGCCCGCCCGCCTCCACGAACACCTCGGCACCGGTCTCCCGCAGGTGCCGTACGGCCGCGGCGAACCGCACCGGCCGGGTGAAGTGCTCGGCCAGCAGGTCGGCGAGGGCGTCGCCCGGCTCGTAGTAGCGCTGGAGGATCGGCGAGTAGACCGGGCGGTTCAGCGGGCGCTGGTCCAGCTTCCGCACGTACGCGGCGAACTCGGGGGCGGCGGGGGCGAGCGCCGGGGTGTGGAAGGGGAAAGGGGTGTCGATCTCGATGGCGCCCACGTCCAGCTGTCCGGCGATCGCCACGACCCGGTCCAGGATTCCGGCGGGGCCGCTGACCACGGTCTGCTCGTCGTGGTTCTCGGTGGCGACGGCCAGCAGCGGCTCGTCCACCAGCTCCAGCAGCTTGCGGGTGCGCTCGGCGCTCGCGGCCAGGGCCACCATGCGCCCGTCCACCCCGCCCTGCCGCTCGATCACGGCCACGCGCCGGGCGACGATCCGGACCCCGTCCTCGACCGAGAAGGCCCCGGCCGCCACCAGGGCGGTGATCTCGCCGAGGCTGTGCCCGGCCAGGACGTCGGGGGCGACGCCCTGGGCGGCCAGGATCTCGTAGGCGGCCAGACCGGCGCCGTAGATGGCGACCTGGGAGGCCCAGGGGTCGTTGTCGAGCAGATCGCGCAGATCGGCCTTGCGCTCCCCGAAGAGCACCTCGGAGACGCGGCTGCCGTAGAGCTCCTCGGTCACGGCGTCGAGCCGTGCGAAGACCCGGCCGATCTGGGGATGGCGCTCCTTGGCCCGGCGGAGCGCCTCGCCGTCGAAACCCCCTTGTCCGGGGAAGAGGAACGCCGTCGTGACGTCGGGGGACGGATTGCTGGACATGCCGATGCCTCCATGGCTGTGGTGGTGACGGTGGGTGAGGTGCGCCACCCGCGCGGGTGGCGCGGCGCTGTGGACGGCCGAAGGCCGTTTGTGGACCCCGGGGTCTGGGGCGGAGCCCCACGCGGCGGAGCCGCATATCGTCAGGTGCCGGGAAGGGGCGGGGAGGGGGGAAGCACCGGTATGCGGCTCCGCCGCGTGGCCCGCCGCAGGCGTACGCGTACCGTCGGACACCCCCTAGGCCACGCGGGCGACCGGGGAGTCGAGCAGGAAGGTGCCCATGCTCCCGAGGTTGGCGGCGATCAGCCGGTCGGCGAGCCGGGTCGCCGGGGGCAGGTGCCGGGGGGCACCGCGGACGAGCCAGCGCACCATCCGGATCTTCCAGCCCGGCTCGGAGCCCGGCGGGATGTGGTCGAAGAGGGCGTGGATATTGGCCGGGGAGTAGAACTCGGCGGGCGGGACGATGGTGGCGAACATCCCGACCATGCCGCTGCCGTGGTGCGGGCTGCGGGCCATCGCCCGGATGAACTCCAGCTCCTCGCGGTTGTAGTCGGCGATCGCGGCGTGGTCGCGGGTGTACCGGAAGTGGCCGCTCACCAGGGCGTCGCGGCGCCGGGCGTAGTCGGCGAGCGCGGGGGCCAGGTCGCGGTCCCCGGCCAGGGCCGGCTCCACGGCCTCCACCAGCAGTTCGGCACCGCGCAGCGAGTCGGTGATACCGGCGGCGGTGATGGGGTCGCGGGTGTAGCCCGCGTCGCCGGCCAGGGCCCAGCCGGGGCCGTGGCAGTGGCGCAGGAAGTTGGGGACCGCGCCGGTCATCCACTTGTCGACGCGCCGGGTCTCCCGCAGCCGCGCCGCGAACTCCGGGTCGACCTCCTCGAAGGCGGAGATGACCGTGGCGTCGCGCTCCCCGTCGGCGGACGCCTTGAAGTCCTTGACCGGCAGGGCCAGTCCGACGATGGTCAGGCCGTCGTGGGTGGGCCAGGTGAAGGCGTGCTGCTGGCGGTGGCGGTAGGTGCGCACCTTGCCGTCGTGCGGCAGATCGGCCCAGTACGACCAGTGGCTCTTGTTGAGCACCGGATGGGAGTCGTACTTCTCGGCCCCCACCAGCCGGGCGACGGTGGAGTTCGAGCCGTCGGCGCCCACCACCAGCCGCGCGTGCTCGACGATGGGGGTGCGGTCCTCGGTCTCGGCCCGGACGCCGATGACGGTGCCCTGGGCGTCCGTCAGCAGCTCCCGCAGCGCGACCTGCTCCCGCAGCTCCGCCCCGGCCTTGACGGCGGCCTCCAGCAGGATCTCGTCCAGCTTGCGGCGCTCCGGGGAGTACGCCTCGGCCACGCCCTCGACGGCGGGCAGCTTGGCCATCAGCTGAACCGGGCCGCTCTGGAGACCGTAGGAGTGAATGGGCGGGCAGCCGGTGGCCGCCACCTCGTCCAGTAGTCCCCAGCGCTTCAGCCGGAGAATTCCCGGAGGGTGGACGAGATTGGTGGCGGCCCCCTTACCGCCGGGGAATTTCGCCCGGTCGAGGAGAAGGACCCGGTACCCCGCTCTCGCCAGGAGCATCGCGGTCGATGCCCCGCTGATGCGCGCTCCTACCACAATGACGTCGTACATAGCGTCCCCCATACCCAACGGTCACCCGGGGTCCGGGGTCCGTTGGATCATCTTGTTCGCTCTGACTTCGCTCTCTCGAAATTAGTTGCGCGACCGGCTCGGGAGGTTTCCCTGGTATGAATCCTCGACGGCACCCGAAGAAATCACCTTCGTCTCGGCCGGTGCGGTGCGGCCGCGCGGTGCCGTGAGAATGGCCAGACAGCCGACGGCGGCGATTCCGGCGCCGATCCAGGCGGCGGGCCGCAGCCCGTCCACGAATTCCTGGGGCGAGCCGTATCCGCCCAGCGTGGTGAATACGGAGGTGAGCACCGCGACGCCGAGTGCGCCGCCGAGCTCCCGGAAGGTGTTGTTGGCGCCCGAGGCGATTCCCTGGTCGCGGGGCGCGACGACGTTCATCGCCATTTCCGCGACGGGCGAGAAGAACAGCCCCAGGCCGATTCCGCCGAGCACCAGTCCGGGCACCTGGTCGGCGTAGGCGGTGTCCGCGCTCACCACGGACGCCAGCCAGCCAAGCCCCGCGGCCTCGAACAGCAGGCCCGCGGCGACCACCAGACGGTTGCCGAGCCGTGCGGTCAGCAGCGCCGCCAGCGGAGCGACGACGACCGGCATCGCCGTCCACGGCAGCATCTTCACGCCCGCCTCCAGCGGCGAGAAGCCCTGGATGTTCTGCATGAACTGGGTGAGCAGGAAGACCAGTCCGAACATCGCCGCGAACATCAGCAGGCTGGCCGCGTTGACCGCGCTGAACGCGCGGTTGCGGAACAGCCGCATCGGCAGCATCGGTTCGGCCGTGCGCAGCTCCCAGCCGACGAAGAGCGCGAGCACCACCAGGCCGCCGGCCAGGAAGCCGAGCACCCGGGCGCTGGACCAGCCGTGTTCGGTGGTGGACACCAGCGCGTAGACCACGCCGAACACCCCGAGGCTGACCAGGACGGTGCCCACCGGGTCCAGTGAGGTGTCCGGGCGGGTGGACTCGGCCAGCTTCCACAGGCCGAGCACCAGCACCACCACACCGATCGGCACATTGACCCAGAAGATCCACTCCCAGGAGATCTTCTCCACCACGGCCCCGCCGATCAGTGGGCCGAGCGCGACCGCGAGCCCGCTGAGGGCGCCCCAGACGCCCAGCGCGACACCGCGCCGGCGCTCGGGGACGGCCACGGTCAGCAGGGTGAGGGTCAGCGGCATCACCACGGCCGCCCCGAGTCCCTGTACGGCCCGGGCGGCGATCAGGGCGTCCGCGCTGCCGGACAGCGCTGCGGCGGCGGAGGCCCCGGTGAAGACGACGAGGCCGGCCAGGAACACCCGGCGGCGCCCGAACCGGTCACCGGCGGCCGCACCGGCCATCAGGAAGACCGAGAAGGTGAGGGTGTAGCCGTTCACCGTCCACTCCAGGTCCTGGAGGCTGGTGCCCAGGTCCTTCTGGATGGCGGGCAGCGCGGTGATGACGACGAGGTTGTCCAAGGCGGCCATGAAGACGGTGAGTCCGGACACCACCAGCGTCCACACGGGGTTCATACCGCTCGGGCCGGAACGGTCAGTCATGAATACCTTTCCAATTGACGGCGCGATTGCTGTGCGACAGGTTGGTTCACGTCGATATCCGGCCGACGGATAAACGGGCAGACGGGGCAACGCTAACCGGCCACGACCCGCCCCGGAACTGTACTTTGGTACAGGTGGCGGTAGCTGAGCGCGACCAGACCGGCCTGTAGCCGCGATTCCACCTGCAGTTTCGCGAGTATTGACGCCACATGCGCCTTCACCGTGCGCTCGGTCACTTGCAGCCGCAGCGCGATACGGCGGTTGGACCAGCCCGCGCCGAGCAGCGCAAACGTCTGACCCTCCCTGACTGATAACAACGGCACACGTTCCAGCTCCCGCGCCCAGTTGGGTGCGGGAATATCGGGCACGACGGCGAGACCGCCCCTGTCGGACACGGTGACATTTCCCCCTAGTTGCGCGGCTCTTCGAGCCGCCGCTCATGCAAGAATCAGGCTGGTTTGCCCTCTTGATTATTGCGGCCGCACACAGGTACGAGTCAAGGATTTCCGACCCTTTCTCACCTCGCGAGAAATGCCAGGTGAAGCACGGGGAATGCGCTTGACGTTTACTCCTGTTACCGTAAATTTACTTCATTCTCGAATCATCGCCATCCGAACCGGCGGGACCGCCCCGCCCCAGGTCGGCAAGGGCCGCCGCCGTCCGCTCCACCGCCTCGATGACGGTCACCGGACACCGCGTCATGACCTGTTTGGGCTTCATCACCAGCACCGAGCCCATCACCAGCCCGTCCCAGGTGACCGGCGCCGCGCACTCGTTCCACCCCGCCGCGCACTCCTCGTGCCCCAGGGCGTACCCCCGCGCCCTGATCCGCTCCAGCGAGGCCAGGAGCCGCACGTCGTCCTGGTAGGCGCCGGGACCGGCCTCGGCGGGCACCGGCCGGTCCAGCACCTCCGACTGGATGGTCTCCGGCAGATACGCCAGGATCGCCCGCCCCGCGGCGCCCACCCGCAGCGAGTGCTCGACGGTCTGCACCGCACGCGGCGTCATCCCCAGCTCCGTCAGATCGGAGTCGCCGACGGCCATGTCGACGCACTGCCGGTGCGCGCCGCCGAACGGCGCCAGCAGATAGAGGAAGGCCAGCCCCCCGGTGGCCCGGCGCAGCGCCTCCAGGAGGGCGTGTGCGGCCTCCGGGGCGGGCGAGTGGGCCAGGGCCTTGAGACCGAGCTGCGGGGCCGCCGAGCCCAGCCGGTAGAGACCCCGGCCCTCGCGGACGAAGATGCCCTGGTGCACCCCGGACTGGAGGATCCGGTAGACGGTCGAGTCGTCCAGATCCGCCGCTCTGGCCAGCGCCCCGGGCCCATGGGCCCGCCCGCCGAGCTGGGTGAAGGCCCGCTGCACGCGGAAGACCCTCTCGGCATGCCCGCTTCCGCCCACGGCACCACTGTTGGCCACCCCGTCAGCCCCCCGTGCAGATTCCCCCGTCGCTCTGCCCAACGCGCCACGGTTCCACACCCATTCCCATCCGGGGTACATGGTCCGCTTGTGGACAACAAGGCCCCGCCGGGTTGCCCGGCGGGGCCTGATGGTTTATGGGACGGCGTTCGCCGTAGCGCTACTTGCCGGTCTCCTTCTCGTACGCCTTGATGACCTCGTCGGTCGGGCCGTCCATCAGCAGCTCGCCCTTCTCCAGCCACAGCACCCGGTCGCAGGTGTCCCGGATGGACTTGTTGTTGTGGCTGACGAGGAAGACCGTGCCGGCCTCCTGACGGAGCTCGCGGATCCGGGCCTCGGAGCGCTTCTGGAACTTCCTGTCACCGGTGGCCAGCGCCTCGTCGATCATCAGCACATCGTGGTCCTTGGCCGCGGCGATGGAGAACCGCAGCCGGGCCGCCATACCGGAGGAGTACGTGCGCATCGGCAGGGTGATGAAGTCACCCTTCTCGTTGATGCCCGAGAAGTCCACGATGCCCTGGTAACGCTCCCGGATCTGCTCACGCGACATGCCCATGGCCAGACCGCCGAGGATCACGTTCCGCTCACCAGTGAGGTCGTTCATCAGCGCCGCGTTCACACCGAGCAGCGACGGCTGGCCGTTGGTGTAGACCTTGCCGCGCTCGGTGGGCAGCAGCCCCGCGACGGCCTTGAGCAGGGTCGACTTCCCCGAGCCATTGGACCCGATCAGACCGATCGACTCGCCCTTGTACGCCACGAAGGTGACCCCGCGCACGGCGTGCACCTCGCGCATGCCAGGCGCGTTCTTGCGGCCCAGCATGCGGCTGAGGGCGGCGGTGGCGCTGCCCTTCCCCTTGGGGCCGCCGTTGACCCGGTAGACGATGTGGACGTCGTCGGCGATGACGGTGGGCACCCGCGTCGGCGCGGAAGCCACCTGAGCGGCCTGGTCGGCCTGCTCCGCCTGGGCACCTTTGTCGAGGGTTTGCTCAGCCACGGCCGTACTGCTCCTCTGCCTTCCAGAAGTACACGAATCCCCCGACGCCGAAGAGGACCGCCCAGCCCAGGGCCAGCGCCCACACATGCGGCGGCAGGTTGGCCCCGGTGTAGTCGTCGATCAGCGCGTACCGCATCAGGTCCATGTACACCGCCGCCGGGTTCCCCAGCATGGCGTCCGAGATCCACTTGCTCGCCCCCGCGTGTTCGAGCGTACGGGCCAGCGGGAACATCACCCCGGACGCGTACATCCACGTACGGAGGATGAAGGGCAGCAGCTGAGCGAGGTCCGGGGTCTTGGCCCCCAGCCGGGCCATGATCAGCGAAAGCCCGGTGTTGAAGACGAACTGGAGCGCCAGCGTGGGCACGATGAGCAGCCAGGCGAAGGACGGGTAGTGACCGAAGCCCAGTAGCACGATGACCAGCACGATCATCGAGAAGAGCAGCTGCTGGAGCTGCTGGAGCGCGAAGGAGATGGGGAGCGAGGCGCGCGGGAAGTGCAGGGCCCGCACCAGCCCGAGGTTTCCGGAGATCGCCCGTACGCCCGCCATGGCGGATGCCTGGGTGAAGGTGAAGACGAACACACCCGTCACCAGGAACGGAATGTACATGTCGTTCGGCATACCGCGACTGCTCTTCAGCAGCATGCCGAAGATGAAGAAGTACACCGCCGCGTTGAGCAGCGGGGTCGCCACCTGCCACACCTGACCCAGCTTGGCCTGGCTGTACTGGGCGGTGAGCTTGGCCGACGAGAAGGCCATGATGAAGTGACGCCGGCCCCACATCTGGCGGATGTACTCGCGGAGGCTCACCCGGGCGCCGCTCACCGACAGCTCGTACTTCCGCGCCAGCTCGGCCGGGGACAGTCCGTCGTCGGCTGATGGCGGGCCACTCACGGCTACCGCACCGTCGTGCGTAGTCTCGCTCACAGTTGACACTTTCGTCTTCAGGGTGCGCTGAGCGGGGCCGCGCCCCGGGTCGCGCCCGATGCTCTTCGTTACGAGCTTGTCAGATGACAGGAGGTCGGCCCAGTCGGGTCAGGCGCCATACCGTACGCCACTTCATGGGCCGGCGTGGACCACACGGTGTCTTCCAGCCTTCCCGGAACCCTCCGAACCAGGCCCGAAGTGCGGTTTTCGAGGGACGCCTGGCCAGTGTGAGCAGCAGCCAGACGCCCAGATAGACGGGGACGAGCAGCGCAGGAAGGTTACGCCGGGCCAGCCAGACCCGGTTGCGCGCCACCATGCGGTGGTAGACCGCGTGCCTGCTCGGGGCGGTGGTCGGATGGTGCAGCACCATGTCCGACCGGTAATCGATCATCCATCCGGCGTCCAGCGCCCGCCAGGCCAGATCGGTCTCCTCATGGGCGTAGAAGAAGTCGTCCGGCAACCCTCCGACCTGCTGGAACACCGTGGTACGCACCGCGTTGGCACCGCCCAGGAAAGTGGTCACCCGGGAGGACCGCAGGGGGTCGGAGGCGCGCAGCCGGGGCACATGGCGACGCTGGGTGACGCCGGTGTCCGGGTCGGCGATGCGGAACGAGATGATGCCCAGCTCCGGGTCGGCGGCGAACGCCTGGCGGCACAGCTCGGCCGTGTCGGTGCCCGGCAGCAGCCCGTCGTCGTCGAGGAACAGCAGCACATCGACGTCCGACCCGCCGGGTCCGAACGCCTCGATGCCCACGTTGCGGCCCGCCGGAATGCCCACGTTCTCGGGCAGCTCGATGGTCCGGACGCCCTCGGGCAGCGGGGGCAGCGGCGAGCCGTTGCCCACGACGACCACCTCGACCGGGTCGCCGTCCTGCTTGGCGACCGAGTCGAGGAGTGCGCGCAGCTCCTCGGGGCGGTTGCCCATCGTCAGGACGACCGCTCCGAGCTTCATTGTGCTCATGCTCACTTGAGCCTGCTCGACGCGAGGATGGACACGAGGTGAAGCAGGGTTTGCAGCAGGGCGATAGCGGCCAGTACGGCAACGCCCAGCCGGGTGAAGAACAGGTCGCCGCGCACCTGGTCCACGATCGCCACCACGAGGATGAGCAGCGACGCCTCGACCCCGAGGACCAGCCGGTGGAACTTCAGCGCCGCGGCCGCCCTGCGGGCCAGCGCCACACCGGACGAGCGCGGCTCGGCGGCCGCCTCCTTGACCGGCGGCAGACCGCCCTGGTGCCGGGCGACCCCGACGAGGTCGGTCTCGGCCTTGATCAGGATGGCACCGAGCGCGGCGAGGGTGCCGAGGAACGCCCACAGCCAGTCGATCCGCCCGGAGCCCCACGGGTCGGCGGCGCGCAGACCGAAGCCGACGAGCACCGCGGCGTCGCACAGGTAGGCGCCGACCCGGTCCAGATACACACCGCTCAGCGAGAACTGCTGCTTCCAGCGGGCTATCTCGCCGTCCACGCAGTCCAGCAGCAGGTAGAGCTGGACCATCAGCACCCCGAGCACGGCGCCCGCGATCCCCGGCACCAGCAGGGCCGGGGCGGCGAGGGCGCCGAAGACGGTCATCAGATACGTCAGCTGGTTGGGCGTGACCCGCGTGTTCACCAGGTGCCGGTCGCAGCGGAGCGAGATCTCCCGCATGTAGAGGCGCCCGGCCCAGTGCTCACCGCTCCGCCGGTCCTTCACCCCCGCGGGGTGGACGACCGGGCGGAGTTCAGCCACTGATGGCTTGACTGACTGCTTTGGCATAGTCGGCGTATGCGTCCCTGATCGCGTCGGATGAGAGGTCGAGGTGCTCGAGGATCGTGTAGCGGCCGGGGCGCGTCTTCGGAGCGAACTCCACGACCTGGACGAACTCGTCCACGGTGAAGCCGATCTCCTCGGGCAGCACGGGCAGCCCGTGCCGGTGCAGCACCTCGGCCATGTGCTCCGACTCCTCGTGCGCCCCGCGCAGACGCATCGCGAAGGCGGCGGCCAGGCCGCACTGCTCGCCGTGGCTGGCGGCGCGCTTGGGGAAGAGGAGGTCGAAGGCGTGGTTGATCTCGTGGCAGGCACCGGAGGCCGGGCGGGAGTCCCCCGCGACCGACATCGAGATGCCGGTGAGCACCAGTCCCTCGGCCAGCACCTGGAGGAAGCCGTCGTCGCCGACCCCGCCGGGGTGGCGCAGCACGGCCTCACCGGCCTGGCGCGCCATCGCGGCCGCGAGGCCGTCGATCTGCTCGCCGGTCTCCCGGTTGGACAGCTCCCAGTCGGCGACCGCGGAGATGTTGGACAGGGCGTCGCCGATACCGGAGCGGACGAAGCGGACCGGGGCCTCCCGGATCACGTCGAGGTCGATGACCACGGCGATCGGGTTGGGCACCCCGTACGAGCCGCGGCCCGCGTCGTTGTCGAGGGTGGCGACCGGGGAGCACAGACCGTCGTGCGAGAGGTTGGTGGCGACGGCGACCAGCGGGAGGCCGATGCGCGCCGCGGCGAACTTCGCACAGTCGATGATCTTTCCGCCGCCCAGCCCCACAACCGCGTCGTAGTGCCCCGACTTCATGCGGTCGGCGAGCTTGATCGCGTCATCCAGGGTGCCGCCGCCGACCTCGTACCAGCTCGCTCCCGGCAGCGCCGACGCCAGCCGCTCGCGCAGCAGGGCGCCGGAGCCGCCGCTGATGGCGATGGCCAGCTTTCCGGAGGAGGAGATCCGCTGGTCGGCGAGGACCCCCGCGAGATCGTCCAGGGCGCCCGCGCGGATGTCGACGACGAGCGGCGAGGGGATGAGCCTCGTCAGTACTGGCACGCGATCTCACGGCCCTTCGACAGATCGTCGTGGTTGTCGATCTCGACCCACTTGACGTCGCCGATGGGGGCCACGTCGACCTTGAAGCCGCGGTTGACCAGCTCCTGGTAGCCGTCCTCGTAGTAGAGGTCGGGGTCGCGCTCGAAGGTGGCCTTCAGCGCGTCCGCGAGGTCCGCGGCGGCCTCGCCCTCGATGAGGGTGACGCCGATGTACTCACCGGTCGCCTCGGCCGGGTCCATCAGCTTGGTGATCTTCTGGACGCCCTTGTCGGGGTCGGCGACGACCTTCATCTCCTCGTCGGCGAGCTGCTTGACCGTGTCCAGGGCGAGGATGATCTTCTGGCCGTTGCCGCGCGCGGCCAGCAGGGTCTTCTCGACCGAGACCGGGTGCACGGTGTCGCCGTTGGCGAGGATCACGGAGTGCTGGATCGCGTCACGGGCGCACCAGAGGGAGTAGGCGTTGTTCCACTCCTCGGCCTTGTCGTTGTCGATCAGCGTGAGCTTGAGGCCGTAACGCTGCTCCAGGGCCTCCTTGCGCTCGTACACGGCCTCCTTGCGGTAGCCGACGACGATGGCGACCTCGGTCAGACCGATCTCCGCGAAGTTGCCGAGGGTCAGGTCGAGGACGGTGGTCTCACCGTCCACGGGCACCAGGGCCTTGGGGAGCGTGTCGGTGTAGGGGCGCAGACGCCGTCCGGCGCCGGCCGCGAGCACGAGGCCGATCATGCGGGTTCTCCTGATTCGTCGTGTACAGCGGGTGCTCCTGAGGACACCCAGAAGCGGATGCTCTCGATGAGCACCGCCAGCGCGAGGGCCGCCGCCAAAGCGGTCAACGCGATGGTGAAACCTTGGTTCTGGTGGTGCAGCAGGGCAGCGGCGGCCGTGACCGCCACCGTCCGCCCCTCGTGCCCGCCGATCGCCCGCACCAGCCGGTGCGGGGGCGCCCCGGTGCCGCCGCGGATGCGGTACACCGTGTCGTAGTGATGGTAGGCGACCGCCGCGACGAGCCCGAAAGCCGCCGGCAAGGCGCCGTTCACCTCCGAGCAAGCCGCCAGTATCAGGATGGTGCCGTATTCGGCCGCGCGGAAGAGCGGCGGCACCAGCCAGTCGAGGGGGCCCTTGAGGGGCGCGGTGACGGCGACGCCCGCGAGCACCGCGTAGAGCACGGCGCAGCCGACGGGCACCCAGGAGCCGAAGCCGGTGGCCGCGGCGCCGGCCAGGACGGCCGCCGTGCCGAGCGCGGCCGAGACCGGGGCGAGGTACGAACTCGCCCCGCGTGGGGCGGCCTTGGCGACCAGCTCGGCCAGCGGGCCGGAGTCGGCCAGCTCGGCGAGGGCGCGGGCGGCCCGGTCCGTGCGCCCGGCCCGGCGGGTCAGCGAGCGCAGCACCCGGCCCGCGGTGGTGTAGCAGGCGGCCAGCGCACAGCCGATGAGAGTCGCGTAGAAGGTGATACGGGGCGTGGTGAACGCGGTCAGCACGGCGATCATCGCCCAGCGCTCGCCGATCGGCAGCACGATCATGCGGCGCACCCAGACCGTCCAGCCGACGCTGTCGAGGCGGCCGGAGAGGGCGGCGGTGGGGCTGGTGTTGCCGGTGGCGTCGTGGTTGGCCTCGTTGAAGGCGAAGTCCACGACGTGGCGGCAGGTCTGGAGCACCATCGCGCCGAGTGCGAGCGCCCAGATGTCGTCGCCGTCGGCGCGGGCGGCGCCGAGCGCGAGACCCGCGTAGTAGGCGTACTCCTTGGCCCGGTCGAACGTGGCGTCCAGCCAGGCGCCGAGCGTGGAGTACTGGAGCGAGTAGCGGGCCAACTGCCCGTCGGTGCAGTCGAGCACGAACGAGGCGATCAGCAGCACACCGGCCGAGACGAAGCCGGGCCGGGTGCCGGTGGCGGCGCAGGCCGCGGCGATGAGCGCGGTGAGGAGGGAGGCGGTGGTGACCTGATTGGGGGTCAGCCCGCGCCGGGCGCACCAGCGGGCGATGTAGCGGGAGTACGGGCTGATGCAGAAGGTCGTGAAGAAGCCGTCCCGCGCCTTCACGGCCGACCGCAGCCGCACTCGCTCGTCGTCCACCGCGTCCACGGCGTCCTGTGCCTTCGCCCGCGACAGGGCGTCCGCGGGCACGGCGGCCACGAGCACCCCGAGCTCGGGCCGGTGAAGGGCGACGCCTCCGGCGTCGAGGGCCGCGGCGATGTCGTCCACCCAGGAGTGGGCGTCGGCGGCGCCGTGCATGGCCGCCACCTCGGCGGGGGCCCCGGACCGCGACGGTGCGGCGAGGCCGTCGGCGGTACGGTCCGGCGAGGCCACGTGGGCGGCCTCGCCGGGCGCGGCGGCGGTGGGCGCGTTGGCGGCGCCCATGGCCGCCACCTCGGCGGAGGACTCGGAGGGGGACCGCGTGGCGAAGCTGTCGGCGGCGTGTGCCGCGCCGCCCGCACGCACGCCTGTGCCGGCAGCGCGGTCCGGCGCGGTCGTCCCGGCGGCATCGGTGCGGGTCGCCCGCCCGACAGCACCGGCGGTGGTGGGCGCGGCGGCGGCGCCGAGGGCGGTGGCGGCTCCGGACGGCCGCGTCCGGCTCCGGCTTTCGGCGTACTCGCCCGACGCGTGTGCCGCGTCGGACGCATGCACGGCGGCGTCCGCCCGATCGGCGGCCCCCGAAGCCACAGCCGCTCCGGGCGCGCCTGCGTCGCCGCTCCTGTCGTCCGCACCAGGGCCCGGGGCCGAGCCCACGGGCGGCTGGGTCTCCTCCGCCCGGTCGGGCACGGTGGTGGGCACCACCGTTGACGCGGCCGCGTGCTCCGGACTCTCGGCGGAGCCGGGAGCGGGGGCGGCGGTAGGCGCCCCACCGTCACTGGTCCGCGCCGTGGCGGCGGCAGCCGTCACCGCGCGGACCAGGGCCGCCCGCGCCTCCGGCTGGGCCGTCAGCGCACCGCGCACCGTGGCGGCCGGGAAGCGGGGGTCGGTGAGGGCCAGCCGCAGGGCATGGGCATGGCCGACGAAGCGGGAGTCCACGAGGGCCACCCGCTCATGCGCCGGGACGGCGGCGAGCTCCGCCGTGACCCCGGCGGCGTCGGTCGCCGTACGCACGGCGAAGCCCAGCGACCGCAGGTCGTCCTCGAGGGACGAGCCGGCGACCGGCGCACCGGTGAGAATCGCGGTCGACAGACGAACTCACTCCTTGGCAGCTGACATGGTGGCCGCGCCGCTGATGGCACTGGCCTGGGGCCCTCCGGGCCATGGGCATCGCACGCCCTGGCCCCATGGGCTGGCGGCACGTCCGGCAGAGGCTATCGGATCGATGGAAGCCGCCGTTCACCGCACATTCACCACACCATCGGGGGAACGACCACTTCCGCGCGCCGCCGATCATCATGGTGGATGGCGGCTGTCCTCCACAAACGGCGACCGCCCCGCCATGGATAGGGTGCGGGGCATGACATGGCTGATCACAGGTGGTGCCGGATATATCGGGTCGCATGTCGTGCGGGCCATGGCCGAGGCGGGCGAGTCCGTGGCCGTGCTCGACGACCTGTCCAGCGGCGTCCGGGCGCGGCTGCCCCAGGACGTGCCCCTGGTGTGCGGCTCCACCCTGGACCGTGAGCTGCTGGACCGCACGTTCGCCGAGCTGGGGGTGACCGGTGTGGTGCATCTCGCGGCGAAGAAGCAGGTC
The DNA here is from genome assembly GCF_014712245.1 of Streptomyces sp. 5-10. Classification (NCBI taxonomy): domain Bacteria; kingdom Bacillati; phylum Actinomycetota; class Actinomycetes; order Kitasatosporales; family Streptomycetaceae; genus Streptomyces; species Streptomyces sp. 5-10. The sequence continues at coordinate 36,224 of NZ_JACVYG010000058.1, forward strand.
GGGGAGTCCGTGGAGCAGCCGCTCCGCTACTACCGGGAGAATGTGCACGGGCTCACGGTGCTGCTCGAGGCGGTGGTCGCGGCCGGTGTCAGCCGCTTCCTCTTCTCCTCCTCCGCCGCCGTCTACGGCATGCCCGATGTGGAACTCGTCACCGAGGACACCCCGTGCCTGCCGATCAATCCGTACGGAGAGACCAAGCTGGCCGGAGAATGGCTGGTCAGGGCGGCGGGCGCGGCCCACTCCCTCTCCACGGCCTGTCTGCGCTACTTCAATGTGGCGGGTGCCACGCGCCCCGAGATGGCCGACACCGGAGTGTTCAACATCATCCCGATGATGTTCGAGCGGATCACCGAGGGAGAGCCGCCGCGGATCTTCGGTGATGACTACGACACCCCCGACGGCACCTGTGTCCGCGACTACATCCATGTCGAGGATCTGGCCTCCGCCCATCTGGCCGTGGCCCGTCGGCTGGCCGCACAGCCGGAGCCGGGCGATCTCACGGTGAACATCGGCACCGGCCGGGGCGTCTCGGTGCGGGAGATGTCCGACCTGATCGGCGAGATCACCGGCCGCCCGGACCTCACCCCCGTGGTGGGGCCGCGCCGGGCGGGCGATCCGGCCCGGGTCGTCGGATCCACCGAACTGATCGCCAAGGAGCTGGGCTGGAGCGCCCGGCACGATGTGCGCGCGATGGTGGAGTCGGCCTGGGAGGGCTGGTGCCTCCACCACCCGGAGGCCCGGCGCGGCTGACCCGGCGCCGTCCCGGTGCCGTAGTTCACTGGTGGGCAGGGGACCGCGTCGCCGGGAGGAGGCCCCTACGCACATGGGCGCAGGTCATGACCACGCCGGCGGCCGGACCACCGCGGGCGCCGCCCACCGGTGGCGGCTGCGGATCGCCCTGGCCATCACCCTCACGGTGATGGCCGTGGAGATCGTCGGCGGTCTGCTCGCCGGCTCCCTCGCCCTGCTCGCGGACGCCGGCCACATGGCGACAGATGCGCTCGGGCTCGCGATGGCGCTGCTGGCGATCCACTTCGCGGGCCGCCCGCCGAGCCCGCACCGCACCTACGGCTACGCCCGCGCCGAGATCCTGGCGGCCCTGGCCAACTGTCTGCTGCTGTTCGGCGTCGGCGGCTACATCCTCTGTGAGGCGGTGCTGCGGTTCCTCACCCCGACCGCCACCGAGGGCGGGCTGACGGTCGTCTTCGGCGCCGTCGGCCTGGCGGCGAACCTGGTGTCGCTGGCCCTGCTCCGGGGCGGGCAGCGCACCAGCCTGAACGTACGGGGCGCCTTCCTGGAGGTCGCGGCGGACGCGCTCGGCTCGGTCGCGGTGCTGGTGTCCGCCGGGATCATCCTCGCGACCGGCTGGCAGACGGCCGATCCCATCGCCTCCCTGGTGATCGGCCTCATGATCGTCCCGCGGACGTACAAGCTGCTGCGCGAGACGCTGAACGTGCTCCTGGAGGCGGCGCCGCGGAATGTCGACATGGCGGCCGTACGCGCCCACATCCTCGGCCTGCCCGGGGTCGAGGGGCTGCACGACCTCCATGTGTGGACCATCACCTCGGGAATGCCGGTGCTCTCGGCCCATGTGGTGGTCGCTCCGGGGGCCCTGGACGCGATGGGGCACGAGCGGATGCTGCACGCACTCCAGGAATGCCTGGGGGAGCACTTCGACGTCGGGCACTGCACGTTCCAGCTGGAACCGGGTGGGCATGCTGATCACGAAGCCAAGCTGTGCCACTGACACGCGCAAGAGGCACATGTGCGGCAGACTTGGACGCTCACGATCCGGAACTATGAGGATGGTCATGCCGATCACACCTGCCAACGGCGGCTCCGCCGAGACCGCCGCGCCCTCCGCGCCGAGCGGTTCCGCCGAACCGATCATGCTCGAGCTGGTCGACGAGGACGGTACGACGATCGGCACCGCGGAGAAGGTCTCCGCCCATCTTCCGCCGGGGCAGCTGCACCGGGCGTTCTCCGTCTTCCTCTTCGACGACGAGGGGCGGCTGCTGCTCCAGCGCCGCGCGCTGGGTAAGTACCACTCCCCCGGGGTCTGGTCCAACACCTGCTGCGGCCACCCGTACCCCGATGAGCCGCCGTTCGTGGCCGCCGCCCGGCGCACCGCCGAGGAGCTGGGCCTGGCGCCCGCGCTGCTACGGGAGGCGGGCACGGTCCGCTACAACCACCCGGACCCGGCCTCGGGCCTGGTGGAGCAGGAGTACAACCACGTCTTCGCGGGGCTGGTGCGGGCGACCCCGCGCCCGGATCCCGAGGAGATCTGCGACATCGCCTTCGTCACCCCCGATGAGCTGGACAAGCTGCTGCGCGACGCGGGGCCGTTCTCGGCGTGGTTCCTGACCGTGCTGGACACGGCCCGCCCGGTGGTCCGTGAGCTCACCGGTTCGGCGGCCGGCTGGTAGCGGCGCCGGGCAGCGGAAGGGCGGCCCAGACCACCTTGCCGCCGCTCGCCGTGTGATCGACGTCGTAGACCCCGCCCGCCTCCTCCGTGATCGCCGTCACGAGCAGCAGTCCACGCCCGCCGGTCCCGCCATGGTCCGCCATCAGCGCGACGGGCCGGTAGGGATGGTTGTCCTCGACGGCGATCCGGACCCAGTCCCGGCTCAGGGAGACCTCGACGGCGATCTCGGGAGAGAGCAGCGCGGCGTGCCGTACCGCGTTGGTGACCAGCTCGGAGGCGATCAGGAGCAGACTCTCCACCAGTTCGTCGGTCACCGGCACCCGCTGATCGACCAGCAGCTCGCGCACCGCGTGCCGGGCCTGGGGCACGGAGGAGTCCAGGGCGGGTGCGGTGAACCGCCAGGTTCCCTCGTAGGCGACCGGGGGCGCGGGCGGGGCGTGTCCCGCTTCGGAGGGGACTCTCCCGACGATCTCCATGTGCGATACCCACCCCTCGCCGCGGCCCGACCACTCGTATCGAGTGTTGGGAAGCTCTGGTACTGACCGATGGACTACGCAGAACTTGACGCTTATCGAGCGTTTTTGATCGTTGGCGTATGCCAGGGTCACGCGCTCGACTGTTCCTGCTCGCGTGGATTCCGAGCATTGACTCTGTGGATTCCGGGCCTTGACTCCGCCGTGACCGACTCGAACGGCCGGGGCCCAGCCGGGCCCCGCCCCGCATGCCGTCGGAGGCGCCGCCGCGCGGCCCGGACACGAGGGGCCCGGATCGAGCGACCCGGACACGAGCGACCCGGATACGGGCGGCCCGGATACGGGCGGCCCAGACACAAGCGACCCGGATACGATCCGCCGCATGGAGCCCTCTCTGGAGCACGAGGTCGCCGACGGCATAGCGACCGTCGTCATCCGCCACCCCGCCAAGCGCAACGCGATGACCCCCGGGATGTGGCGGGCGCTGCCCCCGCTGCTGGCCCGGCTCGCCACCGATCCCGCCGTACGCGCGCTGGTGCTCACCGGCGACGGCGACACCTTCTGCGCGGGCGCCGACATCGGCTCGCTGAGCGCCACGTACGAGGAGACCGCCGGGATCGCGCTGCCCGCCGAGGAGGCGCTGGCCGCCTTCCCCAAGCCGACCCTGGCCGCGGTGCGCGGCTATTGCGTGGGCGGCGGCTGCCAGCTCGCGGCCGCCTGCGATCTGCGGTTCGCCGAGGAGGGCGCCCAGTTCGGGATCACCCCGGCCAAGCTGGGGATCGTCTACGCCCCCAGCTCGACCCGCCGGCTGGTCGAGCTGGTGGGACCGGCCACCGCCAAGTTCCTGCTGTTCTCGGGCGAGTTGATCGATACCGAGCGGGCGCTGCGCACCGGTCTGCTGGACGAGGTGCTGCCGGCGGGCGGACTCGACAAGCGGGTGGCGGAATTCACGCGGGTGCTGGTCTCCCGGTCGCAGCTCACCCAGGCCGCGGCCAAGGAGTTCGCGGCCGGGCCCGTCGAGCCGGACCGGGTCGCGTACTGGCAGGAGCAGGCGGGCGAGAGCAAGGAGGCCGCCGAGGGCATCGCGGCCTTCTTCGAACGCCGCCCACCGCAGTTCCGCTGGACCCCACCGGCCGAATGACGGCGACGGGACGCGGCCGGATCGGGCGGGTCCATGGGATCCGTAAGGGCGTCACGGCGCCGGGGTGCGGCCGGATCCGGCGGGGCCAACGGGACCCGTAAGGACATCACGACGGCCGGGGGTGACCGGACCGGACGAACCGACGGGACCCGTAAGGACATCACGACGGCCGGGGGTGACCGGACCGGACGAACCGACGGGACCCGTAAGGACATCACGACGGCCGGGGGTGACCGGACCGGACGAACCGACGGGACCCGTAAGGACATCACGACGGCCGGGGGTGACCGGACCGGACGAACCGACGGGACCCGTAAGGACATCACGACGGCCGGAGTGTGGCCGGATCCGGCGGGGCCGATGAGGACTGGTGAGACCCGGGCTACCGGGTGTGACTACCTGTCGGTAGCGTGCGGCCCATGACCACACTTCCCGAGCTTGCCGCCCGTCGCTGCTACAGCGTCATCAACCCCCTCCACTCCAGCATCTACTTCTCCCCGGACTTCGGCGAGGAACTCGCCGAGCTGGGGCTGAAGGATGGCGCGGCCGCGTACTTCGTCGGCCGCGCGGCGCCCCTGGGGCGGGTGGGCGCGGGCACCGTCACCGCGACCTTCTTCAACTTCAGCTACGACCTGGTCGCCCGCCACATTCCGGCCGCGTGGGACGTGGTCTCCCCCGAGGTCGCCCTGGAGGCCCGGCTGCGGGCCGCCGACTCGGTGCTGCGGCGGGTGCTGGGCGAGGAGGTCATCGCCTCCAAGGAGATGGCCGAGGCCGCGGAGCTGGCCCTGCGCGCCACGGAGGCGTGCTCGCGCCTGGCGCGCCCGCTGTACGCCGCCCACGCCGATCTGCCCGTCCCGGACGCCCCGCACCTGGCGCTGTGGCACGCCGCCACGCTCCTGCGCGAACACCGCGGCGACGGCCACCTGATGACCCTGGTCGGCGCCGGGCTGGACGCGGTCGAGGCGCTGGCCTCGCACACCGCGACCGGTCAGGGCATGTCCACCAAGTGGATCCTGCGGACGCGCGGCTACAGCGTCGAGGAGTGGGAGGCGGGCCGTCAGCGGCTGCGCGACCGCGGCCTGCTCACCGCCGACAACGAGCTGACGGAGGCCGGTGAGCGGCTGCGCCAGGACCTGGAGGCCGAGACCGACCGCCTGGACGCGGCACCGTACGAGCACTTGGGCGCCGAGGGCGTGTCCCGGCTCACCGAGCTGGCCACCGCCTTCTCCACCACCGCCCGCGAAAACGGCGCCTTCCCGGCCGACCTCCGCGGCAAGAACTGACGGGCGGCCCCCTGGGCCACCCGTCCTGGGTCGAGCCTCCTGGGAGGCTCGACCCAGGACCCGCACCCGACGCGCGCTCGGAGCCGCGCGGCGAAGCCGCGTATCGATGCCGCGGGAACGGGCGAAGCCCCCGGTACGGGGCCTGGGGCGCAGCCCCGATGCGGGACCTGGAGCGCAACCCCGATGCGGGACCTGGAGCGCAACCCCGATGCGGGACCTGGAGCGCAACCCCGATGCGGGACCTGGGGCGCAGCCCCGATGCGGGACCTGGGGCGCAGCCCCGATGCGAGGCCTGGGGCGCAGCCCCGATGCGAGGCCTGGGGCGCAGCCCCGATGCGAGGCCTGGGGCGCAGCCCCGATGCGAGGCCTGGGGCGCAGCCCCGATGCGAGGCCTGGGGCGCAGCCCCGATGCGAGGCCTGGGGCGCAGCCCCGATGCGAGGCCTGGGGCGCAGCCCCGATGCGAGGCCTGGGGCGCAGCCCCGATGCGAGACCTGGGGCGCAGCCCCGATGCGAGACCTGGGGCGCAGCCCCGGTTTCGGGAAGGGGCGGGGTGGGGAGCAGGCCGCCGCAGGCGTCACGGTCCTCCGGACGGCACACCCAGGCGCTGTAGGCCCGGCGCCGGCGGGCCCGCGAGGGCCCGACGCGAGAACCCGCCGGCGGCCCGGCACGGGGCCCAGTCGGGGTCGGCGGACGCCGGCGTGGGTCCCGGGTCCGCGGCCCCGCCGAGGTCGCGTTTGGCAGGGGCACATCGGGATACCCGCCCTTCGTGCGCGATCGGCCGTCTGACAACCGGGCGCCCACACCGCGCGCCGCGTACGCCGGCAACAGCCCGTGCGCCGCGTAGCGAACGGTGCCCGGCGGCCGCCGCCGAGCCGCCACCGACCGACAGGAGGTATCCCGTGTTCCGCGCCATCGCCGATGTGCTCCGTGCCATCGGTGCCGCCATCGCGACCGTGGTGACGCTTCCCTTCCGCGCCGTGGCCCGCCTCTTCGGCGGTGCCGCCGACGCGGCGAGCGGACCGCGCCGCAGGCGGGTGTGATGACCGTTTCCGGCTGATACCGGTGTCCGCCCGGCCCCGTACCCGGGCCTCCCGGCCCGCCGAAAGCGTCGGCCGCGACCGCTTCGTCAGTGCCACCTGCCACAATGCAGGAGCAGTGCAGACCGAAAGCGGAGCGTGATCGTGACGACGTCCATCGAAGGCAGGATCGCCGAGGAACTCGGCGTACGGGAACGGCAGGTCAAGGCCGCCGTCGAGCTGCTCGACGGCGGCTCCACCGTGCCGTTCATCGCGCGCTACCGCAAGGAAGCGACGGAGATGCTCGACGACGCGCAGCTGCGCTCCCTGGAGGAGCGGCTGCGCTATTTGCGGGAGCTGGAGGAGCGGCGCACCGCGATCCTCGACTCGATCCGCTCCCAGGGCAAGCTGGACGAGGCCCTGGAGGCGCAGATCCTCGCCGCGGACTCCAAGGCCCGGCTGGAGGACATCTACCTCCCCTACAAGCCCAAGCGGCGCACGAAGGCGCAGATCGCCCGCGAGGCCGGGCTCGAGCCGCTCGCCGAGGGGCTGCTGGGCGATCCGACCGTGGAGCCCACGGCCGCCGCGGCGGCCTTCGTGGACGCCGAGAAGGGCGTCGCGGACGCCGCCGCCGCGCTGGAGGGCGCCCGGGCCATCCTCACCGAGCGGTTCAGCGAGGACGCGGACCTCATCGGCGAGTTGCGTGAGCGCATGTGGGAGCGCGGCCGGGTGGCCACTAAGGTGCGCGAGGGCAAGGAGGAGGCGGGCGCCAAGTTCGCCGACTACTTCGACTTCGCCGAGCCGTTCACCGAGCTGCCCTCGCACCGGGTGCTGGCGATGTTCCGCGGCGAGAAGGAGGAGGTCCTCGACCTCACCCTGGAGCCGGAGGAGCCCTCCGAGGAGACCGGCCCCACCTCCTACGAGCGCTCCATCGCCCAGCGCTTCGGCATCGCGGACCGCGGCCGCCCCGCCGACAAGTGGCTGGCCGACACGGTGCGCTGGGCCTGGCGCACCCGCGTCCTGGTCCACCTCGGCATCGATCTGCGGCTGCGGCTGCGGCAGGCCGCCGAGGACGAGGCCGTCCGGGTCTTCGCCGCCAACCTCCGCGATCTGCTGCTCGCCGCCCCGGCCGGGACGCGCGCCACGATGGGCCTCGACCCCGGCTTCCGTACGGGCGTCAAGGTGGCCGTGGTCGACGCGACCGGCAAGGTGGCGGCCACGGACACGATCTATCCGCACGTCCCCCGCAACCAGTGGGACGAGGCCCTGGACAAGCTGGCCCGGCTGGCGCGTGAGCACAAGGTGGAGCTCATCGCGATCGGCAACGGCACGGCGTCCCGCGAGACCGACAAGCTGGCGGGCGAGCTGTGCGGCAAGCACCCCGAGCTGAAGCTCACCAAGGTGATGGTGTCGGAGGCGGGCGCCTCCGTGTACTCGGCCTCCGCCTTCGCCTCGCAGGAGCTGCCGGACCTCGATGTCTCGCTGCGCGGCGCCGTCTCCATCGCGCGCCGGCTCCAGGACCCGCTGGCCGAGCTGGTCAAGATCGATCCGAAGTCGATCGGCGTCGGTCAGTACCAGCACGACCTGTCCGAGGTGAAGCTCTCCCGCTCGCTCGACGCGGTCGTCGAGGACTGTGTGAACGGTGTCGGGGTGGACGTCAACACGGCCTCCGCCCCGCTGCTCAGCCGGGTCTCGGGCATCGGCACCGGCCTCGCGGAGAACATCGTCTCCCACCGCGACGCCAACGGCCCGTTCCGCAACCGTAAGGCGCTCAAGGACGTGGCCCGGCTCGGCCCCAAGGCCTATGAGCAGTGCGCGGGCTTCCTGCGCATCCGTGGCGGCGACGACCCGCTGGACGGGTCGAGCGTGCACCCCGAGGCGTATCCGGTGGTGCGGCGGATGGCCGCGACGGCGGGCGGCGATGTGACCACCCTCATCGGCAACACCTCGGTGCTGCGCGGCCTGCGGCCGGACGAGTTCGTGGACGACGCCTTCGGTCTGCCGACCGTCACCGACATCCTCAAGGAGCTGGAGAAGCCGGGCCGCGACCCGCGTCCCGCCTTCAAGACCGCGACCTTCAAGGAGGGCGTCGAGAAGATCGGCGACCTGTCGGCCGGGATGATCCTGGAGGGCGTCGTCACGAATGTGGCGGCGTTCGGCGCGTTCGTGGACGTCGGTGTGCACCAGGACGGTCTGGTGCACGTCTCCGCGATGTCCAAGACGTTCGTCAAGGACCCGCGGGACGTGGTCAAGCCCGGTGACATCGTGCGGGTGAAGGTCCTGGACGTCGACATCCCGCGCAAGCGGATCTCGCTGACGCTCCGGCTCGACGACGAGGCGGGCGCCCCGTCCGGCGGCGGCCGCGACCGCAACCGCTCCGACGACGGCCGCGGCCAGCGCGGCGGGGGCCGTCGCGGCGCCCCCCAGCAGCGCCAGGGCGGCAGCCGCGGCCAGCGCGGCGGCGGCCGCGACGCGGCTCCGGTGAACGGCGCGATGGCCGACGCCCTGCGGAGGGCGGGCCTCCTGGACCCGAAGAAGCGCTAAGCGGGTCGGAGGAAGTCCGCTCTGGTTCGGCAGCGCCCCGAAGGGGCGCGGGGCTGTGTCGAGGTGCGGCTCCGCCGCGCGGGCGCGACCCGCCACGACGGCGCCGCAGACGGCCGACGACGCCTCGCGGCACTTCCAGCGGAGCGCTGAGCCCGCCGGGCGGTTGGGCACAGGTTCCGCCCGTCCGCCCCTGCCCGGTCTCGCCATGGAGGCGGGACCGGGCGGGCCCGGTGCGGCGGGCGCGCTGTCCTCTCCCCTCGGCGGCCGCACACAGCGGATGTCCCCGCCGCCGCCCTGATCCGGGCCGCCCTGATCCGGGCCGCCCGCCCCGGGCCGGTCGCCCGGGCCCCCGGCCGCGGGGCGGGGCGCGCGGTGAGACCCCGTTCGTCCACGAGCGCGATCGCGCTCGTACGGGCACGGGCGCACACCGGGTCAGGGGCCGAGGCACCCGCGCGGTCGGCCGGGCAGGGGCGGGTGCGGGCCGGCCCCGGGGCGCAAGAACGGGCGCCGGGACGCGCGCCCCCGGCAGACACCGGGATGGGCGGTTCTCCACCGTCTCGGCGGCCCTGCCCGTCGCGGAGGACGTCCGGCCGGGTCCCGGTGCGCCCGGCGGGAACGGGTGGGGCCGAGGCCCACGCCTACCGTTCCACGGGTGTGACCCGGACCGCGTCGTTCGTGCGGGCCACCAGGTAGGAGCGGCCGCGGACGGCGCGGGGGTCCAGGGGAATGTGGTGGGTGCCCGGGTCCAGGACGGCGTCGAAGAGGTCGCGCGTACGGGGCCGGGACAGCCGGTCCAGGCGATGGGCCACAAGCGCCACCCGGCAGGTGGCCGCGACCTCGACCACCGCCTCGGCGCCGCCCGCCGCCGTCGTCAGGCCGAGGAGGCGGCGGCGGTCGTGGGGGGTACGGTCCAGGGCCTGCTCGACCTGGGCGACGAGCAGGGGGACGATCGGGGCGAGCGCGGTGACGCACACCGCGTCGGAGCGCGCCGCCGCGAAGGCGTCCCGGACCGCGTCACGCTCGCCCTGACCCACCGTCGGGCCGAAGACCACCGCACCGTATTTGCACAGCTCATCCGCGTGGGCGCCCGCCGCGTCCAGGGTGATCTCGGCGCCGATGCGGATGCGGCGCAGCGCGGCGGCCAGCTTGGCGAGGACGGCGGCGCGCGGCCCGATCAGCAGCGCCCTCGGGCCGGCCGGGATCTCGGGCGCGAGCGCGCCGTCGGCGGTCAGCAGCCCCTTCAGCGCGGTCCGGTACTGCTCGCCGTGGAAGCGGAAGGGGCCGAGGCCGGGGAAGCCGTCGCGCTCGACGTCCGGTGCCCCGCCGGTCTGCCGGACGAAGTCACGCCAGATGACGTCGGGACCGTCCCGCTCGATGACGGCGGTGACGGCCTCGCACTCCAGCCCCTCGCACTCCGGGCAGCCGTAGAGGACGAACCGGCTCCCGGCCGGCGGCGCCTCCGTCTCCAGCAGCAGCCCCCGCACCTGCTCGGCGAGGGCGGAGGGCCCGATGTCGGCGGCGAGCGGTGAGACCGCGTCGAGGTCGGCGAGGCGCGCCAGCAGGGGTCTGCCGTCCACCACGAAGTCCAGGAAGTCGCGGTGGGTTTGGTACGTGCCGTCGGCCAGCACACCGCCCGCGCGCATCGCCGGGGCCAGTCCGAAGGTCACGTACTCGGAGGTCATGCCCCAAGTATTCCCGGTTCGGGGCGGTATCAGGGGGTAACCGGCGGTGCGCCGCCCGGACCGGTGGGTCCGGGCGGCACGACACGGCCGCGTCCGGCAGGACACGGCCCGTCCGAAAGCGGCGGCCGAGGACGCTAAGCGCGTCGGGCGAAGTCCGCTACGGTTCGGCAGCGCCCCGAAGGGGCGCGGGGCTGTGTCGATGTGCGGCTCCGCCGCGCGGGCGCGACCGGCCACGACGGCGCCGCAGACGGCCGACGACGCATCGCAGCACTTCCAGCCGAGCGCTTAGCGGGCGTCGGCCACCGGGGCGCGATCGCCCGGCCCGGCCGCGCCGTCCTCGTTCTCGGCCGGGGTGTCGGAGCGGGAGTTCCCGGACGGGGAGTCGGCGTCGGGCGGGGTCGCCGGGCCGATGCGGATCTCGAACTCGCCCGCGTACTTCTCATGACCGGCGATGACCGCCATCTCGACGGCCTCCTCGCCCTTCTCGCCCCGGACGATCAGCGGATCGCGGCGCAGATCCTTCAGCAGTGCCCAGCACAGCCCCACCATCACCAGCGTGAAGGGGGCCGCCACCAGGATCGTCAGGTTCTGCAACCCGGTGAGGGCGTCGCCCCCACCGCCGCCGATCAGCAGCATGACGGCCGCCACCGCTCCCGTGACCACGCCCCAGAAGACGACCACGAAGCGGGTCGGCTCGAAGGCGCCCTTCTGCGAGAGCGTGCCCATCACGATGGACGCCGCGTCGGCGCCGGAGACGAAGAAGATGCCGACGAGGATCATCACCAGCACGCTCATCACCCCGGCGATCGGGTACTGCTCCAGCACTCCGAACAGCTGCCCCTCGGGGGTGGATTCCTTCCCCAGCCGCCCCGCGGCCTGCAGCTTCATCGACGAACCGCCGAAGATGGCGAACCAGATCAGGCTCACGGTGCTCGGGACCAGGATCACGCCGCCCACGAACTGCCGGATGGTGCGGCCGCGGCTGATCCGGGCGATGAACATGCCCACGAACGGCGTCCAGGAGATCCACCAGGCCCAGTAGAAGACCGTCCAGCTGCTCAGCCAGTCCGCGACCGACTTGCCGCCGGTGGCCTCGGTGCGGCCCACCAGCTGCGGCAGATCGCCGATGTAGGAGCCGATCGAGGTCGGCAGCAGATCGAGGATGATGATGGTCGGGCCCGCCACGAAGACGAAGACCGCGAGGAAGAGCGCCAGCACCATATTGATGTTGGACAGCCACTGGATGCCCTTGGCGACACCCGAGACGGCGGACGCGATGAAGGCCACCGTCAGGATCGCGATGACGGCGACCAGCAGCCCGGTGCCCACGTCGCTCTTCCAGCCCAGCACCTCCACACCGCTGCCGATCTGCAGCGCGCCGAGGCCGAGCGAGGCGGCGGAGCCGAAGAGCGTGGCGAAGATGGCCAGGATGTCGATGACCCGGCCGCCCCAGCCGTTGGCGTTCTTGGAGCCGATGAGGGGCGTGAAGACCGCGCTGATGGTCTGCCGGCGGCCGCGGCGGAAGGTGCTGTACGCGATGGCCAGGCCGACGACCGCGTAGATGGCCCAGGGGTGCAGCGTCCAGTGGAAGAGCGTGGTGGACATCGCGGTCTGCATCTTCTCGGCCGCGGTGCCGGGATCGGTCCCGGGCGGCGGGGTCATGAAGTGCGACAGCGGCTCGCTCACGCCGTAGAACATCAAACCGATGCCCATGCCCGCGCTGAACATCATCGCGACCCATGAGACGGTGCGGAACTCGGGTTCCTCGCCCTCCTTTCCGAGGGTGATCTTGCCGTAGCGGCTCATGGCCAGCCAGAGGGCGAATATCACGAATCCCGACGCGGCCAGGACGAAGGCCCATCCACCGTTGTGGATCAGCCCGGAGAGCATGCTGTTCGAGACGCTCTCCAGGGTGTCGGTGGCCACGGACCCCCAGACGACGAAGGCCAGCGTGAGCGCGGCGGAGACGCCGAAGACCACGCGGTCCGTCCGGGGGGTCCGATGGGGCCCGGCGGGGTCGGAGCCGGGAAGATCCACGGTCACCGGAGGATCGCCGCCGACGTCCCCCGTGGTTGTACCTGTCTGCGGCACGCAAGAGACCTTTCACTGGGGGTTTATCTGACGGACTTCCGGCTACCCAGTACCCGGAGATGCATGCCACCGGCCGTGGGGCCGGTGTTTTCGTGTGCCGTCAGGGCGTCAGATCAGCACCGTCGGGGCGACGGGTCGGCACCGTCGGGGCCACAGGTCGGCACCGTCGGGGCGACGGGTCGGCACGCGTCCACCGGCTGCGGCTCTCAGCACGCGTCCACCGGCTTCCCCTCGGTGAGGTGGTAGGCGGCGCGGCCGTCCAGCAGCAGCGGCACCAGCGCGCGGGCCGACTGGCGCAGCGGTACGAAGGCGCTTCCGTCGCCCTTGACGCGGCGCACGGTCACCCCGTGCAGGGCCAGCTCGTCCCGCACCTCGCCGTAACTCTCGGCGTCCAGCCAGTAGCCGCACGGCGGGTCCTGGAGGACCGTGCCCTCCTCCGGCGGTTCGTTGTCGGCGCCGCCGAGGTAGACCGGGCCCCGGTCGGCGTACCCGGCCAGCCGCGCCGCCGTCGTGGCCGCCTCGATCCGGGCGCGCCGCTGGGTGATGAAGTCGAAGGTGCCGTTCAGGGCCGCCAGGTGGGAGCCCACCCGGCGGCGGTTGTTGAGGGCGGGGTCGGCCTTCTCGGCGTCGGTGAGCGGATCGACCCGGGTCTCGGCCAGCAGCCCGACGGCGGCCTTGACGCCCGCGGTGTTGCGCAGGATCCGCTCCTGGCCGTCGCCCGCCACCTGCTTGACCGGTTCGCCGGTCTCGGGGTCGGTCCAGATGCCGTAGACGCCGGTGGTGTGGCCCGCGGCCTCGACGCTCGGGCGCACATAGGCGTCCGACAGGGTACGCGCCTCGCGGTGCACCGGGGCTTCGGTGTTGAGGTTGCGCGGCCACAGCGCCAGCAGATCCTTCACGTAGTACGGCTCGGTGGCACCGTATTCGTGCAGGTCGTAGACGGTGTCCGGGCGCCAGTCGCGGATGACGCCCGCCATCGCGCGGGACTCGGCGGTGGAGAGCGCGATGTGGTCGCGGTTGATGTCCACGCCGTCGGAGTTGCCGCGGGTGTCGGCGGCGCGGCCGTCAGGGTTGGCGGTCGGGACGACGAGCACCTGGGTGTGCTCCAGGAAGCGCCGGGTCCGGCCGTCCTTGGCGTAGGCGAGGTCGCGGATGGTGGTCAGACACGCCTCGCGGCCGGAGGGCTCGTCGCCGTGCTGGGAGCAGATCAGCAGCAGGACGTTGCCGCGCGCCGCCCGGGCCGGATCGGCGGGCGCGGCCGGTGCGCCGATCCGCACCAGCCGCAGCGGCCGCCCCTGCGCGGTGGCGCCGATGCGGTCGACGGCGACGCGCGGAGCGGCCTTGTCGACGGCCGTGAGGAAGTCCGCCTCCTCGGCCTGGGTGGTCCACCGTGCGCCATGGCTGACCTCGAACCCGGTACGCGGCGGGCGCTGTTCGGCCCGCGCGGGCGCGCTGAGGAACGACCCGGTCAGCAGCGCACCGATCGCGCCGCAGGTGGCGCTGCGGATGAGGGGTGACCGCGAGAACACGAAGGACCTCCTGGGGTGAGGGGATGGGGTGCGATATCGGTGATGGCGTCCTGCCGGGCCCGCCGCCGGTGGGCCCCCGCGCGGCGGCGGGGACCCACCGGCGCGGGTCAGTCGCGGGCGGACAGGGACGGGAGCGGGGTCCGGTGGTGCGGGGCCCGTACGCCCTTCAGGGGCGGTGTGGCCGCCGCGCGCGAGGGCGCGGCCGCGGCCTTCGGGGCGCCGCCGACCAGCGGCAGACGGGCCGAGGTGCGGGGCAGGTCCAGGGTCAGCCGCGGGGTGGTGGACGGCGGTTCGACGAGGCCCGCGTCCGTACCGGCGATGATCAGGCCGAGGCGGTGGCCGGCCGGGACGACATGGTCGGTCGCCGCGAGGTCGAGGGTGATGGTGTACGCCTTGCCCGCGGTCAGCGGGCGGCCCTTGCCGTCCTCCGCGAAGTGACCGAGGTCGGCCCAGCCCCGGCTGAAGACCGTGTAGTCCACGTCCTCCTTGTCGGCGGCGGTCTCCTTGAAACAGGCGCTGTCGCCCTCCGTGCCGCTGCCCCAGCAGGTGCGCCGGTCGAGGGTGGTGATCCCCTCGCCGGCCGCCGTGTAGTCGCGGATGGTGGCCGGGCCGAGGTCGACCAGGACCGCGGAGAGATGGGCGCTGGTGGTGGAGGGCGTGGCGGTGACGGTGACCGTGCCGGAGCCGGACAGCCGCAGGTCCTTCGTGAGCGGACCGGTGGTGAAGCCCGCCTTGCCGGGCGTCGAGGTGTCGATCGCCGAGGACCAGTCGGCCTCGCTCAGGGCGGGGTCGTCGGTGAAGGTCTCGGTCGCGCCGGGCTCGGCCCGCTCGGTGCCGAGGACGCCCACGCCCGCCGTGGCGCCGCCGCGCGGGCGCAAGGTGGTCTGCCGGGTGCCGGAGGGGGGCCAGACGCGGTCGGTGGACCACTGGTCGGGGGCGCGCTCGACATCGGCCATCGGCTCGCGCTCGACGCCGTTGTCGATACCGAGGAGGTAGTGGTCGAACCAGCGGTGCAGGGTGCGCACCCACTCCCCGCGCCGGAAGTCGAACGGGTCGACATGCCCGGCCTGGGAGAGCCAGATCTTGCGCTCGACGCCCGCGTCGGCGAGGGCGTTCCACCACTGGCCGAGGTGCTTGGTGCGGACGTTGAGGTCCTGCGCCCCGTGGACGGCGAAGACGCTGGCCCGCACCTTGTCCACGTCCGGGACGTAATCGCGGGCGGTCCACAGGCCGGTCCAGTCGCCGTTGCGCGGGGCGCCCTCGACGAGACGTTTCTGTATGGCGGCGCAGCGGGCGTGGGCGTCGTCGCTCTCGACGGCGTCCGAGAGCCCGTCGGGGCCGGAGTCGAAGAGCGCGGCGCCCTTGGCGAAGTAGTAGTCGTACCAGGAGGAGATGGCGCCGATGGGCACGATGGTCTTGAGCCCCTTGACGCCGGTGGCGGCGACCCCGTTGGCGATGGTGCCGTCGTAGCTCTTGCCGATCATGCCGGTGGCGCCGTTGGTCCAGTTCGCCTTGACCGTCTGCCCGCCGGTGCGGGTGCGGTACGCGGTCGCGCGGCCGTTCAGCCAGTCGACCACGGCCTTGGCGGAGAGGATGTCGGAGCGGCCGCCGATGTCCACACAGCCGTCGGAGCGGTTGGTTCCGGCGAGGTCGACCAGGACGGTGGCGTAGCCGCGCGGGACGAAGTAGTTGTCGTAGAAGAGCGGGAATCGGACCGGGTTCCCGGCCGCGTCATAGGTCTTGGTCTGGCTCTCGTTGCCGCGCCCGCAGCAGGAGTAGTACGGGCTGGCGTCCATGATGACGGGGATGCGGCGGCCCTGAGCGGCCGGTTCGCGCGGTCGCACGATGTCGACGGCGACCCGGTCGGTCCGTCCGTCCCCGTCGCCGTCGATCGTGGTGTCCACCCATACGGATTCGCGGATGGCGTTCTCGTAGGAGTAGACAGGTCTGCTTTCTGATGGGCCGTCCGCTTCACTGTCCGATCTGCTCTGCACGGCGGAGGCGGCGGAGGCGGCGGAAGCGGCGGAAGCGGCGTGGGCGGCCGGTGCGCCGAGCGGCGGCAGTAGCGATACGGCGGCGGCGACCAGCGCGGTGACCGCCGACAGCACGAGTGTGGTCCAGGGGATGCGGGATGTCCGCGTCGGTAGCAGCACGGGCGGACGGTAGCGCGAGTCAACTCCTGTACAGAAGAGGGCGATACGTGTCGTGGGCGGGTCCGAGTCGATACGCGTTGCGTCCGGATGTCGATTGGATGTCGGACGGCGTGATGGACGTGAGGTGCGTGTGAGGAGTACATAGGGTCACGAGTGATCGTTCTCCCCTACGAGTTGGAGGACTCGTGCGTCACCACAGACTCCTCGTACCGGGCGCGGCCGCGGCCTGCCTGCTGCTGGCGATCCCGGCATCGGCGGCCGATGCCACGCCGGGCGCCCCCGGCATCGGGGACTCCTACTACCCCTCGTACGGCAACGGCGGGTACGACGTCTCCCACTACGACCTGCGGCTGAGGTACCAGCCGAAGACGGACCGGCTGGAGGGCACGGCGACGATCGTGGCCGACGCCCGGCAGGATCTGTCCCGGTTCAACCTGGACTTCGCGCTCGATGTGAGCGAGGTGCTGGTGGGCGGGAAGAAGGCCGCCTTCAAGGCGACCGGCGACCATGAGCTGGAGATCACCCCGGCCGCGCCGCTGACCTCCGGCCGCCCCTTCACCGTGGTCGTGCGCTACAGCGGTACGCCCTCGAAGGTGGTGGCGAACGGCTTCACCTCCTGGCTGCGCACCCCGGACGGCGGGATCGCGGCCAATGAGCCGGAGTCGGCGTGGTGGTGGTTCCCGAGCAATGACCATCCGCTGGACAAGGCCACCTACGACGTGTCGGTGACCGTGCCGGACGGAACGCAGGCGATCAGCAACGGCACCCTCCAGTCGACCAGTTCGAAGCTGGGCTGGACCCGCTACGTCTGGCGCTCCAGCAAGCCGCAGGCCACGTATCTGGCCACGCTGGCGGTGGGCAAGTTCGACATCACGACGGACACCACCGCCAACGGTCTGCCGGTGATCAACGCCTACAGCAAGGACCTCGGGGACAACGCGGGGGCGGCGCGGGCGAGCGTGGAGCGGTCGGCGGAGATCGTGGACTGGGAGTCCACGGTCTTCGGCCCGTACCCCTTCGACGCGCTGGGCGGCTATGTGCCCAATGTGCCCACGGGCTACGCGCTGGAGACCCAGACCCGGCCGTTCTACAGCCCGAAGGGGTTCGCCAAGGGCGCGAACACCTCGCTGGTCGTGCATGAGCTGGCCCATCAGTGGTTCGGCGACAGCGTCTCGCTGAAGGACTGGCGCGACATCTGGATCAACGAGGGCTTCGCCAGCTACGCACAGTGGCTGTGGTCGGAGAAGGAGGGCGAGGGCACCGCGCAGGAGCTGGCGGACTACACCTACGCCTATTACCCGGCCGACGACCCCTTCTGGAAGGTCGAGCCGGGCGACCCGGGGCCGGAGAACCAGTTCCATGACGCGGTGTACGACCGGGGCGCGCTGGCCCTCCAGGCGCTGCGGAACCACATCGGCGACAAGGACTTCTTCGCGATCCTGAAGGGCTGGACGGCGGAGCACCGGTACGGGAACGCCTCCGTCAAGGACTTCGTGACCTATGCGGAGAAGGTGTCGGGCAAGCCGCTGGCCTCGCTCTTCGACACCTGGCTGTTCACCCCGTCGAAGCCGGCCGCGGCGCAGGCACGGGCGGCGGAGCCGAGCCCGGCCAAGGCGCCGGTGCGGCCGAAGTCGTGGCAGCGGATCCAGGACACGCACAACGCCCACGGACGCTGAGCCACCCGGGCCCCGGCCGGGTCCCCCCACCCCGGCCGGGGCCTGGCGCCTCCGGTCTGAGCAGGTCGGAGGAAGTCCGCTACGGTTCGGGCAGCGCCCCGAAGGGGCGCGGGGAACTGCGCGACCAGCCACGATGCGGCCGCAGACGCACGACGGCATTTCGCGGCACTTCCCGCGGAGCGCTTAGCGCTTGGCGGAGTGCTGGTAGGCCGTACGCGCCCAGAGGTAGCCGCCGACCGCCAGGGCGGTGCACCAGGCGAGGGCGATGAGGGCGCTGTTGCCGATCTCCGTGCCCATCAGCAGACCCCGCAGCGTCTCGATGACGGGGGTGAAGGGCTGGTACTCGGCGAACCAGCGCAGCCCGTCGGGCATGGACTCCGTGGGAACGATGGCGCTGCCCATGAAGGGGAGGAACTGCAGGGGCAGGGGTATGTTGCTCGCGGACTCGAGGGTCTTGGCCATCAGGCCGATCGCCGCCGCGACCCAGGTGAGCGCCAGCGTGACCAGGGCGAGCAGACCGGCGACCGCGAGCCATTCGACGGGGGTGGCATCCGGCCGGAAGCCGATGAGCAGCGCGACGCCGATGACGAAGGCGATGCTGATCAGCGTCTGGATCACGCTGCCCACGACATGCCCGGTGAGGAAGGACGCCCGGGAGATCGCCATGGTGCGGAAGCGGTTGACGATGCCCTCGGTCATATCGACGCAGATGCCCACCGCGGTGACCAGGGCCCCGGAGGTCGCGGCCATCAGGATGATGCCGGGCGCGACATAGTCGATATATCGATCGCTCCCCCCGCCGCCGGTGCCACCACCGGACATCCCGCCGATCCCGGCGCCGAGGGCCCCGCCGAAGGCATAGTTGAACAGCAGCAGCATCAGCACGGGCATCGCCACGACCGAGGCCGTCATGGAGGGATAGCGCTGTGCGTGCTTCAGATTGCGGCGCAGCATCGTCAGCGAGTCGCGGGCGGCATAGGACAGGGCGGTCATCGGATGCTCTCCTTCGCGGTGCCGACGCGCTCGCCGGAGCCGGAGTGGCCGGTGAGGGTGAGGAAGACGTCGTCGAGATCGGGGGTGTGCACGGTCAGCCCCTCGGGCTCGATCGACGCGTCGTCCAGGACGGCGAGGACGGCCCGCAGGGTGGGGATGCCGCCGTCGCTGGGGACCTGAAGCGTGAGCGCTTCGCGGTCGGGTGCGGCGACGCCGAACAGGCCGGTGGCCGCGTCGAGTCCGGCCGCATCGGCGAACCGGAGGCGGATGTGGCCACCGGGGATCCGGCGCTTCAGCTCCTCCGCGGTGCCCTCGGCGACCAGCGTGCCATGGTCCAGGACGGCGATCCGGTCGGCGAGTTGATCGGCCTCCTCCAGATACTGCGTGGTCAGGAAGATGGTGACGCCCTCGTCGGCGACCAGTCCGCGGATGATCTCCCACATGATGCGGCGGCTGCGCGGATCGAGCCCGGTGGTGGGCTCGTCGAGGAAGATGATGCGCGGATCGCCGACCAGGGTCATCGCCAGGTCGAGCTTGCGGCGCATACCGCCCGAGAAGGTGACGACGGGCTTGCGGGCGGCCTCGGTCAGGTCGAAGCGGCGCAGCAGTTCGGCGGCGCGCCGCCGTCCCTCGCGGCGGTCCAGATGGTGGAGATCCGCCATGAGGAGCAGGTTCTCCTCGGCGGTCAGCAGATTGTCCACGGCCGAGAACTGGCCGGTGACGCCGATCGCGGCGCGCACGGCATCGGCGTCGCGGACCAGATCGTGGCCCGCGACCCGGGCCTGGCCGGAGTCGGCGGATATCAGCGTGGAGAGGATCTGCACGGTGGTGGTCTTGCCCGCGCCGTTGGGCCCGAGCATGGCGAAGATCGTGCCCTCGGGGATGCTCAGGTCGATGCCCTTGAGCACCGGCTTGTCACCGTAGGACTTGGTCAGTCCGGTGGCCGTGATCGCCGCCGGAAGGGTGGCGGTGGAACGCGCGGTCATGGCGGTCCTGTCTCTTCCAAGGGTTGTCATGGGTTGTTGCGGGTGGTTATGGGCTGTGAGTCATCGAGGTGCGCGGGTGTCAGGCGCGGCGGATCACGATGTCGCCGAACGCGGTGCGGGCGCGGATCTCGACCGTCTCCTCGGAGGCCTCGGGACTCTCGGCCGGTCCGAGGGAGGTGTGCACGCTGCCGAACCGGGTGTGGACGTCGAGCCAGGCGGCGGTGGACTCGCGGACGCCGACCTCGACATCGCCCGTGGCGGCCTGGAGCACGATCTGCCCGCGCACCGCCTCGTCGATCCGGATGCTGCCATTGGCCGACTTGGCGTCCACTCCCGCATGGGCGACGCCGACGGAGATGAGCCCGTTGGAGGAGGTGGCCCGCAGCTCGCCGACGACCTCGCCGACGACGGTGTCCCCGTTGCCGTTCTTGACCGTGGCCGCGCCCGCGACCGTGCCTATCTCGACCCGGCCGGAGCCGACGACATCGGCCTCTCCCGTGGCGCGGGCCAGGCGGACATCGCCGTGCGAGGTCCGCAGATGGGCGGTCGCCGCCTCGTCGACCTGGATGTCGCCGAGCGAGGTCTTGAGCCGGCAGTCCCCGAGACGGCCCTCGCAGAGGAAGTCCGCCAGCGGGGAGGTGGCCTGGAGGTCCGAGCCCGCCGGGAGCTCGATGGCCACCTCGATCGAGCCGGGCTTGCCGAACAGGCCGCGCTTCTTGGGCCCCTTGACCAGCAGGGTGCCGCCCGAACAGCTGACCTTGGTCTGCTCGGCGGCCCGGATGTCGGCCTCCTCGGCGGCGTCGTGCGGCCGGACCTCGACGACCGTGTCCAGGCGCTTTCCGGCGGTGATCCGGGCGGCGCCCATGTCGAATTCCAGGGTCACGGAGAGCGGTTCGGGTGTGTCGAAAGCAGGCATGGCTGTCCCGTCCTCATGGCGGTGGTGCGCGTTCCCGCTGGTCGCGCGGGTGAGATGGAATGTGGTGCGCTACTGCTGCGGAGTCAGCGGACCCAGCCCTTGTAGCTCTGCCGGCCCTTGGGGCGGCCACGACCGGCCGCGGCCGGGCGGGCCCGCTCGGCGGGCTCGAGCGCGGCGGCGACGGCACGGACCAGCCAGGCGTTGACCGAGAGACCCTCGGCTCCGGCGGCCTCCTCGACCCGGGTCTTGAGATGGGTGGGGAGGCGGAGGTTGATGCGCGCCGTGCCGCCCTCGTCGGCACGCGCCGTGCCGCCCTCGTCGGCCTCGGCGGGGACCGGCGGTATCGGCGCCCGGGCGGCGCCACCCGGCAGCTCCTCCGGCTCCTCGGCCTCCTCGTACGCCACCGCGAGCGGCGGGGGTGTCACCACGAACTCGGGGTCGAGCCCGCGCAGCCGCACATCGACCGAGCCGGGCGCGAGCTCGCGGGTCACCTCGTCCATGGCGGCGGACAGGGCGTTGAGCAGGGTGAGCCGGACGGCCGACTCCAGAGGTGTGGTGAGCCGCTCGGCCAGGGCGCGGGCTTCGTCGCCGCCCGCGTCCGCGGCCACCGCGAGCTCATGGCGGAGATTGTCGACGTACCGGGTGAGGTCCATGGCGCCATCATGGCACATCTTTGGCACCACGTCGAGGCTTCATGGCATCACGTGCGCCATCGATGGCGCCACCATGGCCCTATGGGTGGCACACCCCCTGGTCACGAGCGTGGCGCCGGGCCTCGCGGGCGATGGAGAGATAGCGCAGCCGCTCGGGCAGCAGCGGGACCACCACCCGCACGGCCCTCCCGAACCACCGCAGCCGCCGCTCCTGCCCCCGCGTCCACTCCAGCCCGATCGCCTCCCGCGCCTCCGGCGGCATCAGCCCGACGGTGAGGAAGGCGCGGAAACGGGTGAACAGCGGGCGCAGCAGCGGCCACAGCAGACGGAGCGGCAGCGCGCCCGGCGGGGGCACGGCCGCGTCGGGCGCGGCCAGTTCACGGGCGACGACGGTCGGCTCCAGCCGTTCCCGCACCATCGCGCGGTAGTAGGGCCAGAACTCCTCGACGGATCCCGGCATCTCGCGCTCGTCGATGCCCAGCACCCGCCCGATCCGCAGCCATTCCCCGTACAGCTGCCGCTCTTCGGCCGCGGTGAAGGGGCGGGTGCCCAGATAGCGCTGGGCGCGCAGATAGACCGGATAGCCGGTGGCGTGCACCCACGCGTAGACGGGCGGGTCCAGCGCCCGGTAGGGGCGGCCGTGCGCGTCCACGCCCTGTATGGCCGCGTGAAGCCTGCGCAGTCGGCGGCCCTCCGCCTCGGCCTCCGCGCCGCCGTACACCCACTGCTGCACCGAGCGCAGCGAGCGCTCCCCGCGTCCCCAGGGGTCGGTGCGGAAGACGGAGTGCTGGTCCACGCCCGCCCCGACGGCCGGATGCGCCACCTGCATGGTCATCGCGGCCGGCAGGGCGAGCACACTGCGCAGCTCCCCCGCCACGGCCCACAGGATGCCGCCCACAGGGGGCGGATCGTGGCCTTCGGCGGTGTGGCGGGGGCTCTGCGCGCTCATGGGTCCATCGGTGGTGGTGCGGTTACTTCTCTCCTGTTCCAGTGTGCGCGCTCGCACCGCCGTCGAGCGGGCGCAGGGTGAGCGTGTAGTCGTAGGCGCCGTCGGCCTTCACCCGGTACTGGTCGCGCACCGGGTTGGGGGTGTCGCCCACGCCGGTGACCGCGTGGTCGGCGTGCAGGGTGTTCCAGCCGTCGTTGCGCTTCAGGAAGTGCGGGTAGGCGGCGCGGTCGAGTTCGTCGTACGCGCTGGCGCCCGCCTCCAGGTCGCCGGAGACCAGCAGTCCGGCGCCGCCGCGGTCGGTGAGGGACGCCCAGCGCACATCGTCGTGGTTGCCGTGGTCCTGGGGCTTCAGATACTCCACGTACTGGTCCTCGACCGAGGAGGACCAGACGCCCATGGGGGTGCCGTCCTTACGGTCGTTGAGGTTTTCCACCGGTCCGCGCCCGTACCAGCGGAAGGTGCCGTACCGCTCGGGGACCTTCAGCTTGAGGCCGATCCTGGGCAGATAGGACAGGGTGCGGAAGTCGCCGCGCGCCTCGACCTGGTGCCGGATCCGGACCTGGCCCGCGCCGTCGACCCGGTAGGCCACGGTCTGCCCGAAGGACGCGCCGGTCACATCGGGCGCGGCGGCCGTGGAGCGGACGGTGACGGTGACCGTGCCGTCGTCGCCGGGGGTCACCTCGACACCGTCGACGGTGGTGCGCAGCCGGTCGAGACCCAGGGAGCGCCAGCGCTTGCCCTCGGCGGTGCCCCAGTCGGAGCGCTCATTGCTGATCGGGGCGCGCCAGGCGTCCAGTTCGGGGCCGGAGCGGAGCAGTTCGCGGCCCGCCACGCGCATCGAGGTGAGCGTGCCCTCCTTCTTGCCGAAGGTGTAGTGGAAGCCCTCGCCGCTGACCCGCACCGCCTCGCCGCTCTCGACGGCCTTTGCGGGCTTCTCGGCGGCCGGGGCGGGGGCGGGCTCGGGCACCTTGTCACCGCCGACCGCGAACTGGCCGAAGGAGACCACGTGTCCGGCCTTGGCCCAGTCGGTGGAGTGCGCGGTGACGGCCCGTACGGTCAGATGGCGCTCATAGCCGCCGGGGTTGGCGGGCGGGGCCGGGAGCTGGACCACGGCGCTCTCGCCGGGCCCGACGTCCAGGGCGCGGGTGCCGCTCGCGACGGTCCGCGCGCCCTCGGTCACCGTCCAGCGCAGCCGGAGGTCGTCGGTGCCGGTGAAGGCGCGCTCATTGGTGACCTTCACCTTGCCGGTGCGGGCGCCCTCGCCGCCCGGGTCGGTGATGCGGATGGGGGCCTGCGCCCAGGCCAGCTGGGCGGTCTCCGGCTCCGGGTCGCGGTCGGCGGTGACCAGGCCGTCCACACCGGATTCATAGAGGCCGTAGGAGAGATAGCTGCCCTTACGGGTGAAGTCGTCGAAGTTCAGGGCGATCAGGGCGTCGCGCTCGGGGTCCTGGCCGGCGGCGAGCCGCTCCGCGCCGAGTGCCGTGTCATAGACCCGGACCTGGTCGATGGTGCCCTTGGCGGTCCGGCCGGTCCAGCCGTCCTCCATGGTGTCGTTGTTCCGGCCGACGCCGAGGTCGAAGCCGGTGTAGTCGATGTGCCCGCTCCACTCGGTCTTGGCGAGCTCCTTACCGTCGGCATAGAGGCGCAGCGCGGTGCCGTCGTAGGTGCCGGTGACCCGGTGCCAGGCGCCGGTCCAGCCGTCGGGCACGGGGGCGGTGACGGTACGGGGCTTGCCGCCGCTGGTGATGGTGAATTCGAGGGTCTTCTCGTCCTTC
Organism: Streptomyces sp. 5-10; assembly: GCF_014712245.1. Classification (NCBI taxonomy): domain Bacteria; kingdom Bacillati; phylum Actinomycetota; class Actinomycetes; order Kitasatosporales; family Streptomycetaceae; genus Streptomyces; species Streptomyces sp. 5-10. Next base: position 60,510 of record NZ_JACVYG010000058.1, read on the forward strand.
ATCCGCAGGACGTACTGATCGCCCTTGCTGACGATGGTGAAGTCCCCGGTCCAGGGCTCGGCCGGTTTGACGCGGGCGTCGAGGGTGACGGCGGTGCCGGTGAGGTCGAGCTTCGGATCGCGGTAGGTCTCGACGAAGTCGTCAAGACCGGACAGGTACAGCGCCTTGCCCTTGCCGCCATATCCGTCCACCACCTTGGGCTTGCCGGACAGGGAGGCGGCGATGTCATGGCCGGAGGAGTCGGGGGTGGTGATCAGCGGACGGCGGATGTTCTGCTCGGCCCAGTCCCAGATGAAGCCGCCCTGGGCGTTGGGGTAGGCGCGCATCACCTCCCAGAACTCGCGGAAGTTGCCCAGGCTGTTGCCCATGGCGTGGGCGTACTCGCCCATCACGATGGGCTTGGTGAAGGTCTTGGCCTTGGCTTCGAGGGAGGCCGGGGTGGGATAGCGGGGTCCGGCGATGTCCGCGAAGGGAGCGTCGCCGTCGGGGCGGTTGGACTGGTGGTAGAGCGGGCGGGTGGGCTCGTTCGCCCGGGTCCACTCCGCCATCGCGTAGTGCGCCTTGCCCAGCCCGGCCTCGTTCCCGGTGTCCCACATGATCACGCTGGGGTGGTTCTTGTCGCGCTCCACCATGCCCTGGTGGCGCTCGAGGAACGCCTTCTGCCATTCGGGGCGCTCGGCCAGGCAGTCGTCCGGGCAGTTCTCGTGGCTGTGGGTCTCGACCTCCATCTCGTCGTCGATCAGGATGCCCTCGCGGTCGGCGAGCTCATAGAGGTACGGGTCCGAGGGGTAGTGCGAGGTGCGGATCGCGTTGACGTTCAGCCGCTTCATCAGCCGGATGTCCTGCTCCATCCGGGCGCGGGTGGCATGGCGTCCGGTGGCCGGGTCGGTCTCGGCGCGGTTGACGCCACGGATCAGGATCCGCTTGCCGTTGAGCGTGAGCTGCTTGTCCTTGACCTCGATCTCGCGGAAACCGACGCTCTGGCGCACGGTCTGGATCACCTTGCCCTCCGGATCGCGCAGGGTGAGCACCAGCGCATAGAGGTTCGGCGTCTCGTCGGACCACTTGGCGGGGTTGGCGATCTGCCCGGTGAGCTCCGCCTTCCCGGCCTTCTCCGCGGCCGTCAGCCGCCGTACCTCACGCCCCTTGGGGTCGTAGAGCACACCGGTGACCTGGTGGGGTCCGCTCTTGTCGCTCCCGGTACGCGCGATGTCCACTTCGGTACGCAGCGTGGCATCCCGGTAGGAGGCGTCGAGATCGGTGGTGACGTACGCGTCCTCCATGCGGGTCGTCGGCGTGGAGTACAGCGAGACGGAGCGGAAGATGCCCGCGTAGCGCCACTGGTCGTAGTCCTCCAGATACGATCCCGCGCTCCAGCGGTGCACCTGGACGGCGATCCGGTTGGTGGCGCCGGGACGCAGATAGTCGGTCACATCGAACTCGGCGGGCACATAGCCGCCCTGGTCGTAGCCGACGTAGTGGCCGTTGACCCACAGGAACCAGCCGGAGGTGACCCCGTCGAAGCGGATCACCTGCCGCCGCCCGTCCCAGTCCCGGGGCACCGTGATGTCCCGGATGTACGCCCCGGTCGGGTTGGTGTCACGGGGCACCTTGGGCGGGTCGTCCGGTGCCATCTCGCTCTGGACGTTGCGGAACACCGGATGGTCGAGGTCGTCGGTCTGCCAGGTGTGCGGGACCTGGACGCGCTGCCACGCCGAGGCGTCGTAGCCGTCCTTCCAGAAGCCGCCCGGGGCGTTCTCCGGCCGGTCGGCCAGGGCGAACCGCCAGGATCCGTCCAGGCTGCGCTCCCACCGCGCGCGGTCGGGCCCGTCCGGCCGCAGCCGGGTGTGCGGGGGCTCCTGACCCTCGCCGGTGCGCTCCGGGTCCTCGAGATAGGTGTGCACATCGGCGGGGAACTTCCCCGCGTCCGGCGACCTCCCGGCGGCCGTGTCCGCGGCCGTGAGACCGAGGCCGACGGCGGTGGTCATGGCCAGCACCGCTCCGATCAATCGCCGCATTCGATACCTGCCGCGTTCCGAGCTCAATCCGACCCCACCTCACAGATTCGGAAGAAAACCAACACAGCTGAACGGCGTCGCACGCTATTCATCGGTAAAGAGAGCGTCAACAGGTCCTACCGATCTCGGTGTTCGGCGTGTGGCGGTGGGAGGTTTCACAGCGATGATGCGACAGCAATACTGATGAACCCGATCGGGCAGCAGCACAGCGGAGCAGGACGACGCGGAAGCGAGGCACGACCGATGACCACCCCCGGCACCGAGGAACCCACCCTCACCGTCGACGAGCTGGCGGCCCGCGCCGGGGTGACCGTGCGCACCGTGCGCTTCTACAGCACCCGCGGGCTGCTGCCGCCGCCCGCGATCGGGCCGCGCCGGGTCGGCCACTACGGCCCCGAGCACCTCTCCCGGCTGGCGCTGATCGAACAGTTGCAGCGCCACGGCATGACCCTGTCCGCCATCGAGCGCTATCTGAGCCAATTGCCACCGGATCTGAGCGAGAACGATCTGGCGATCCATCGCGCCCTGATCGCCTCCTGGGGTCCGGACGCCCCCGAGGAGGCGACCCGCGAGCAGCTGGACCGGCGGGCCGGGCGGGCGCTCACCGAGGAGGACATCGACCGGCTGGCCGCCCTGGGCGCGCTGGAGCCCACCGACGACCCGGCCCGGTTCCGAATCGACCCCAAGGTGCTCCATCTGGGGCTGCGGCTGCTGGAGGTGCCGATCGAACTGGAGACGATACGCACGGCCCACGCGGTCGTCCTGGAGCACACCCGCTCCGCGGCCCGGGAGCTCAGCCGGCTGTTCCGGGACGAGGTGTGGGGACCCGAGCGCGATCACGAGTCCGGGAGCGGGCCGGAGCGGATGCAGGCGAAGAAGTCGCTGTCGGCCCATATGCAGCCACTGGTGGTGGAGGCGCTGGTGATCGCGTTCCAGCGGTCGATGAAGCAGGAGCTGCGGGCCTGGTACGGGCAGGACGCGGACTGAGCGGGCCGGGGGCGGAGCCCCTGCCACGCGGCGAGCGGGCCGGGGCGGCGGCGCGGACCCGGGGCGGCACGGCGGGCCGGGGCGGCGCAGCGGGC
>NZ_JACVYG010000059.1:0-62877 GCF_014712245.1 Streptomyces sp. 5-10
CCCGATGAACCTTCCCGGTCAGAGCACTAGGGAGAGCCGCCGACGAGGCGGGAGGGGACGGGGTCGGAGGGGCGGGGTCCTGGACGCTCGGGGTTCCCCATGCCGAAGGCCAGGGGCGTATTTGTGGCGCCAATCACCGGTCAACCCAACGCTCTACGGCCGTCGTCGCCGTAAATATACGGTCCAGGGCCTCGCCCCGGAGGCCCCGGCCCCGCACCCGAAACGCACCCTCGGCGCACCCGAACGCATGCGCTAGCTTTGCTCCGTCACCCCCGCCACCAGCTCATCCGCCGCCGCGTACGGATCCAGCTCGCCCGCGACGACCCGCTCCGCGAGCGCCCCCAACCGCCGGTCCCCGTGCAGATCGCCGATCCGCTCCCGCAGCGCCGTCACCGCGATCGTCTCGACCTCGCCCGCCGCCCGCCGCATCCGGCGCTCCGCCAGCACCCCGTGCTCCTCCATCCACGCACGGTGCTTCTCCAGCGCCTCGACGACCTCCTCGATCCCCTCCCCGCGCGCCGCCACCGTCTTCACGATCGGCGGCCGCCAGTCACCGGGCGACCGGGCCTCGCCCAGGCCCAGCATGTGGTTGAGCTCGCGGGCCGTGGCATCGGCGCCCTCCCGGTCGGCCTTGTTGACCACGTACACATCGCCGATCTCCAGGATCCCGGCCTTGGCCGCCTGGATCCCGTCGCCCATCCCCGGCGCGAGCAGCAGCACGCTGGTGTCGGCCTGGGCGGCGATCTCGACCTCGGACTGGCCGACGCCCACTGTCTCCACCAGGATCACCTCGCAACCGGCCGCGTCCAGCACCCGGATGGCCTGCGGGGCGGCCCAGGCGAGCCCGCCGAGGTGGCCGCGGGTGGCCATGGAGCGGATGTAGACGCCGGGGTCGGAGGCGTGCTCCGACATCCGTACCCGGTCGCCGAGGAGCGCCCCGCCGGAGAACGGCGAGGAGGGGTCCACGGCGAGCACCCCCACCCGCTTGCCCGCGCGCCGGTAGGCGGAGACGAGCGCGGAGGTCGACGTGGACTTGCCGACCCCCGGCGAGCCGGTCACCCCGACCACATACGCGCCCCCGGCCAGCGGAGCGAGCGCGGCCATCACCTCGCGCAGCTGCGGCGAGGCGCCCTCGACCAGCGAGATCAGCCGGGCGACCGCACGCGGCCGCCCCTGCCGCGCCTGCTCCACCAGCGTGGGCACATCAGCCATGGGTGCCGTACTCCTTATCGTCCTTATCGCTATCGCTCGAGATCGCTATCGCTCGAGCGCAATCGCTTGATCACAACGGAAACCGAACGTCCCGCGCGGGGACGCGGAGACCCGGACACGGGGACCGCCTACTCCCCCGCCGGCACCCGCAGGATCAGCGCATCCCCCTGCCCGCCCCCACCGCACAGCGCCGCCGCCCCGGTGCCGCCGCCACGCCGCCGCAGCTCCAGCGCCAGATGCAGCGCGATGCGCGCGCCGGACATCCCGATGGGGTGGCCGAGGGCGATCGCGCCCCCGTTCACGTTCACCTTTTCGGGGGAGACGCCCAGGTCCTTCATTGACTGCACGGCGACCGCGGCGAACGCCTCGTTGATCTCGATGAGATCGAGGTCGTCCACCGTCAGCCCGTCCTTGCCCAGGGCGTGCGCGATCGCATTGGACGGCTGCGACTGGAGGGAGTTGTCGGGTCCCGCCACATTTCCGTGGGCGCCGATCTCGGCGATCCACTCCAGCCCGAGCTCCTCGGCCTTGGCCTTGCTCATCACGACGACCGCGGCGGCACCGTCCGAGATCTGCGACGACGTGCCCGCGGTGATCGTCCCGTCCTTGGTGAACGCGGGCTTCAGCCGGGCCAGCAGCTCCGCGGTGGTCTCGCCGCGGATGCCCTCGTCCTTGTCGAAGACCACCGGCTCGCCCTTGCGCTGCGGGATCTCCACGGGGGTGATCTCGGCGTCGAAGAGGCCGTTCTTCTGCGCGGCGGCGGCCCGCTGGTGGGACTGGGCCGCGAACGCGTCCTGCTCGGGGCGCTGGATGCCCAGCCGGGTGTTGTGCCTCTCGGTGGACTCGCCCATGGCGATGTGCTCGAAGGCGTCCGTCAGCCCGTCGTACGCCATCGCGTCGAGCATCTCGACCGCGCCGTACTTGTACCCCTCACGGGACTTGGGCAACAGATGGGGGGCGTTGGTCATGGACTCCTGGCCGCCCGCGACCACGATGTCGAACTCACCGGCGCGGATCAGCTGGTCGGCCAGGGCGATCGCGTCAAGACCGGAGAGGCAGACCTTGTTGATCGTGAGGGCGGGCACGCTCATCGGGATACCGGCCTTGACCGCCGCCTGACGGGCGGGGATCTGCCCGGCGCCCGCCTGGAGCACCTGTCCCATGATCACGTACTGCACCTGCTCGGCACCGACCCCGGCCCGCTCCAGCGCGGCCTTGATCGCGATCCCGCCCAGGTCGGCACCGGAGAACGAGCGCAGACTGCCGAGCAGTCGCCCCATGGGCGTGCGCGCGCCCGCCACCATCACAGAGGTCGTACGAGTCATTGGTGCGTCCCTTCACGAGGAGAAGGAAGTTAACGAGGGTTATCGTCAATGTACTGACGAGTACCCGCGCGGTCACCGGCCCATCGGTGTGATCGCGCGCACGTTGCGTAACCGACCGTACGGCGGTGCACTGTTCCCATGCTGACGAGAATCGACCACATCGGGATCGCCTGTTTCGACCTCGACAAGACCGTCGAGTTCTACCGTGCCACGTACGGCTTCGAGGTGTTCCACTCCGAGATCAACGAGGAGCAGGGCGTCCGCGAGGCCATGCTCAAGATCAATGAGACCTCCGACGGCGGGGCCTCCTACCTGCAGCTTCTGGAGCCGATCCGGGAGGACTCCGCGGTCGGCAAGTGGATGGCCAAGAACGGTGAGGGCGTCCACCACATCGCCTTCGGCACCGCCGACGTCGACACCGACTCCGAGGCCATCCGCGACAAGGGCGTCCGGGTCCTCTACGAGCAGCCCCGCCGCGGCTCGATGGACTCCCGGATCACCTTCCTCCACCCCAAGGACTGTCACGGTGTGCTGACCGAGCTCGTCACCGCCGCGAACCCCGCCGCGCACCAGGCCGCGCACCAGACCGAAGAGGATCACTGAAGCGGACCACTGACCTACCCCTTCCCCGGCCGGTAGAGTGCTGCATCGGCCGGGGTACGGAAACGGAGAGGGTTCGGGGTCCGGCCCGGGCTTCGCCGATGATCTGACACCATTTCTTCGGAAGGGCCAGCTCCGGTCCGACCCGGCACGCACCTCGCCTGGTCGGTACCGCAAGGGAAACCGTCGAGGGCCCCCGGGGCACCGCAAGGGACCACGGGAGCCTGGAGGGTTACGGAGCCGGCCGCCAATGCGACCAGGGGACGGATGGGACCGCGCAGTGCGGGGCTACGACCGCTACGAGCCTGACGATCAGCTCTCGAAGTTCGAGGCCGAGATGGAGCGGCTGAAGACCGAGCGGGAGAAGGCCGTCCAGCACGCCGACGACCTCGGCTACCAAGTCGAGGTGCTGCGCGCCAAGCTGCATGAGGCGCGCCGTAATCTGGCGGCCCGCCCCGCCTACGACAGCGCCAACATCGGCTACCAGGCTGAGCAGTTGCTGCGGGACGCGCAGCTCCAGGCGGACCAGCTGCGCGCCAACGCCGAGCGGGAGCTGCGCGAGGCCCGGGCCCAGACCCAGCGGCTGCTCCAGGAGCAGGCCGAGCGGCAGTCCCGGCTCGAGGCCGAGCTGCACGCCGAGGCCGTGGCCCGGCGCCAGCGGCTGGACCAGGAGCTGGCCGAGCGCCGCGCCACCGTCGAGTCGCACGTCAACGAGAACGTGGCCTGGGCCGAGCAGCTGCGGGCCCGTACCGAGGCGCAGGCCCGCCGGCTGATGGACGAGTCCCGGGCGGAGGCCGAGCAGGCCCTGGCCGAGGCCCGCGCCGAGGCCCAGCGGATGACCGAACAGGCGCGCCAGCGGCTGGGGTCGGAGGCGGAGGCCGCGCGCGCCGAGGCCGAGGCGATCCTGCGCCGGGCCCGCGCCGACGCCGAGCGGCTGCTGGCCAACGCGGGCGCCCAGGCCCAGGAGGCCGCCGACCACGCCGAGCAGCTGCGCACCTCCACCGCCAGCGAGGCGGACCAGGCCCGCCGTGCCGCGGCCGAGCAGACCCGCGCCGCCGAGCAGCGGATGCAGGAGGCCGAGCAGGCGCTGCGCGAGGCGCGCAGCGAGGCCGAGAAGGTGGTCAACGAGGCCAGGGACGCCGCGGCCAAGCGGCTCTCGGCCGCCGAGTCGGACAACGAGCAGCGCACCCGTACCGCCAAGGCGGAGGTCGCCCGGCTGGTCGGCGAGGCCACCAAGGAGGCCGAGCGGCTGCGGGCCGAGGCCGAGCAGCTGCGGGACGACGCCCGCGCCGAGGCCGAGCGGATGATCGCCGAGGCGAGCGACGACGCCCGGGCCAGGGCCGCCGAGGACTCCGCGGCCCAGCTGGCCAAGGCGGCCCGGAGCGCCGAGGAGGTGCTGACCCGCGCCTCGGAGAAGGCACAGGCCACCACCAAGGCGGCCACCGACGAGGCGGAGCGGATCCGGCGCGAGGCCGAGGAAGAGGCCGACCGGCTGCGGGCCGAGGCCCATGAAACCGCCGAGCAGCTCAAGGGCTCGGCGAAGGACGACACCAAGGAGTACCGCGCCAAGACCGTCGAGCTGCAGGAGGAGGCCCGCCGGCTGCGCGGCGAGGCCGAGCAGCTGAAGTCGGAGGCGGCCGCCGAGGGCGAACGGGTCCGCGCCGAGGCGCGCCGTGAGGCGGTCCAGCAGATCGAGGAGGCGGCCAGCACCGCCGAGGACCTGCTGACCAAGGCGAAGGCCGACGCCGAGGAGACCCGCTCCGGTGCCACCGCCGAGAGCGAGCGGGTGCGCACCGAGGCCATCGAGCGGGCCAACGCGCTGCGCCGACAGGCCGATGAGCTGCTGAAGCGGGCCCGCGGCGAGGCCGAGGAGCTGGTGAACTCGGCCGAGGAGCAGGCCGAGCGGGTCAAGTCGGAGGCGGCCACCGCGGCCGAGGAGCTGCGCGAGGAGGCCGAGCGGGCCGCCGAGGACCGCCGCGCCGAGGCCGAGAGCGAGCTGAACCGGCTGCACCAGGAGGCCGAGCAGCGGCTCTCCTCCGCCGACCAGGCGCTGCGGGACGCCCGCGAAGAGGCCGAGCGGCTGCGCAGGGAGACCGCCGAGGAGATCGAGCGGCAGCGCACCGAGTCCGCCGAGCGGCTGAACGGCTTGCGTCAGCAGGCCGAGGACGAGGCCGCCCGGCTGCGCGACGAGGCCGCGGCGGACGCGTCGAACGCGCGCGCCGAGGGCGAGGCGGTGGCCGTACGGCTGCGCGGCGAGGCCGCCGCGGAGGCCGAGCGGCTGCGCTCGGAGGCCCAGGAGACGGCCGACCGGGTGCGCGCGGAGGCGGCGAGCGCCGCCGAGCGGATCGGCACCGAGGCCGCGGAGGCCCTGGCCGCCGCCCAGGAGGAGGCGGCCCGCCGTCGCCGCGAGGCCGAGGAGCTGCTCGCCGACGCCCGTGAGGAGGCACAGGCGGAGCGTACGGCGGCGCGGGAGCAGAGCGAGGAGCTGCTGGCCGCCGCCCGGAACCGGGTCTCCGAGGCGCAGGCCGAGGCGCAGCGGCTGGTCGAGGAGGCCGAGCGGCGCTCGGCCGACCTGGTGGCCGCCGCCGAGCAGACCGCCCAGCAGGTGCGGGACTCGGTCGCCGGGCTGCACGAGCAGGCCGAGCAGGAGATCACCGCGCTGCGCGGCGCCGCCGAGCACGCCGCCCAGCGGGTGCGCGACGAGGCGCAGGCCGAGGCCGACCGGGTGCGCGCGGACGCCTACGCGGAGCGGGAGCGCGCCTCGCAGGACGCCACCCGGGTGCGGCGGGAGGCCACGGAGGAGTCCGAGGCCGCCAAGTCGCTCGCGGAGCGCACGGTCGCGGAGGCGATCGCCGAGTCGGAGCGGCTGACCGAGCAGGCCCGCGAGGAGGCGGCCAGGCGCCGCGCCGACGCCGCCGAGCAGGCGGACCGCCTGGTCAGCGAGGCCACCCACGAGGCCGAGCGGCTGCGCGCCGAGGCCAACGAGACGCTCGACGAGGCGCGGCGCTCGGCCAACAAGACCCGTGCCGAGGCCGCCGAGCAGGCCGATACGCTCATCAGCGGCGCCACCGAGGAGGCCCAGCGGCTGGTCTCGGAGGCCACCACACGGGCGCAGGCGCTGCGTACGGAGGCGTCCGACGCGCGGGCGACCGCGGAGCAGGACGCGGCCCGCACCCGGGCCCAGGCCCGCGGCGACGCCAACAACATCCGCTCGGAGGCGGCCGAGCAGGCGGACCGCCTGGTCACCGAGGCCCGGAACGAGGCCGACCGGCTGCGCGCGGAGGCGAGCAGCGAGGCGGAGCGGCTGCGCGGCGAGGCCGCGGAGACCGTCGGTTCGGCACAGCAGCACGCGGCGCGCATCCGCGCCGAGGCCGAGCGGGTCGAGACCGCGGCGGCGGCCGAGGCGGAGCGGATCCGCAACGAGGCGCAGGCCGAGGCGGACCGGCTGATCGACCGGGCGCGCGAGGACGCCAACAAGCGGCGTTCGGACGCCGCCGAGCAGGCCGACCGGCTGATCAGCGAGTCCTCGGCGGAGGCCGAGCGGCTCACCTCCGAGGCGCAGGAGGCCGCGCTGCGCACGGCGACCGCGGCCGAGGAGCAGGCGGACACCATGGTGGGCGTGGCCCGCCGGGAGGCGGACCGGCTGGTCTCCGAGGCCACGGCCGAGTCCAACGCCATGGTGGAGAAGGCCCGCACGGACTCCGACACCATGCTGAGCGAGGCCCGGGGCGACGCCACGGCCATCCGGGAGCGCGCCGAGGAGCTGCGCGCCCGTACCGAGGCCGAGGTCGAGGAGTTGCACCAGCGGGCCCGCCGGGAGTCCGCGGAGCAGATGAAGGCCACCGGCGAGCGGGTCGACAAGCTGGTCGCGGCGGCCACCGCGCAGCTGATGAAGGCCGAGGAGAAGGCCAAGTCGCTGGTCGCGGAGGCGGAGAGCGAAGCGAGCCGGGTGCGGATCGCGGCGGTGAAGAAGGCCGAAGGCCTGCTGAAGGAGGCCGAGCAGAAGAAGACCGAGGCCGAGCGGGAGGCGGACCGGCTCCGGACCCAGGCCACGGACGAGGCACAGCAGATCGTGGACGAGGGCAAGCGCGAGCTGGAGTTGCTCAAGCGCCGCCGCGAGGACATCAACGCGGAGATCTCCCGTGTCCAGGACGTCCTCGAGGCGTTGGAATCCTTCGAGACCCCCGCGTCGGGTGGCGCGGGCGGCAAGGAGAACGGCCAAGTCAAGACAGCGGCGGGTGCGGGTGCGACGAGGAGTGGAAAGCGGTCGGAGGGGTAACCGTATCCGGGGGGACGAGTCTCAGCTGTGCCTATCGAGGTTGCGCTTAAGTCTCGCGTCGGTTTCGCGTAAGTCTCGCGTCAGGCTGCGTCCATCACGGCATGTCCGTATCATCCCGACGAGTGACGAGGTCTCCGTCTTACTGCCACTCAAAAGGCTGGACATTCTGCAGATCAAACAGACGTTGACTCGATGACACGCCGTTCGGCCCCCTAGGATTCCCTCTATCACCTCACCGGTCTCTTTCGACAGGAACCCCATGAGCGACACTTCCTCCCCCTTCGGCTTCGAGCTCGTGCGGCGTGGGTACGACCGCGGTCAGGTGGACGACCGCATTTCCAAGCTCGTCGCCGATCGTGACAGTGCACTGGCCCGTATCACCTCTCTGGAAAAGCGCATCGAGGAGCTGCACCTCGAGACGCAGAACGCTCAGGCCCAGATCAACGATTCGGAGCCGTCCTACGCGGGGCTCGGCGCCCGGGTCGAGAAGATCCTCCGTCTCGCCGAGGAAGAGGCGAAGGATCTGCGCGAGGAGGCTCGCCGCGCCGCCGAACAGCACCGTGAGCTGGCCGAGTCGGCGGCCCAGCAGGTCCGCAACGACGCCGAGTCGTTCGCCGCCGAGCGCAAGGCCAAGGCCGAGGACGAGGGCGCGCGGATCGTCGAGAAGGCGAAGGGCGAGGCGGCCACGCTGCGCCAGGAGGCGCAGAAGGACGCCCAGTCCAAGCGCGAGGAGGCGGACTCCCTCTTCGAGGAGACCCGCGCCAAGGCCGCGCAGGCCGCCGCCGACTTCGAGACCAACCTCGCCAAGCGCCGCGAGCAGTCCGAGCGCGACCTGGCCTCGCGTCAGGCCAAGGCCGAGAAGCGGCTCGCGGAGATCGAGCACCGCGCCGAGCAGCTGCGCCTGGAGGCCGAGAAGCTGCGCACCGACGCCGAGCGCCGCGCCCGCCAGACGGTGGAGACCGCCCAGCGCCAGGCCGAGGACATCGTGGCCGACGCCAACGCCAAGGCGGACCGCATCCGCAGCGAATCCGAGCGCGAGCTCGCGGCCCTCACCAACCGCCGCGACAGCATCAACGCCCAGCTGACCAACGTCCGCGAGATGCTGGCCACGCTGACCGGCGCGGCGGTGGCCGCGGCCGGTGCCCCGGGCGAGGACGAGGCGGTCAACCGCGGCGTCCCGGCCCAGCAGTCCCGGTGACCCTGGGTCACCCCGAAGCGCCCGATGCCCCGCGCCGCCCAAGCGGCGCGGGGCACGCGCATATAACCCAGCCGCTCCGGCGATTGAGGAGCAGGGGCCCGAGGGCAGAGCCCCCGCACAGCCCCGGACGGGGCACCGGCAAACCCAGCCCCTCCGGCGATGGCAAACCCAGCCCCTCCGGCGATTGAGGAGCGGGGACCCGGGGGCGGAGCCCCCGGACGGGCCCGGGCGGGGCACCGGCAAAACCAGCCCCTCCGGCGATTGAGGAGCGGGGGTCCGGGGGCGGAGCCCTCGGCGGGGCCGGGCGGGGCCCGGTTTTGGGGAGGGGCGGGGTGGGGCAAGCAACCCCCCGTGACCGACCGCACCCTCAAAACCCTCGGCTTCGCCGACGTCCCCGCCCAACAACCCCTCACCTACCCCGGCCGCCCCATCACCCACCCCACCCTCCTCACCACCGGCGAGCTCTGGGACCTCACCCCCACCCCAGACCGCCTGGGCACCTGGACGGTCACGGTCAACCCACGCCCCGGCAGCAACAAAGCGCCCCAAGAGCCGCTGGACGCCGTCCTCACCCGCCTCGGCCACCCCCCAACCCCCCACCGCCACCCCGTCATCGCCGTCGGCTCCAACGCCTCCCCCGCCCAGCTCCACCACAAGCTGTCCCGCCCCGGCCACCCGGCCACCGTCCCCATGGTCCCGGTCGACGTGCACGGCATCGCGGTCGGCTGCTCGGCCCACATCGGCCGGTACGGCTACGTGGCCTCCGCCCCGTACACGGCGCCCGGCGCCCGCACCCCGCTCGTCATCAGCTGGCTGGACGCCGACCAGCTCGCGGCCGTCGACGCCACCGAGTACCCCAACTACCGCCGCGTCCTGCTGCCCGGCAGCCAGTACCCGATGGTCATGCCGTCCGGCGAACGGCTCGGCGGCGCGTACCTCTACGTCGGCGAGCGCGGAGTACTGATGTCCCCGGACGGCACCGAGCGCCCCCTCCCCGGCGGCGGCGACCAGAGCGCCCTGCTCACCCGCCTGCTCGCCGGCTCGCCACGGCTGCGCGCACTCCTCGGCCCGGACCCCCGCGCCTGGGTCACCCGCGCGGGCGCCGACCCCGCCGTACGCACGACCGGCACCCGGATCTTCCAGGAGGAGGGCTGGGCGCTGCCGCAGCCCGACCTCCTCCGCTGCCCGGAGGACGGGCAGCACGGCGGACCTGGCGGGCCTGGCGGACCTGGCGGGCCCGGCGGCCCCAAGAGTTACGATGCGCTCTCATCTCCCGAGTAACGGGAACCGTCAACACGCCGTTATCCTCCTAACCCTCATCGGGGGCGAGCACGCCCGACCCATGCTCATGAGGGGCGGAGAATGATCGAGGCAGTCGGCCTCACGAAGCGCTACGGCGCCAAGACGGCCGTGTACAACCTGTCCTTCCAGGTGAGGCCCGGCGCCGTCACCGGCTTTCTCGGACCCAACGGGTCGGGTAAGTCCACCACCATGCGGATGATCCTGGGCCTCGACGAGCCCACCGCCGGCCATGTCACGGTCGGCGGCTACCCGTTCCGCAAGCTGCCCAACGCCCCCCGCCAGGTGGGCGCGCTGCTCGACGCCAAGGCGGTGCACGGCGGCCGCAGCGCCCGCCAGCACCTGCTCTGCCTGGCCCAGCTGTCCGGCATCCCGGCCCGCCGGGTGGACGAGGTGCTGGGCGTGGTGGGGCTCCAGAACGTGGCGCGCAAGCGCTCCAAGGGCTTCTCTCTCGGCATGGGCCAGCGCCTGGGCATCGCGGCCGCCCTCCTCGGCGACCCGCAGGTGCTGCTCTTCGACGAGCCGGTCAACGGCCTGGACCCCGAGGGCATCCTCTGGGTCCGCAACTTCATGAAGCAGCTGGCCTCCGAGGGCCGCACCGTCTTCGTCTCCAGCCATCTGATGAGCGAGATGGCGCTCACCGCCGACCATCTGATCGTGATCGGGCGCGGGCAGCTGCTCGCCGATATGAGCGTCAAGGACTTCATCTCCTACAACTCCGCGGACTTCGCGCGCGTCCGCACCCCCGAGGGCGACCCGGGGCAGCGCGAGAAGCTGACCGCCGCGCTGAGCGAGGCGGGTGGCCAGGTGCTGCCGGAGCAGGACGGCGCGCTGCGGGTGACCGGGCTGCCGCTGCCGCGCATCAGCGATCTGGCGCACCAGGCGGACGTACGGCTGTGGGAGCTCTCCCCGCACCAGGCGTCGCTGGAAGAGGCGTACATGCGGATGACGCAGGGCGCGGTGGACTACCGCTCGACCATCGACGAGCGCGCCGCCCTGCAGCAGCAGATGCCGGGCGCGGTGCCGCAGGGCGGGCCGTACGGCTACGCGCCGGGCGCTCCGGGACAGCAGGTGGGCTTCCCGCCGGGGACCGTACTCCCGGGGTATGCCGAACCCCCGGCCCCGCCGCAGCAGCACGCCCCGGGCGCCCCGCACACCCCGGGCGCCCCGATGCCCGCCGCACCGGCGGCACCGTCCGCCGCCCCCGCGATGCCGCCCACCGCTCCCCCGGCCAGTCCCGCGGCCCCCGCGGCCCCCGCGGCTCCCCCGGCTCAGCCGCCCGCGGCGCCGTCCGCCCCCGCCGATCTGCCCAAGAGCGACACCGAGGACGCCCGATGACGACCCCGCACCAGCAGCAGTACCAGGCGCCCGTCCCCCCGCAGGGTCCTCCGCAGGGTCCCCCGCACATGCCGCCGCAGGCGGCCCCGCACCAGCCGGTGCCCTCCGGGCCTCCGTCGCAGCCGTACGCCGGTGTCGGCCCGTACACCTCGCCGATCCCGGTCCGCCAGACCCACCTCGGCAACGCCCTCGCCTCCGAGTGGACCAAGATCAAGTCGGTGCGCTCCACGATCTGGACGCTGAGCGTGATGGTCGCGCTGGTGGCCGGAATCGGCCTCCTGGTGGCGGCGAGCACCAGCGACAACGACTACCGGACCGTCCCCACCACCCTCCCCGGATTCTTCGGCACCCTGCTCGGTCAGCTGTGCATCGTCACCCTCGGGGTGCTCGTGATCACCTCCGAGTACGGCACCGGGATGATCCGGACCACCCTCACCGCCTCCCCGCAGCGCTCCCGGGTGCTCACCGCCAAGGCGCTGGTGTTCTTCACCCTCTCGTTCACCACCACGACCCTGGCGCTCGCGCTGGTCGCCTTCGCCAGCACCGAGATGCACAGCGGGCCGGGCGTCCAGGAGCCGTCGAGCGACCAGCTCCTGGGCGCGACGGTGGGCGCGGGGCTGTATGTGTCGTTGCTGGGGCTGCTCTCGCTGGCCGTCGGCAGCATGCTGCGGCACTCCGCGGGCGCGATCACCACGATGCTCGGTGTGGTGCTGCTGCCGTCCATCCTCCCCGCGTTCCTGATGATGTCGGACAGCCTCCGCGATCTGGGAGTGAAGATGCAGGAGTACTCCTCGCCCCAGGCGCTGGCCTCCCTCTTCCGGATCGACGAGAGCCTGAACAGCGGCTGGCCCCAGCTGGGGGCGCTGGCCGGGATCACGGCGGGGGCGATGATCGCCGCCTATGTGCTGCTGGAGAAGCGCGACGTATAGAGCCCGGAGGGCTTACGGGGTCCGCAGTGGCCTGAGTCAATATCGCGGCGCGTTACGGGACCGCTGGAGCTTCGCGCTCCGGCGGTCCCGCGCGTTCCAGCACGCCTTGTGCCAGTGGCGCCGGTCGTCCACGCCCATGTGCTGCTGCCAGGCGACCACATGCGCCACCCCCGGCGGAATCTCCTGGTCGCAGCCCGGGCAGCGGTAGTGCTTGGTGGCCGCCCCGCCGCCGATCTGCCGGACCACCCACTCCTCGCCCTGCCAGGTCTCCATGCGGTCGAGGCCATAACGGCCCGTGCTCTCGTGGCCGACAGGCTTGTCGCCGCCTCGCGGGCGGTTTCGGCGTGGAGACACGGGGCACCTCGACAGAGCTGGAGCTAACGGGCTGTGACCAGCGTACGCGCTACGGTCACCCTCCGGGAAAGCCGTCGTCCACACCCACCCTCTGATCATCATGAAAACTTCATGCTTGGCCGTGCCCTTGGCACGTGTCAGGCGTTAATGCCTACAAGGGGGGATGCCCGCGCCGGCACATCAGCCGCGACAAGGAGGCAGGTTCACGATGGATGTGGGGGCTTTCATCCTGGCCGCTCAATTCCCGGGCCAGGGACAGGAGGAGGCGCTGCACCGGGCGGTGCGGTCGGCCCAGCTCTCCGAGGAGACCGGGCTGGACGCGGTCTGGGTCGCCGAGCACCACTTCGTTCCGTACGGCGTCTGCCCGTCCGCGGTCACCCTCGCCGCCCTGCTGCTGGGACGTACCCGCCGGATCGGCGTCGGTACGGCGGTGAGCGTACTGCCGACCGCGCATCCCGTCGCGCTGGGTGAGCAGGCGGCACTGCTCCATATCCTCTCCGGTGGCCGGTTCACGCTGGGTGTCGGCCGCGGCGGTCCCTGGGTGGACCTCGAGGTCTTCGGCACGGGTCTGCGCGCGTACGAGCAGGGCTTCCCCGAATCGCTCGATCTGCTGCTGCGCTGGCTGCGCGAGCCCCGGGTGGGGGCGGACGGCGAGCGGTTCGCCTTCCGCGAGGTCGCGGTGGTGCCGCGCTGCGACGACGCCCTCGCCGGGCCGGTGGCGGGCGCCCCGCCGGTGGTCGTCGCCTGCACCTCGCCCACCAGTGTGCGGCTGGCCGCCGAGCGCGGGCTGCCCATGCTGCTCGGCATGCACTGCGGGGACGAGGAGAAGGCCGAGTTGGTCGGCCTGTGGCGGAAGTCCGCGCTGGCGGCGGGCCGTTCACCGGAGCACGTCGAGGCGGTGGCGGCGCGGCATGTCTCGGCCGGGGTGGTGCAGATCGCGGACACCCGTCCCGCGGCGGCCGAGGTCCTGACCAAGGCGATGCCCGGCTGGCTGCGGCAGGGTCTCGAGGCGCATGTGACGGTCGACGGCCGGGAGCGCCGGATGCGCGATCCGGTGGCCTATGCGGAGCTGCTGTGCGAGCTGCATCCGGTGGGCTCGCCGCGGCTGTGCGCCGACCGGCTGGCGGCGACCGCGGAGCGCACCGGCATCCACCGGTTCGCGCTCCTGGTCGAGGGGTCGGGCGATCTGGCGGCCACGGAGGAGAATGTACGACGGCTCGGTGGTGAGGTGCTGCCGCTCCTGCGCTGATACACCTCCCCCTGGGGGAGCGGCAGCGTACGTCCCCTCAGCAGTCGCGGAGTTCGGGTGACTGGTTGAGGAGCTGCCCCCGGACCGAGGTGAAGCGGGCGAGGCGCTCGTCGGCCGAAGCGTCCATCGGGAAGACCGCCACCCGGTGACAGTTCTGGAAGGCCAGCCGCACCCCGAAGTGGCGCTGCAGCGCGCCGCGTATCGCGTCACTGGCGAGTGCGCGGAGCAGTTGACCGCGTGCCTGCTCATCGGGCGGCGGCGTCTGGTTGTCGGCGAACTCCCCGCCGTCCACCCTCAGCTGGGCCACCAGCGAGCTGATCATCTCCCATGCGTACGGTAGGGAGTTCCGGACGCAGTCGACGAAGGCCGCTTCGTCGACCTCGCCTCGCTCGGCCTGTTCGAGCAGGGCCGGTGAGACGTCGAGCGACATGGGTTCTCCTCTCGCGACCCCGCGAGCGGGGTCTCAGGGATGGGAAGGGCAGACGGCGACGCAGCGTACCCGTCCGACGACCGCCCGCTTCAACGGTAATTCGGCCACTGCGCCCGCACCAGGAGAATGGGCACACAACCAGCCATCGCCGAAGGGGTCCATCGGCGGACGAATCGCGTACGGCGGTGGTGGTCGAGTAGCGTTGCCGACCATGCGTCTCGTCATCGCCCGGTGCTCGGTGGACTACGCCGGCCGCCTCACCGCCCACCTCCCCTCGGCACCCCGTCTGATCCTGGTCAAGGCCGACGGCAGTGTGTCCATCCACGCGGACGACAGGGCCTACAAACCCCTCAACTGGATGTCTCCGCCGTGCACGCTGAAGGAAGGCGACGACGATGTGTGGACGGTGGTGAACAAGGCGGGCGAGAAGCTCATCATCACCATGGAGGAGGTCCTCCATGACTCCTCGCACGAACTCGGCGTCGACCCCGGGCTGATCAAGGACGGTGTCGAGGCCCATCTGCAGGAGCTGCTCGCCGATCGTATCGAGACACTTGGCGATGGCTGGACGCTTATTCGGCGTGAATACCCCACCGCCATCGGCCCGGTGGACATTCTCTGCCGTGACGCGGACGGGGCGACGGTCGCCGTGGAGATCAAACGCCGTGGTGAGATCGACGGTGTCGAGCAGCTCACCCGCTATCTCGAACTCCTCAACCGGGACCCGCACCTCGCCCCGGTGAAGGGCGTCTTCGCCGCCCAGGAGATCAAGCCCCAGGCGCGCGTCCTCGCCACGGACCGGGGCATCGGCTGCGTGGTGCTGGACTACGACGGGCTCCGGGGCATCGAGGACGACAAGCTCCGGCTCTTCTGACGCGGGACCCGCTCCGGCGGAGGGAGGCCGGGGCCCGGCGGCCCCGGCCTCCCTCCGTCGTCGTACGGGCTCGCGCCCGCCCCCGGAGCCGGGCCCCTACGGGGTGCTCGGCGGACCACGCGGCGGGCCGTATGGCGTTGCTTTCCCCTCCCCGCCCCTTCCCGCTACCAGGGGCTCCGCCCCTGGACCCCGGCGTCTGAAGCGGAGCCCCACCACACGGCGGAGCCGCATACCGATGCCACGGAAGGGGCGAAGCCCCTCCCCGGGGCCTGGGGCGGAGCCCCTGCCCAGGGCCCGAGGCCAAGCCCCTCCGGCCTGGGGCGGAGCCCCTGCCCAGGGCCTGGGGCCGAACCCCTGCCCAGGGCCTGGGGCGAGCCCCTGCCTGGGGCGAGCCCCTGCCTGGGGCCTGCGGCCAAGCCCTCCGGCCCGGGGCCGAACCCCTGCCCAGGGCCTGGGGCCGAACCCCTGCCCGGGGCCTGGGGCGAGCCCCTGCCCGGGGCCTGCGGCCAAGCCCTCCGGCCCGGGGCCGAACCCCTGCCCCGGGGCCTAGGACGGAGCCCCTGCCCGGGGCCTGCGGCCAAGCCCTCCGGCCTGGGACCGAGCCCCTGCCCCGGGGCCTAGGACGGAGCCCCTGCCCGGGGCCTGCGGCCAAGCCCCTCCGGCCTGGGACCGAACCCCCTGCCCAGGGCCTGCGGCCAAGCCCTCCGGCGCGAGGCCAAACCCCTGCCCGAGGCCTGAGGCGGCGCCCTCCGGCCTGCGGCGGAGCCGCTGCCCGGGGCCCTGGGGCGGAGCCCCTGCCCGGGGCCTGCGGCCAAGCCCTCCGGCGCGAGGCCAAACCCCTGCCCGAGGCCTGAGACCAAGCCCCTGCCCGAGGCCTGAGACCAAGCCCCTGCCCGAGGCCTGAGACCAAGCCCCTGCCCGAGGCCTGAGGCGGAGCCCTCCGGCCTGAGGCGGAGCCGCTGCCCGGGGCCCTGGGGCGGAGCCCCTGCCCGGGGCCTGCGGCCAAGCCCTCCGGCCTGGGGCCGAGCGCCTGCCCGGGGTCTGGGGCGGAGCCCCAGTTTCGGGAAGGGGCGGGGTGGGGAACAGCCCGCCGCAGGCGTCACGATCCGCCGGACGGCCCCCTGAGCCGATCACATCGCGCCACGGAGGCCCAACGCCCCCTGGCGCGATCCGGCGCCCCCGCACCGCCTCCCCGGGTTGCTACGCGAACGGGGTGGCCGTGCTCGACGCCGTGTGAGTCGTGGGGGCGCTCGCGGTGGTGGAGGTGTCCCCCGTGGGGGTCGTGGTCGGGGACGACGTCGTGGGCGTCGGCCTGGTGGGCTCGCCGGTCGGCGTCGTCGGCCTGCTCGTCGGCGGCTTGGTCGTCGGCCGCGGGCCGGAGGTCGTGGGGTGCGAGGACGGCGGCGAGGGCGGCTGCTCGGTGTCCGAGGGCGAGCCGCCGGTGGACGACGGGCCACTGGTCGCCGTGGAGCCGCTGGGCGAGCCGCTGCCGCTGGGCGCGGCCGGGGACGTGGACGCCTTCGGCACCCCGCTGAGGCCCGGCTGGGGGGCCTGGCTGGTGCCGCTCGTGGGCTCGTCGGCGGTCAGGCCCTTGTCGTCGTCCCGCTGACTGGCCGAACGGTCCGGCTTGACCTTGTCGGCCGGGTTGTTGGAGTCGTCGCCCGAGCTGCCGCCTAGGCCCAGGGTCACCACGGTGCCGAGCACGGCCACCAGCAGTACTCCCGCGGCCGCCGCGACCACATTGCGCCGGGTGCCGTGCGTCGCCAGCCGCCGCAGACCGCTCGGCTTGCCGCCCGAGGGCCCGGCGGGGGCGGAGGCGGCGGTAACGGCCGTGGGAGTGGCGGGGGCGGCCACAGAGGTCCGGGAGGCGGACGGGACCACGGCAGTCACTGCCGTGGTCGCCGCCGTCGCCGCTGTGCTGCCTATGGCGGCCATCGGCGTCGTGGTCGCCACCTTAGGAGTGACGATCGTGGTCTCGGTGTCGTTCGGCGCTCCGTCCGGCGCTGCGTCCGCCGCCAGGGGCGCCGCGTCGCCCTTACGGTTCCCACCGCTCGTCCCGAACGCCCCGGCCATCGCCGAGCCGGGCGAGCGGTCGGCGACCAGCGCCAGCGCGCGCCGACCCGCGACCGTGCCCCGCTTGTCCGCGAGGACGCCCCGCAGCCCGATGGACGCCTCCAGCTCGGCGCGGGCCCGGTCCAGATGGCCCGTGCACAGCGCGAGGACGCCCAGCTCGTGGTGGAAGTACGCCTCGTCCGCGACCTGCCCCGCCAGCCGCGCGGCCTCCTGGCCGTGCCGCACCGCACGCTCCCAGGCGCCCCAGTGCAGCGCCGCGGCGAAGGCGGGCCCGGCGGCACGGGCCAGGAGCACGGCGGCGTCGGCGTGGCCCGCCTCGCGGCTGCCGATGAGCGCCGTCATCGCCGCGAGGATCGCGTCGGCCTCGGCGGCGACGCGCTCGGGGGCCACCGAGGGGTGGCCGGCCCACCAGGTGTAGTGCTGGGCGACGGTGTGCGCGCGCCCGGCGCCCTCGTCGGCGTAGCCCTCCTCCGCGAGCTGGGCGGTGACGCGCGCCGCCAGCCGGTAGTGCGATCCGGCCGGGGTGACGAGGCCGCAGCCGAGCAGCTCGCCGAGGGTGGTGTCCGCGTGGGTGTCCCCGGACAGCGCGGGCAGATGGGCCTGGTGCGGGCATTCGCCGCCGAGCGCGACCGCGAACCGCAGCGCGTCGCGGGCCGGCTCGCCCAGCCGGGCGGCGAGCAGCGCGGCGGGGGACGCCGCCTCGGTGATCGAGGGCAGCGGGACCTCGGCCCCCTGTCCGGAGGCGTCGTCGCGCCGGGCGTCCCGCTGCCGCAGCAGCGCGCCCGCCTGGACGAAGCGCAGTGGCAGCCCCTCGGACTCGAACCACAGGTCCGCCGCCCAGCTCGCCTCGTCCTCGTCCAGGGGCCGTCGTGCGGCCCGCTCCAGCAGCTCGAGTCCGGCCGTACGGCTGAGCCCGGAGAGGAAGACCTCCTCCAGGTGGGAGTCGGGGGACGGCGCCGGGACATCGGGGGTGGCGGAGATCAGGAACGCGCATTCGGGGGTCGCGTCGAGGAATTCATCCAGCGCGGCGCCGCCGAACTCGATGTCGTCCAGGACGACGACCGCGCCGATCTCCTGTATCGCCTCCATCAGCTCCGCGCGGTCCGGCCGGTACAGCGGGGCGCTGAAGACGGCGGCGTAGAGGTCGTGGAGGAGGTCGGTGGGGGTGCGGTGGTAGCCGGAGAGGCGTACGACGCCGTCGGGCGCGAGCCGCTCGCAGTCGGAGGCGACGGCCTCCAGCAGGGTGCTGCGCCCGGCGCCGGAGGGCCCGGTGACCCGCACCGAGCGGCCGCGGGCGAGCAGCCGGGCCAGTCGCTCCCGCTCCTCCTCGCGCTCCAGCATCGGCAGCTCGGGCAGAACGGCGCCGGACGGGCGGGGCGCGGCGGCGGCGCGGCGCAGCTCGGCCCGCTCGTCGGGGCCGTGGCGCTCGGGCCGGGCGGGGCGCTCACCGGGCGGGCAGGGTTCTATCTCGCTGCCGTCGACGGGGTTGACGGTGAGCAGGTGGTCACCGGCGACGATGCGCGCGGTGCGGGCCGGGGAGGCGGAAGCGGGCTCGGAGGAGGGAGAAGAAGCGGACGAGGCGGAGGAGGGCGGGGAGGCGGACGCGCCGGGCGCCGGGGCGCCCAGCGGGGGCGTCGGCACGTCCCCCGTCGGCCCCGTCATCCCCGTCGGCCCCGTCATCCCCGTCGGCCCCGTCATCCCCGTCGGCCCCGTCATCCCCGTCGGCCCCGGCGGGGAGGGCGGGCGCGGCGACGAGCCGTCGCCCGGGCCGTCCGCCGCACGCGACGCACCGGAAGCCGCACCCGGCGCGGCCTCGTCGTGGCCGTGCTCCTGCGATCCGCGGTTCTTCGGGTCCACTGTCCTTGCCCCCCAGATGCGTGGCGTGCTGTAAGGCTCCCCGGCCTGCCTTCGCTTCTGGTCCGGTGCCGCCGTAGGGAATGTGTCCGGCGCTCACCGAACCCCGGGCCGTATCAGACGGCCTGGACCTGCTCACAGTATCCACCGCGCCGGAGGGGGCCCACGCCACCCCGGGTAACCCACCGCCCGCGGGCGGGCGGAGTCCCCGCCGCTCAGACGCGCGGCAGGGACTCCGCCTCCAGTCCGCCTTCGATCGCGAGGATGCGGTGCAACCGGGTGGCCACCAGCAGCCGCTGCATCTGGGGCGGCACCCCGCGCAGCACTAGCCGTCTGCCCATCCGGCCCGCCCTGCGGTGCGCGCCCATGATGACCCCGAGCCCGGTGGCGTCCCAGGAGTCCAGTTCGGTCAGGTCGAGGACGAGATCCCCGCCGCCCGCGTCGACGGCGGTGTGCAGGGCCGTACGGGCGTCCGCCGCGCTCCGGACGTCCAGTCGGCCCCCGACGACCAGCTCGGCGTGGTCGCCCTTGATGTGCATATGCGCTCCCCAATACGGTGCGTCGTGTCGTCAATGCGCCATTTCTGTCTACAGAACTGACTGCCCCTCACCCGAGGAAGTTGCCGTCTGTAAGCGAACCGATACCGAATTCACCCAAGCGGGTGAGTTCCGGGCCTGGCGCCGCACCAAGGCCCTCAGTAGCGGTAGAAGCCCTCGCCGCTCTTCCGGCCGATGTCCCCCGCATCGACCATCCGGCGCATGATCTCCGGCGGTGCGAACTTCTCGTCCTGCGACTCGGCGTAGATGTTGTCGGTGGCGTGCAGCAGGATGTCCACGCCGGTCAGGTCGGCCGTCGCGAGGGGTCCCATCGCATGGCCGAAGCCCAGCTTGCAGGCGGTGTCGATGTCCTCGGCCGTGGCGACCCCCGACTCGTACAGCTTCGCCGCCTCCACGACGAGGGCGGAGATCAGCCGGGTGGTGACGAAGCCCGCGACATCGCGGTTGACGACGATACAGGTCTTGCCGACGCCCTCCGCGAACTCCCGTGCCGCGGCCAGGGTTTCATCGCTCGTCTTGTGACCGCGCACCAGCTCGCACAGCCGCATCATCGGCACCGGCGAGAAGAAGTGGGTGCCGACGACCCGCTCCGGGCGCCGGGTGGCCGCCGCGATCTTGGTGATCGGGATGGCCGAGGTGTTCGAGGCCAGGATCGTGTCGTCCTTGACCAGTTCATCGAGGGTACGGAAGATCTCCCGCTTGACCTCGATCTTCTCGAAGACCGCCTCCACCACGACATCCGCGTCGGCGACGGCGTCGAGGTCGGTCGTGGTGGTGATCCGGCCCAGCGCCCGCTCGGCCTCCGCCGCCTCCAGCTTGCCCTTGGAGACGAACTTGTCGTACGAGGCCCGGATGGTGTCCGTGCCGCGCCGCAGCGCCTCGTCGGTCACATCGCGCAGCACCACGTCCCAGCCGGCCTGGGCCGAGACCTGCGCGATACCGGACCCCATGAGTCCGGCTCCGATGACCGCGAGCTTCTTGGCCACGACACACACCCTTTCGTCGACATTCGGTGTGCGTGGACCTTAACGTCCGTTCACCCCTTCGGGCAGCCCCTCGTAGCGCGCGTCACGGTGTGTTCTTCACCGCATAGTTGAGGACCGTGTCGCTCAGAAGCGACTCCATGACGTCGACCTTACGGAGGGCGTCCTCGGCGACGGCGTCCACGCCGCCGCCCTCCGCGAGCCCGCGGATGATCGAGCGCAGCACCGCGTTCTGCAACCCGACGAGCTGGTGGGCGATGAAGTCGGGTCTGGGGTCCTCGGGGTCGGCGGCGGCCTCCTCGCGCAGGGTGATCCCGAGCTGGTGGACCGCCTTCCCCTGGATGGCGAAGAGCCTGGCCATCAGGGTCGGGGACTCCACGATGACCTGCCGGAACCGGTCGTAGCCCTCGCTCAGCCCGACATAGGCGTGCCGTTCGCGGATGTCCTGGCGCAGCTGGTCCATCAGCGCCCGCGCCGCCGACTGCCCGGCCGCGCGCTCCCGTACGAGCCGGGAGGGGCGGTCGACGACCTCCTCCTCGCGGTCGACGAAAAGGTCCTCCTTGGTCGGGAAGTAGTTGTAGACCGTGTTGACGGAGACCTCGGCCGCCTCGGCGATCTCCGCGATCGTGACCGCCTCGAAGCCGCGCGCCATGAACAGCCCGGTCGCGACGTCCGAGATGTGCTGCCTGGTCTGCCGCTTCTTCCGCTCCCTGAGTCCTTCCGCCATGGCCTCATCCTAGCTTCGCTGGTGCTCCTTGATTTTTGGGGTGATTGCAAAATTGGTGGCACTCTGTTTTTCTGGATCCCATGGCAGTCATCACGACGAACGGCCTCACCCACACCTTCCGGACCAAGCGCGGCCCCGTGGCAGCCGTGCGCGGTATCGACCTGACCGTCGAGCGCGGCGAGATCCTGGGCTTCCTCGGGCCCAACGGAGCGGGCAAGACCACCACGCTGCGCATGCTCACCACGCTGCTCCCGCCCACCGGCGGCAGCGCCACCGTCGCCGGGCACGACCTCGCCCGCGATCCGGCCGGGGTGCGCCGGCGGATCGGCTATGTGGCCCAGTCCGGCGGGGTCGATCCCACCGTCTCCGTACGGGAGGAACTGGTCACCCAGGGGCGGCTCTACCGGATGGGCAAGGCCGAGGCGACCGCCCGCGCCGGAGAGCTGGCCCGGGAGCTGGGCCTGGCCGAGTTGCTGGACCGCCCCTGCGCCGCGCTCTCCGGCGGCCAGCGGCGGCGGCTGGACATCGCCCTCGGCCTGGTCCACCGGCCCGAGATCCTCTTCCTGGACGAGCCGACCACCGGGCTCGACCCCGGCAGCCGCGCCGATCTGTGGCAGTTGATCCGCCGGCTGCGCGCCGAGCACGGCATGACGGTCTTCCTGACCACCCACTACCTGGACGAGGCGGAGGCGCTGTCCGACCGGCTGGTCATCGTCGACCAGGGGCTGGTGGCCGCCGAGGGGACGGCGAAGCGGCTCAAGGCCGAGCACGGCGGCGCACCGGACGCCACCCTCCAGGACGCCTTCATCGCCGTCACCGGGCGCGGCACCGCCCCGCGGAATCCCGCCCCGCTCGCCGTCTGACCAGGACACCTACCCCAAGCCCCGGAAGCACCCCAAGCACCGGAAGTCCCCCAAGCCCGGAAGTTCCCCCAGCAGAGGACCCAAGGCCCCATGCCTCATCTCGTCTCCGACACGGCCCTGATATTCGGCCGCTACGCCCGCCAGACGCTGCGCTCCAAACCCGCCCTGATCTTCGGGATGGTCCAGCCGCTGCTCTTCCTCGTCTTCTTCGGCCCGCTGCTCACGGATCTGCCGCTCGGCGGCCGGGCCAGTTCCTGGCAGACCATCGTCCCCGGCATCCTCGTCCAACTCGGCCTGTTCAGCGCCTCGTTCGCCGGGATCGGGCTGATCCTCGAGCGCCGTACGGGCGTCATCGAGCGGATGCGGGTGACCCCGGTCAGCCGGCTGGCGCTGCTCATGGGCCGGGTGCTCAAGGACGTCGTCCAGCTGCTGTGGCAGTCCCTGGCGCTGGTGTGCGTCGCCGTGGCGCTCGGGCTGCGCGCCCCGGTGCTGGGCGTGGCGATCGGCTTCGTCTTCGTCGGCGTGCTGACCATCTCGCTC
This sequence comes from Streptomyces sp. 5-10, assembly GCF_014712245.1. Classification (NCBI taxonomy): domain Bacteria; kingdom Bacillati; phylum Actinomycetota; class Actinomycetes; order Kitasatosporales; family Streptomycetaceae; genus Streptomyces; species Streptomyces sp. 5-10. The sequence goes on from NZ_JACVYG010000059.1 coordinate 22,685, forward strand.
GCCTCGCTCTCCTACGCGCTGGCGATGCGGGTGTCCTCGCCGCAGGGGTTCGCGCCCGTCATCAACTCCATCACCATGCCCGCGATGCTGCTGTCCGGGATCCTGCTGCCGATGTCGCTCGGGCCGCGCTGGCTCGACGTCGCCTCGCACTTCGTGCCGTTCCGCTATCTCGTGGACGGGGTGCGGGCCGCCTTCGCCGGGGAGTACGGGGACGGGAAGATCGCGCTGGCCGCGCTGGTCGCCACCGCGCTCGCGGCCGTGGCCGTCACCCTCGGGGCACGGCTCTTCCAGCGCGCCGGAGCTTAAGAGGGCGCGCGGATAGGTGGGGCGGCGTCGCGGGGCGATGGGCGGCGCCTGGCGGCGTTGTCGTCGGTCGACGACTCCCCCAGCTACCGCTGGGAGGTGCCCCCTCCGCGTCGCCTCCCTCCTCCGCCTTGCCATGCTTGCCCCTCGCCCCGCTCCTTCCTCCACCCCACCTATCCGCGCGCCCTCTGGGCCGCCGCGTACGCTCGGAGCCATGGTCAATCTCACCCGCATCTATACGCGTACCGGCGACACGGGCTCCACCGCCCTCGGCGATATGAGCCGCACCGCCAAGACCGATTCGCGGATCGGCGCGTACGCCGACGCCAACGAGGCGAACGCCGCGATCGGGGTGGCCATCGCACTGGGCCAACTGCCCGCCGAGATCGTCAAGGTGCTGGTCCGCGTCCAGAACGACCTGTTCGACGTGGGCGCGGACCTGTGCACGCCGGTGGTGGAGAACCCCGCCCATCCGCCGCTGCGCGTGGAGCAGAGCTACATCGACACGCTGGAGGCGGACTGCGACCGCTTCCTGGAGGGGCTGGAGAAGCTGCGCAGCTTCATCCTCCCGGGCGGCGCCCCGGGCGCGGCGCTGCTGCACCAGGCGTGCACGGTGGCGCGCCGCGCCGAGCGTTCCACCTGGGCGGCGCTCGCCGAGCACGGGGACTCGATGAACGCGCTCACCGCCACCTATCTCAACCGGCTCTCGGACCTGCTGTTCATCCTGGCCCGCTCGGCCAACAAGGAGGTCGGCGACGTGCTGTGGGTCCCGGGCGAGAACCGCTGAAAAGCCACTGGCCCCGTCGGTCCCGGGAGCGTGGCAGCGCATCACCGAGACCGACGGGGCGGGGCGGGGCCCGGCGTCGTCTGCCCGTTACGGGGGTTAGCGGGCGGACGACGCGGAGCGCTCCCGCTTGGGGAAAAGCGTGTAGCTGAGCGCGATGACCACGTTGATGCCCATCAGGTACAGCATCTTCTGCTGCCAGTCGCGCAGCGAGCCGATCTCACCGTCGTCGCCGACGTACCAGATCCCGCCCTGGAGCAGTGCGATGGCGATGACCGCGGCCAGCACCCAGCGCCCGGCGGTCTTCCACTCGTGCAGCGTGCGCGCCATGCCGTACTTCGCGGGCTTGACCGGCGGCGGCCCGCCGAAGAAGCGGTGGGCCACCCGGGCGTCGACCCATTTGATCGTCGAATGGCCGAGCGCGGCCGAGTAGCCGATGTAGACGGCGGCGAGACCGTGCTTCCAGTCCGGTTCGGCGCCGTTCCTCAGGTCGATCACGGTCGTCACGAACAGCACCACCTCCAGCACCGGTTCGCACAAGAGCACCACGGTGCTCGCCTTCGGCATCTTCGCCACGTAGCGCAGCAGAATGCCGATGGCCAGCAGCACCCAGAAGCCGACCTCACAGGCGATGATCAGCGCGACAACCACGATGTTTCCTCTCTCGCTCTGCCCTTGCTCCAACCCTCCCGGTCGATCAGGCCGCGCGCGTCGTCGGCGGCGATGAATCCCGACTGCATCCTTCGATGTACGCGGCCGGGCGGCGGGCCCGGACCCAAGGGGGAGGTCCGCCCGGCGCGCCGCGTGGTGTGATGGGTGCCATGCCGTCCCGTCCCCACCTCCCACGCCCACATCAGCACGACCTCGTGATCGCTCTCGGCGGACTGTTCTGCGGGGCTCTGATGTGGGCGCTGGGGCTGCACAACAACCCGTCGTACTACGGGACGCCCCGGTGGCTGGGGCTGGTCGCGCTGTTCGTGATCTCGGCGGCCGAACTGGTGCGGCGCTCCAGGCCGCTCATCGGCCTGGGTGTGGGGACCGTCGCGCTCGCCGTCGACAGCCTCAGCGGCGGGCTGGGCGCGACGATGCTGATGTTCACCGATCTGGTCTACGCGGCCGTCATGTATTCCGGCGCCACCGCCGCCCAGCGCATCCCCCGGATCTGCTGGCTCGTCACGGGGCTGGTGACCGTGGTGCCGCTGGTCGTCTACAACGACCCCCTGGCGCTGCTGGCCGGAACGTTCGTCGGACTCCTCGTCATCACCCCGGCGTGGACGGGGTCGGTGATCCGCAATCACCGCGAAGAGGCCGCGGCCGCCCGTCTGGAGGCCGAACGCGTCGCGCTGCTGGCCGAGTTGGACCGGCGGGAGGCGGTGGCCTCCGAGCGCTCGCGGATGGCACGCGAACTCCACGACATGGTGGCCAATCACCTCTCGGCCATCGCCATCCACTCCAGCGCCGCCCTCTCCCTGAAGGACCCCGCCGCGACCGACGAGGCGCTCGGCGTCATCCGGGAGAACAGCGTGCGCGGCCTGGCCGAGATGCGCCGGCTGATCGGGCTGCTGCGGGATCCCGGCGAGACCTCGGAACCCGCCGCCACCTCCACCCTCGACGCGCTCGACACCCTGCTGGAGCAGGCCCGCACCAACGCCCGCCCCGGCGGCCAGGACATCGTCCTGTGCGACGAGCGGCCGGACGACGCCGCCCCGCTGCCCACCCCGGTCGAGCTCGCCGCGTACCGCATCGTCCAGGAGTCGCTCACCAACGCCCTCAAGCACGCCGCGCCCGGCCGGGTGGACGTGACGCTGGCGCACCGCGCGGACGGCCCGCTCGAGGTCAGCGTCATCAGCCCCTACGGCGACCGCGAGGGCCCCCGGGCGCCCGGCTCCGGCACCGGGCTGATCGGGATGCGCGAGCGAGTGTCCCTGCTCGGCGGCACCCTCGACGCCGGCCCGGTCTCCGGGCCCGGGGGCATGGTATGGCGGGTGCGGGCCACGCTTCCGCTGGACGACGAGAGCGCTCAGAGCATGAGCGCCCAGACTGTGCCATGACCCTTCGACGACCAGGAGCCGCCGTGACCCCGCCCGCCCCGCCCGCCCGTTCCGCGTCCCAGCCGATCCGGGTGCTGGTCGCCGAGGACCAGGGCTCGGTCCGCTCCGGGCTGGTGCTGATCCTGCGGTCCGCCCCCGACATCGAGGTGGTCGGCGAGGCGGTGGACGGCCTCCAGGCGGTGGAGATGGCCCGGGCGCTGCGCCCCGATGTGGTGCTCATGGACGTCCAGATGCCCCGGCTGGACGGGGTGTCGGCCACCCGCCAGGTGGTCGCCGAGCAGCTGGCGGACGTGCTGGTGCTGACCACCTTCGACCTGGACGAGTACGTCTTCGGGGCGCTGCGCGCGGGCGCCGCCGGGTTCCTGCTCAAGGACAGCGAGGCGGCCGATCTGATCGAGGCGGTCCGTACGGTGGGGCGCGGCGAGGGCATGATCGCCACCGCGGTCACCCGCCGTCTGATCGCGGAGTTCGCCCGGCCCCAGGCCGCCCCCTCCCCCACCGCGCCCAGCCCCGAGGTACTCGCCACGCTCACCCCGCGGGAGCGGGAGGTGCTGGCCTGTCTGGGGCAGGGGCTGTCGAACGCGCAGATCGCGGAGCGGCTGACCATGGCGGAGGCGACGGTGAAGACGCATGTCAGCCGGCTGCTGAACAAGCTGGAGCTGCGCAGCCGGGTGCAGGCCGCGGTGCTGGCCCAGGAACTGGGCGTGCGCTGAGCGCTTCGCTGGAAGTGCGGCGACGGGTGGCTCTTCGTCTGCGGCGCCCTCGTGGCCGGGCGCTGTGGATCAGGCGACGTTGACGCGCTGGCCGGGGGGCGCGGCCTCCAGCCAGGCCAGAAAGCCGGTCAGGGCGTCGTCGCTCATGGCCAGTTCCAGCCGGGTGCCGCCGTGCCGGCAGGCGAGCACCACCGCGTCGGAGAGCAGCGCCAGCTCCTCCTCGCCCTTGGGGGTACGCCGCTCCAGCACCTCGATCGAGGCGCGCTCCAGGATCCGCCGGGGCCTCGGCGCGTAGGAGAAGACCCGGAACCACTCGACCCGGTCACCGTTGTAGCGCGCGACCCCGTACACCCAGCCCTTGCCGCTGAGCTCGGATTCGCCGGGCGGTGGATCCCAGCGCAGGGAACAGTCGAAGGTTCCGCCGGACCGCTGGATCAGCCGCCGCCGGAGACCGAAGACGAAGAGTCCCACCACCACCAGCGCGACGACCACGCCGCCCACAAGCAGAGCGAGGACCATCTTCACCGACCTCCTCGCGTCATCCGGAAAAACCGCACCTGCATCGCCTCAGCCGCGGACCGCTGAAGGGGAGCTCCAGCGAGGTCCGCGGCTGAGGTTTTCCGACCGTACGTGACAGGCTCAGTGCGCTCCCGCCACCGCGCGCAGCCGGACGTCGGCGCGCCGCTCGGCGGCGGCGTCCGCCTCCGCCTTGGCACGCTCCAGCGCCCGCTCCGCGCGCTTCACATCGATTTCGTCGGACAGCTCCGCGACTTCGGCCAGCAGTGAGAGCTTGTCGTCCGCGAACGAGATGAACCCACCGTGCACCGCGGTCACGACCGTCCCGTGCTCGACCGAACGGATGGTCACCGGGCCGGACTCCAGCACACCGAGCAGCGGCTGGTGGCCGGGCATGACGCCGATGTCACCCGATGTGGTGCGCGCGATGACCAAGGTGGCCGCACCGGACCAGACACTACGGTCCGCCGCGACCAGCTCGACGTGCAGCTCAGCAGCCAACGTGGCTCCTCGGGTCTCTCCCCGCCGGGTCGGGCAGGGCTTTCGTCAAAGAATAACGGGCGTACGGAGAGGGGCGGGACCGGGCCCACCCCTCTCGCGGAGCTACCGGGCTCAGGAGACGCCCAGCTCCTTGGCCTTGGCCTTGAGGTCGTCCAGGCCACCGCACATGAAGAACGCCTGCTCGGGGAAGTGGTCGAACTCACCGTCGGCGATCGCGTTGAACGCGGCGATGGACTCGTCCAGCGGCACGTCCGATCCGTCGAGACCGGTGAACTGCTTCGCCGCGTGGGTGTTCTGCGACAGGAAGCGCTCGATACGACGGGCGCGGAAGACGGTGAGCTTGTCCTCCTCGCCGAGCTCGTCGATGCCCAGGATGTTGATGATGTCCTGGAGGTCCTTGTACTTCTGCAGGATCGACTTCACGCGCGAGGCGCAGTCGTAGTGGTCCTGCGAGATGTAGCGCGGGTCCAGGATCCGGGACGTCGAGTCCAGCGGGTCCACCGCCGGGTAGATGCCCTTCTCCGAGATCGGCCGGGAGAGCACCGTGGTCGCGTCGAGGTGCGCGAAGGTGGTCGCCGGGGCCGGGTCGGTCAGGTCGTCCGCGGGGACGTAGATCGCCTGCATCGAGGTGATGGAGTGACCGCGGGTCGAGGTGATGCGCTCCTGGAGGATGCCCATCTCGTCGGCCAGGTTCGGCTGGTAGCCCACCGCGGAGGGCATCCGGCCGAGCAGGGTCGAGACCTCGGAACCGGCCTGGGTGAAGCGGAAGATGTTGTCGATGAAGAACAGCACGTCCTGCTTCTGCACATCGCGGAAGTACTCCGCCATGGTCAGACCGGCCAGGGCGACGCGCAGACGGGTGCCCGGGGGCTCGTCCATCTGGCCGAAGACCAGCGCGGTCTGCGGGAGCACGCCGGACTCGGCCATCTCCTCGATCAGGTCGTTGCCCTCACGGGTGCGCTCGCCGACACCGGCGAACACGGAAACGCCCTCGTGCAGCTTGGCCACACGCATGATCATTTCCTGGATGAGCACGGTCTTGCCGACGCCCGCGCCGCCGAACAGACCGATCTTGCCGCCCTTGACGTACGGGGTCAGCAGGTCGACGACCTTCAGACCGGTCTCGAACATCTCGGTCTTGGACTCGAGCTGGTCGAACGCCGGGGCCTTGCGGTGGATGGACCAGCGCTCGGTGACCTCGGACTCGGCCTCGGGCTCGTTGAGGATCTTGCCCAGGGTGTTGAACACCCGGCCCTTGGTGACATCGCCGACCGGCACCGTGATGCCGTCGCCGGTGTCGGTCACCGCGGCCTGGCGGACCAGACCGTCGGTGGGCTCCATGGAGATGGCGCGGACCAGGCCCTCGCCCAGGTGCTGGGCGACCTCGAGGGTCAGCGTCTTCTTCGCACCCTCCTGCGAGGGGTCGGCGACCTCGACGGTCAGCGCGTTGTAGATGTCCGGCATCGCGTCGACGGGGAACTCCACGTCGACGACCGGGCCGATGACCCGCGCGACGCGGCCGGCGGCCACAGCGGTCGGCTCAACAGTGGTGGTCATGGTGTCAGTCACTCCCCGCGGAGGCGTCGGCCAGAGCGCTCGCGCCACCGACGATCTCGCTGATTTCCTGGGTGATGTCGGCCTGGCGGGCCGCGTTGGCAAGCCGCGTGAGCGACTTGATGAGCTCTTCGGCGTTGTCGGTCGCCGACTTCATCGCCCGCCGGGTCGCCGCGTGCTTGGAGGCGGCGGCCTGGAGCAGGGCGTTGTAGATACGGGCCTCGACATACCGGGGCAGCAGGGCGTCCAGGACGTCCTCGGACGACGGCTCGAAGTCGTAGAGCGGGAGGATCTCGCCCTTCTTCTCCTGCTCCTCCGCCTTCTCCTCGAGGCTGAGCGGCAGCAGCCGGTCCTGGACCGGGGTCTGCGTCAGCATCGAGACGAACTCGGTGAAGACGATGTGCAGCTCGTCCACGCCGCCCTCGGCCGTGTCCTTGAGGACGGCCTCGATCAGCGGGCCCGCGATCTTCTTGGCGTCCGCGTAGGTGGGGCTGTCGGTGAAGCCACCCCACGACTCCGTGACCTTGCGCTCACGGAAGGTGTAGTACGCCACGCCCTTGCGGCCGACGATATAGGCGTCGACCTCCTTGCCCTCACGGGTGAGCCGCTCGGTGAGCTCCTCGGCCGCCTTGATCACGTTGGAGGAGTAGCCGCCCGCGAGACCCCGGTCGCTCGTGATGAGCAGGACCGCGGCCCGGGTCGGGTTGTCGCTCTCCGTGGTCAGCGCGTGCTGGGTGGTGGAGCCCTTGGCGACCGCGCCCACCGCCCGGGTGAGCTCGGTGGCGTACGGAGTCGACGCGGCCACCTGGCGCTGCGCCTTGACGACGCGCGAGGCGGCGATCATCTCCATCGCCCTGGTGATCTTCTTGGTCGCGGAGACGGACTTGATCCGCCTCTTGTAGACCCTCAGCTGGGCACCCATGCGCTCAGTCCTCGCCCAGCAGCTTGCCGCCCGAGGTCTCGAACTGCCGCTTGAAGGAGTCGACGGCCTCGCCGAGCGCCTGAATCGTGTCGTCGGACATCTTGCCGCCCTCGACGATGCTGGTCAGCAGCGACTTGTGCTCACGGTGGAGGTAGTCCAGCAGCTCCCGCTCGAAGCGGCGGATGTCCTCCACGGGCACGTCGTCCATCTTGCCGGTGGTGCCGGCCCAGATGGAGACGATCTCGTCCTCGGTGGAGAACGGGGCGTACTGCCCCTGCTTCAGCAGCTCGACCATGCGCGCACCGCGCTCCAGCGACGCCTTGGAGGCCGCGTCCAGGTCCGAGCCGAAGGCGGCGAACGCCTCGAGCTCGCGGTACTGGGCGAGGTCCACCCGGAGGCGGCCGGAGACCTGGCGCATGGCCCGGTGCTGGGCGGAACCACCGACGCGGGAGACCGAGATACCGACGTTCAGGGCCGGGCGCTGACCGGCGTTGAACAGGTCGGACTCCAGGAAGCACTGGCCGTCGGTGATGGAGATGACGTTGGTCGGGATGAACGCCGACACGTCGTTCGCCTTGGTCTCGACGATCGGCAGACCGGTCATCGAACCGGCGCCCATCTCCTCGGAGAGCTTGGCGCAGCGCTCCAGCAGCCGGGAGTGCAGGTAGAAGACGTCGCCCGGGTAGGCCTCACGGCCCGGCGGGCGGCGCAGCAGCAGGGACACCGCGCGGTAGGCGTCGGCCTGCTTGGACAGGTCGTCGAAGACGATCAGGACGTGCTTGCCCTGGTACATCCAGTGCTGGCCGATGGCCGAGCCGGTGTAGGGGGCCAGGTACTTGAAGCCCGCCGGGTCGGACGCCGGGGCGGCGACGATCGTCGTGTACTCCAGGGCGCCGGCCTCCTCCAGCGCACCGCGCACGGACGCGATGGTGGAGCCCTTCTGGCCGATGGCGACGTAGATGCAGCGGACCTGCTTCTTCGGGTCGCCGGAGCGCCAGTTGTCGCGCTGGTTGATGATCGTGTCGACGCACAGCGCGGTCTTGCCGGTCTGCCGGTCGCCGATGATCAGCTGACGCTGGCCGCGGCCGATCGGGGTCATCGCGTCGACGGCCTTGTAGCCGGTCTCCATCGGCTCGTGCACCGACTTGCGCTGCATGACCGTGGGGGCCTGCAGCTCGAGGGCGCGGCGGCCCTCGGTCTCGATCTCGCCGAGGCCGTCGATCGGGTTGCCCAGCGGGTCGACGACGCGGCCGAGGTAGCCCTCGCCGACGGCGACCGAGAGGACCTCGCCGGTGCGGTGCACCTGCTGACCCTCCTCGATGCCGCTGAACTCGCCGAGGACGACCGCACCGATCTCGCGCTCCTCGAGGTTGAGGGCGAGGCCGAGGGTGCCGTCCTCGAACTTCAGCAGTTCGTTCGCCATGGTCGAGGGAAGACCCTCGACCTTCGCGATGCCGTCGCCGGCAACGCTGACCGTACCGACCTCCTCGCGCGAGGCCGCGTCCGGCTTGTACGCCTGGACAAAGTTCTCCAGCGCGTCCCGGATCTCCTCCGGCCGGATCGTGAGCTCCGCCATCTGGGTTCCCTGCTCTCCTTGTTGGGCCCGAAGTGTTTGACTACGGCCCAACTCGGGCCGCTTACATGCTTGTTGAGTTGGTGGCTGTGTCAGCCGGCCATCCGCCGGGTCGCCTCTTCCAGGCGGTCCGCGATGGTCCCGTTGATGACCTCGTCGCCGATGCGCACCGAGATCCCGCCGAGGACCTCGGGGTCCACGTCGAGGTTGAGGTGCATCTTCCGTCCGTACAGCTTCCCCAGTGCGTCACCGAGCCGCTGCTTCTGCCGGTCGCTGAGCGGCACCGCGGAGGTGACGACCGCGACCGTACGGTCCCGGCGCGCCGCCGCCAGCTTGGACAGCTCGTCGAGACCCGCCTCCAGGCTACGACCCCGCGGATGGGTCACCAGACGGATCACCAGCCGCTCGGTCCGCTGGTCGGCGCGGCCGCCGAGCAACTCGCCGACCAGCCCGGACTTGGCGGAGACGCTCGCGCGCCGGTCGGTGAGCGCGCCGCGCAGCTCGGACGAGGAGGAGACGATCCGGCCGAACCGGAACAGCTCGTCCTCCACGTCGTCGAGGGTGCCGGCCCGCTCGGCCGCGACCAGGTCGGCGGCGCTGGCCAGCTCCTCGAGCGAGTCCACCAGGTCGCGCGAGCGCGACCAGCGGGACCGGACCAGGCCGGAGACCAGGTCGATGGTCTCGCCGCCGACCTGCCCGCCCAGCACCCGCGCGGCAAGCGTGGCCTTGGCCTCGCCGGGCTGCGCCGGGTCGGTGAGGACCCGGCGCAGCGAGACCTCGCGGTCGAGCAGCGCGGTGACGGCGGCCAGCTCATCGGCGAGCTTCGTCGCGTCGACGGCGGTGTTGTCCGTCAGGGCGTCGAAGCGCTCGCGCGCGGCTGCCAGTGCCTCCCGGCTCGCTCCGTTCATCGGCCGGCCTCGGCCTTCGAGCCATCGGCCGCCTTCGCCTCGAGCTCGTCGAGGAACCGGTCGATGGTGCGGCTCTGCCGGGCCACGTCCTCGAGCGACTCACCGACGATCCGGCCGGCCAGGTCGGTGGCGAGCCTGCCCACGTCCTGGCGCAGGGTCTGAGCGGCCTGCTTGCGATCGGCCTCGATCTGCGAGTGACCGGCGGCGATGATCTCCTCACGCTGCCGCTGGCCCTCCGCGCGCATCTCGGCGATGAGCGCGGCGCCCTGCTCCTGCGCCTCCTGGCGCAGTCGCGCGGCCTCGTGACGGGCGTCGGCGAGCTGGGCTCGGTAGTCCTCGAGGACCTGCTGGGCTTCGGCCTGAGTGGCCTCGGCCTTCTCCATGCCGCCCTCGATCGCCTCGCGGCGCTCCTCCAGAACCCGGTTGATGTTCGGGAGGAGCTTCTTGGCGAGGAAGATGAAGACGATGGCAAAGGCGATCAGGCCGATGACCAGCTCCGGGATCGGCGGGATGAGGGGGTTCTCACTCTCCTCAGCCGCCACCTGTACCAGGGCGTTCACATCAGTGCCTTCCGTCTGTCGTGGTTAAAGCGGTCCGTTCAGGACTTGAAAAGGAAGCCCATGACGATACCGATCAGCGCGAGCGCCTCACAGAAGGCGAAGCCCATGATCTGGTTGGCGCGGATCAGGCCGGCGGCCTCGGGCTGACGGGCCAGGGCCTGGGTGCCGTTACCGAAGATGATGCCGACGCCGACGCCGGGGCCGATGGCGGCGAGACCGTAACCGATCGAACCGAGGTTGCCGGTGATGCCGTCGGCGGCGAGGGTCTGGAGAGCGGACATGCCGGTTCTTCCTTTGCGTTTCATGGGCCGGTGGGGGTTGGCCACCGGACGTCTGATGGTCTGGGAGGCAGGTGCGCTCAGTGGTGCTCGGCGAGCGCGCCCTGAACGTAGTTGCAGGCCAAGAGCACGAAGACGTACGCCTGGACAGCCTGGATGAAGAGCTCGAAGGCGGTCAGCAGAATCGTCATCACGAAGGACGCGCCCGCGTAGGCGATCCCGATGCCGTTCAGCAGGTACCAGGAGCCGATGGTGAACATCAGCAGCAGCAGGTGGCCGGCGAACATGTTGGCGAAGAGCCGGACCGCGTGGGTGAAGGGCCGGATGATCACGTTCGAGAAGAACTCGATCACGACGATCATCGGCAGGATTCCGCCGAGCTCCTTGTCGTAGCCGGTGATGTTCTTCCAGCCGCCGACGAAGCCGTGCTTCTTGAAGGTCAGGTACATCCAGAGGATGTAGACGATGGCGGCGAGACCGGCCGGGAAGGCGATGATCGACGTCACCGGGAACTGGGCGACCGGAATGATCGACCACAGGTTCATGATCCACACGAAGAAGAACAGCGAGACCATGAAGGGGACGTACTTCTCGCCCTCCTTCTTTCCGAGGGCCTCGTAGACCAGCCCGCGGCGCACGAAGTCATAACCGGCCTCGCCGACCATCTGCAGCTTGCCGGGGACCACCTTGGCCCGGCCGAACGCGGCCCAGAAGAACCAGACGATGACGACGGTGCCCAGCAGCGCGAGCAGCATCGGCTTGTTGAAGTCGAACCCGCCGACCGAGAAGAGCGGCTCGAACTTGAACGAATGGAGTCCGGGTGCCGGGAAGCCGCACCCGTCGAAGATGTGGCAGTTCGTCTCGAAGGCGAGCGTCTGGTCAGAACTCACCGCGAGCTCCTTCAGCGTGGCGCATGGGTACGGCAACCTCGTTGTGTCGGCGCGGCACGCGGCCACGGAACGGCACTGGACTGGTCTTACGAATGTGGGGGCGGCTGATCGGCACGTGGCCGAGTGGTATGTCGGGCATCAGCTGCATGGGCCGCCGATTCCATCCCGTGAATTCGGGGGGTTCGGCTACCTGCGCCCGCTGTGCCTCAGATGGCACCGGACGATAGCAGGTGAGCGCACATGCTCTTATCCCGGGCCTACTTCTCACGGCGTGAACCCGGCGGGAGCGGACTTCTTCGCCCCCTCGGGCTTACGTTCGTCCTCGGCTTCCGGCTCCACATAGAGGATCTTGGCCTTCATGTGCGCACGGGTCTGTGCGCCGACCCACACCAGGGTCGCGGCGAGCAGTGCGAGGGCGAAAGCCTTGACGTTGAACAGCGTGGTGTCCTGGAACACCGCGAGCACGACCGCCACCAGCAGGAACTCGGCCATGAAGAGCACCATGCCCATGGCCTGGAACAGATGCGGCAGGTGCTTCGCCGTGCGCTCCAGCACGATCAGCCCGGAAGCCATCACCACCACGGCGACGAATGTGCCAAAGCCCGCGCCGATCGCTCCCTTGCCGCCTGCGAGCACAGAACCGACGGCGACGGCGACCACACCGGCGATGGCTGTGGGCACGGCGCAACTCAGGAGCGTTCTGGCGTCGTTGGACTGCATGAAGGGTTTCTCCGGCAAGTGTCGGAAGCAACGATTCGTCGTGGACGAGCGTATCCCCGGGGACAGAGGGGACCTCACGAGGAAGAGCCGTCGCCCCACGGCCCCTCGGGTCTAGCACCGGGTTTAGTGAACGGTATCACAAACTATTTGATGAGGTCTTTACCCGCCGAGTGTGCTGCACATCACACGGGAGAGTTATGAGGTGTGTACCGTGCTGACGCCGTCCTGTGATCTTCAGTGCTCTCGCCGGACCCTCCGCCCGATCGATGACTGGGGATATCGGGGCGATGACTGGGGAGATTACTGGGGTGTTCCGATGCGCCGGCGGTGGGTGAAGCGGGACCGGTCGCCGACCGCGGTGGCGCCGTTCACACCGTTCGCCCCGCTGTTCGCTCCGTTGCTCGCGCCGCCGTTCACTCCGCCGTTCATCCCGGAGCCCACCGGCTCGGGCTCGGCCGGCCCCGGCTCCGGGGCGACGGACCCGGCACCGGCCGTGGCCGCCACGGGCTCGGCGGGTGCCCCGGCGCTCCGCTCGGCCCTGGCGATCCGGTTGGCGCGGCGGTAGCGCGGCGGAACGAACGCCTCCGCCCAGCGCGGAACGCGCGGGGTGAACCGCGGCAGCAGCAACAGCACAAGACCGACCCCGCTCAGCGCCACGATCGCGAGCACGAACCACACACCGGCCGAGTTCACCGAGTACGCCACGGCGCCGAAGGCGATCAGCGCCGACCAGAAGTACATGATCAGGACGGCCCGGCTGTGCGAGTGGCCGATCTCCAGCAGCCGGTGGTGCAGATGGCCGCGGTCGGCGGCGAACGGCGACTGGCCCCGCCAGGTGCGCCGGACGATGGCCAGCACCAGGTCGGCGAAGGGCACCGCGATGACGGTCAGCGGCAGCAGCAGCGGGATGTAGACCGGGACGGTGGCGTGCACCGCGGCCTGCTCGGACCCCTCGAACAGCTTCATCGCGTCCGGGTCCACCTGGCCGGTGATGGAGATGGCGCCCGCCGCCAGCACCAGCCCGATCAGCATCGAGCCCGAGTCGCCCATGAAGATCCGCGCGGGGTGGGCGTTGTGCGGCAGGAAGCCCAGGCACATCCCCATGAGGACGGCGGCGAACAGGGTGGCGGGCGCGGCCGCCTCCAGGCCGTAGCCGTACCAGATGCGGTACGCGTACATGAAGAACGCCGCGGCGGCGATGCACACCATCCCCGACGCCAACCCATCGAGCCCGTCAACGAAATTGACCGCGTTGATGGTGATGACGACCAGCGCGACGGTGAGCAGCGTGCCCTGCCAGGGGGTCAGCGAGACCGGCCCCACACCGGGCACCGGAAGCCACAGGATGGTCAGACCCTGGAGCACCATCACACCGGCGGCGATCATCTGGCCGCCCAGCTTGATCAGCGCGTCCACGCCCCACTTGTCGTCCAGCACCCCGAGCAGCCAGATCAGCCCGGCCCCGGACAGCAGCGCCCGTGGCTCGTTGGAGACCTCGAAGACGTCCTTGAGGTTGGTCAGGTGGGCGGCGACCAGCAGCCCCGCGCACAGCCCGCCGAACATGGCGATGCCACCGAGCCGTGGCGTGGGCTCACGGTGCACATCACGGGCACGGATCTCGGGCATCGCACCGGCCGCGATGGCGAATTTCCGCACCGGCCCGGTCAGCAGATAGGTGACCGCGGCCGTGATGCACAGAGTCAGCAGGTATTCACGCACAGGCTGCCCCAGAGGTATCGCTGGCCATCACAGCCCCACACCCTATGCGTGTCGGACGCCTCTCGGTGAACGTACTTACAGACGTCCTACACCTTCGGATGGTTGCATGATTCGGCCCTCGTCCGGATAGGGCGGAAATCTCCCCGCCAGTTCCGCCACCTTTTCCCTTACCACGCCTTCGTCCCGCAACACGGTTCCCATGAGGTTGGCTATGCGCTCCATTTCCGGCGCTCCCATTCCCTGGGTGGTCACCGCCGCGGTGCCAAGACGCAGCCCCTTGACGCATCCCCGGGGGTCGGTGGCGGATGCCAGCGCGCAGGTGTCCAGGACGATCCCGGCGGCCGCGCAGCGGCCCTTCGCGGTGCGTCCGTCCAGGCCCAGCGGGGCCGGATCGGCGGTGATCATATGGGTGTCGGTGCCGCCGGTGGTGACTGCCAGACCCTCCCCGACCAGGGCGTCCGCCAGTACCCGGGCATTGGCCACCACCCGCCGCGCATAGGCGGTGAAGGCGGGCGCCGCGGCCTCGCCGAACGCCACCGCCTTGGCCGCGACGGAGTGCATCTGGGCCCCGCCCTGGGTGAACGGGAACACCGCCCGGTCCACCCGCTCGGCGAGCTCCGCACCGCACAGCAGCATCCCGCCGCGCGGCCCGCGCAGCACCTTGTGTGTCGTTGCGCACACCACGTCCGCGTACGGCACCGGGGACGGCGCCGCCTTTCCCGCGACCAGGCCGATCGAATGGGCGGCGTCGGCGATGAGATACGCGCCCACCTCGTCCGCGACGGCGCGGAAGGCGGCGTAGTCCAGATGACGGGGATAGGAGATCGACCCGCAGACGATCGCCTTGGGGCGGTGGGCGTGGGCGAGCCCGCGCAGCTGCTCGTAGTCGATCAGCCCGGTCGCCGGATCGACGCCGTAGCCGATGAAGTCGAACCAGCGGCCGGAGAAATTGGCGGGCGAGCCATGGGTGAGGTGGCCGCCGTGCGGCAGCGCCATCGCCAGCACCGTGTCCCCGGGCCGCAGCAGCGCGGCGTAGGCGGCCAGCACGGCGGAGGACCCCGAATGCGGCTGCACATTGGCGTGCTCGGCGCCGAACAGCGCCTTGGCCCGGTCCTGGGCCACCCGCTCGGCGATGTCCACGATCTCGCAGCCGCCGTGGTGGCGGGCGCCGGGATACCCCTCGGCGTACTTGTTGGCCAGCGGCGAGGCCAGCGCCGCCAGCACGGCCGGCGAGGCGTAGTTCTCGGCCGCGATCAGCTGGAGTCCGCCGGAGACGCGGTCGATCTCGCTCAGGATGATTCCCGCCAGCTCCGGGTCCTGGCGGGCGAGCCCGGCGAAATCGGGGCCCCAGGGGGTGACGGCCATGGCGTGCTCACAGCCTTCGGAGGCGACAGCGCGTCTCGCTTACGTGGTCACCCCCAATGTAGGCCCCGCGACGCCGCACGGCGCGCCGTACGGCCCGTGAAGGGCCCCTACGCGGTGTCCGGTGGGTCTTTCCCCTCCCCGCCCCTTCCCGTTACCAAGGGCTTCGCCCCTGGACCCCGGGATCCAGGGGCGAAGCCCCGCCTTCCAGCCCCTCCAGGGGGCACCTCCCAGCGGTAGCTGGGGGAGATTGAGGAGCGGGGTCTGGGGCGGAGCCCCCCACGCGGCGGAGCCGCATATCGTCAGGTGTCGGGAAGGGGCGGGTAGGGGACAGTAGCCCGCCGCAGGACTCAAGATCCGTCGGCCCCCCGGGGGCTACGCGGGGGCGGGAACGCCCGTCAGCGCCGTGACGACCGGGTCCAGGGCCTGGTTGATCTCGTCCCCGATGGAGCGGAAGAAGGTGATCGGCGCCCCGTACGGATCGTGCACCTCGTCCGCCTCCTCGTTGGGCGCCAGCAGCCAGCCGCGCAGCGCGGCCGCCGCCTGCACCAGGGCGCGGGCGCGCTCCACCACACCGCCCGCCTCCTCCGGGTCGGGCAGCGTCGCGGGGTCTATGGCCCGCACCAGCCGGGTGAACTCCTTGAGCGTGAAGGTGCGCAGCCCCGCCGAGTGCCCCATCGAGATCACCTGCGCCCGGTGGTCGCGGGTGGCGGTCAGGACCAGGTCGGCGCGGATGACGTGCTCGTCCAGCAGCTCACGGCCGAGGAAGCCCGCCGGGTCGGCCCCGAAGTCGGTCAGGACCGTCGCGGCGTGCGCCTCCATGGGCGCGCCCTCATGGCCCCAGGTGCCGGCGGACTCCACGATCAGACCGCGGGTGCGGGCGCTTCCGAGACGGTGGGCGAGGGCGTGCCGGGTCAGCCGCTCGGTGATCGGCGAGCGGCACACATTACCGGTGCTGACGTGGAGGATGCGGAAGGTGGCCTCGGCGTTCTTCTCACGGTGTTCCGCTATGCCACGCCCCTCAGGGGCTGTCAATTGGCCACCTCGAGGTCGGGTACGACCTCCCGGAGCTGCTCGGCGGTGAGCGCGCCCGCCCGGAGCAGCACCGGCACCTTGCCGGTCACGTCGACGATCGAGGAGGGGACGGCGGCGGGGGTCGGCCCGCCGTCGAGGTACACCGAGACGGAGTCCCCCAGCATGTCCTGGGCGGCGTCGCAGTCCTGCGGGGAGGGGTGTCCGGTCAGATTGGCGCTGGAGACCGCCATCGGGCCGAAGTCCGTCAGCAGCTCGATCGCCACCGGGTGCAGCGGCATCCGGACCGCCACGGTGCCCCGGGTCTCCCCCAGGTCCCAGGTGAGCGACGGCTGGTGCCGGGCGACGAGGGTGAGCGCGCCGGGCCAGAAGGCGTCCACCAGCTCCCAGGCCATCTCGGAGAAGTCGGTGACCAGTCCGTGCAGCGTGTTCGGCGAGCCGACCAGCACCGGTGTGGGCATGTTGCGGCCGCGGCCCTTGGCCTCGAGCAGATCGCCGACCGCCTCGGCGTTGAAGGCGTCCGCGCCGATCCCGTAGACGGTGTCGGTGGGCAGCACGACCAGTTCGCCGCGGCGGACGGCGGAGGCGGCCTCGCGCAGGCCGGTCTTGCGGTCGGTCGCGTCCCCGCAGTCGTATCGCCGTGCCATTTAACGGACCTCCTCGTACGTGGCCAATGGGTGGTGCGGTGCCGCCGTCACGGCATGGCCTTCCGCGCGGTGGCGAACCGGGGCCGGTTGTTCAGGTCGGGGTGGTCGGCGGCGTCCGCCCAGCCACGCTCCTCCGTGAAGATCCACGGCACCTGGCCGCCCTGGGTGTCTGCGTGCTCGATGACCACCACGCCCCCGGGGCGCAGCAGCCGGTGGGCGGTGCGCTCCAGGCCACGGATGACATCGAGGCCGTCCTCACCGGAGAAGAGCGCGAGCTGGGGGTCGTGATCGCGGGCCTCCGGCGCCACGTACTCCCACTCGGTCAGCGGGATGTACGGCGGGTTGCTGATGACGAGGTCCACCTGCCCGTCGAGCTCGGGCAGGGCCGTCAACGCGTCCGCGTGATGGAGAACGACGCGGGACCCCTCGACGTTCTTGCGGGCCCAGCGCAGGGCGCCCTCGTCCAGCTCAACGGCGTGCACCGTGGAGCGCGGCACCTCCTGGGCGAGGGCGAGCGCGATGGCCCCGGAACCGGCGCACAGATCGACGATGAGCGGTTCGACGACGTCCATGGCGCGCACCGCGTCTATCGCCCAGCCGACCACCGACTCGGTCTCCGGCCGGGGCACGAAGACCCCCGGTCCGACCTGGAGCTCGAGATAGCGGAAAAAGGCGCGGCCGGTGATGTGCTGAAGGGGTTCGCGGGCCTCGCGGCGGGCGACCGCCTCCCAGTAGCGGGCGTCGAAGTCGGCGTCGGGCACGCCGTGCAGCTCTCCCCGCTTGACGCCGTGCACAAAGGCGGCGAGCTCCTCCGCGTCGAAGCGCGGTGAGGGCACGCCCGCGTCGGCCAGCCGCTGAGTGGCCTGCGCCACCTCGGCGAGCAGCACGTTCACTGAATTCCTCCAGCCGGTCCGGACAAGGGCACGAAGCGTCTCTCGGTGGGTGGCTCAGCCCGCGGCCGCCAGCTTGGCGGCCGCGTCGGCGTCGACGCACGCCTGGATCACCGGATCGAGTTCGCCGTCGAGCACCTGGTCCAAGTTGTACGCCTTGAAACCGACACGATGGTCCGAGATCCGGTTTTCCGGGAAGTTGTACGTACGGATGCGCTCGGACCGGTCGACGGTGCGGACCTGGCTGCGCCGCGCGTCCGACGCCTCCCGCTCGGCCTCCTCCTGGGCCGCGGCCAGCAGCCGCGAGCGCAGGATGCGCAGCGCCTGCTCCTTGTTCTGGAGCTGGCTCTTCTCGTTCTGGCAGGAGACGACGATGCCGGTGGGCAGATGGGTGATGCGCACCGCGGAGTCGGTGGTGTTGACCGACTGGCCGCCGGGTCCGGAGGAGCGGTAGACGTCGATCCGCAGGTCGTTGGGGCCGATCTCGACCTCGACCTCCTCGGCCTCGGGCGTGACCAGCACACCGGCCGCAGAGGTGTGGATACGGCCCTGGGACTCGGTGGCGGGCACCCGCTGCACCCGGTGCACCCCGCCCTCGTACTTCAGCCGGGCCCAGACGCCCTGGCCGGGCTCGCTGGTGCCCCTGGCCTTGATCGCCACCTGGACGTCCTTGTAGCCGCCGAGGTCGGACTCGTTGGAGTCGATGATCTCGGCCTTCCAGCCGATCCGCTCGGCGTACCGCAGATACATCCGCAGCAGGTCGCCGGCGAACAGCGCGGACTCCTCGCCGCCCTCCCCGGCCTTGACCTCCAGGATGACGTCCTTGTCGTCGCTCGGGTCGCGGGGCACGAGCAGCAGCCGCAGCCGGTCGGTCAGCTGTTCGCGGCCCTGCTCCAGCTCCTTGACCTCGTCCACGAAGTCGGGGTCGTCCTGGGCCAGCTCGCGGGCCGTCTCGATGTCGTCACCGGCCTGCTTCCAGGCGCGATAGGCGGTGATCACCGGGGTCAGCTCGGCGTAGCGCTTGTTGAGCCGCCGCGCCTCCCGCTGGTCGGCGTGGACCGCGGGGTCGGCGAGCCGCTTCTCGAGGTCGGCGTGTTCGCCGATGAGTTCCTCGACCGCCTCGAACATCGGAGGGCTCCCTGAATGGTCTGCGTGGTGGCGTTGCGGAAAGGTGCCGGAGGGCCGGTGACGACAAAACGCCGGTCCGGTCGCCCCAGGGAAGGGACGACCGAAGACCGGCGCCGTGCGGGTCGCTACTTCTTGGCGGACCCGGCGTTCTTGCCGAAGCGGGCCTCGAACCGCGCCACACGGCCACCGGTGTCGAGGATCTTCTGCTTGCCCGTGTAGAACGGGTGGCACTCGGAGCAGATGTCGGCGCGGATGGCGCCGCCGCTCACGGTGCTACGGGTGGTGAAGGAGGCGCCACAGGTGCAGCTGACCTGCGTCTCGACGTACTCCGGGTGGATGTCGCGCTTCAAGGGATTCTCCTAGGTTCGGGAGGGCACCGGGTCGACGGGCGGGTTGCCTGTCGTGAACCGGGACCGACGATCCAGTTTGCCAGTACTGGCCGCATCCCCCAAAACCGGGGGGCGGGTCGGGATATTCCCGGCCCGCCCGTGAGGCTGCCGGACGCCCTCGGACGACCGTGGACGGCCCTACTTGACGACCTTGCCCGCGTCGGTGGCGTCGCCCGCGGAGCCCTTGGTGGCGGAGGCGGGGACCGGCTGGTCATGGCGGAGCGCGGTCCATATCAGCTTGGCCTTGCGCTCCATGGGCAGCACCCGGGCCGGGTTCTGCGGGTCGTACTCGACCGGCAGCGTGGTCATCTTCATGTTGCCCGAGCCGATGCCCTTCAGGGACTCGGCGAAGCCCTTCAGCTTGCTCACCGAGGCCAGCTCGGAGTCGGTGGTGAGGGCCTTGGTGGAGGTGTCCGCGAGGTCGTAGAGCTTCTTCGGGTTGCCGAACACGTCCACGTGCTTGATCTGGTCCAGCAGCGCCTTGACGAACGCCTGCTGGAGCTTGATCCGGCCGAGGTCACTGCCGTCGCCCACGCCGTGCCGGGTGCGCACCAGGCCCAGCGACTGCTCCCCGTTCAGGGTGTGCGGGCCGGGCTCGAGGTCGAGGTGGCTCTTGGGGTCGTGGATCGGGGCGGTGGTGGTGAGGTTGACGCCGCCGAGGTCGTCTATCAGCTGCTTGAAGCCGGAGAAGTCGACCTCGAGGAAGTGGTCCATGCGTATGCCCGTCATGGACTCGACGGTCTTGATGGTGCAGGCCGGGCCGCCGGCCTCGTAGGCGCTGTTGAACATGGCCGCCCGCACGGCGGGCGTCTGCTGCCCGCCCTTGGTGGTGCAGGAGGGCCGCTGGATGAGGGTGTCGCGCGGGATGCTGATGACGCTGGCCTTCTTGTGGCCCTTGTAGACGTGGACGATCATCGCCGTGTCGGAGCGCGAGGTGCCCTCGTCCGTGCCGTACTTGGCGTTCTTGCCGGCCCGGGAGTCGGAGCCGAGGACGAGGATGTCCATCGAGCCGTCGTCGACGTTCTTCGGGCGGTTGGCGCCGAGGGCGGCGTTGACGTCGACGCCGGTGAGGTTGCCGTTCAGCTTGTAGTAGAGGTAGCCGAGTCCGGCACCGCCGAGCACCAGCACGGCGGCCAGCGTCCACACCGTGTAGAGCACGGCCCTACGGCGCGTGCTGGGCCGCTTGCGACGGCGCCCGGCCGTCGCCCCGCGGGCGCGGTGGCGGCCCGGGCTCACCGGTGCGTTGCTGCTGTCCTCGGCCATGTGCTCCTCAGTTCTCTTTAGCTGCCCGAGTACCCCCTGCCGTCACGGTCAGGCGTGGCGTCGCGTTACGCGGTGGAGTCAGCCTGTGTTCCGGCCCCGTGTTCCGGCCCGTATTCCGGCCCGTATTCCGACCTGACAGATGGGAGGCCGGCCGCCAGGGTTGCATATGTGCCATGGCCGGTTTTCGCCTGGGCCGCCGGGCGCACTGTTCGCCCCGTTCGTCCGCCTTACCGCTCTCACCTGCACTTTCGCAGGCGATAACATGATCAGAACCGGTCTGTGGCCTGGCCGGAAGATGTGGCTCACCTCTCATGAAACGCAAACGAGGCCCCCCGTGGTGCGGGGGGCCTCGGCTACGGAGCGTTCCGGCGGGTGTCCGGTCAGTCGCCGTTGTTGCCCGGGGTGGGCGTGGTCTTGGCGATCTGCATCAGGAACTCGGCGTTCGACTTCGTCTGCTTCATCTTGTCCAGCAGCAGCTCAATGGCCTGCTGGGAGTCGAGCGCGTGCAGCACCCGGCGCAGCTTCCAGACGATGTTCAGCTCCTCCGGCGCCAGCAGGATCTCCTCCTTGCGGGTGCTGGACGGATCGACGTCCACCGCGGGGAAGATGCGCTTGTCGGCGAGCTTCCGGTCGAGCTTGAGCTCCATGTTGCCGGTGCCCTTGAACTCCTCGAAGATCACCTCGTCCATGCGCGAGCCGGTCTCGACCAGCGCGGTGGCCAGGATGGTCAGCGAGCCGCCGTCCTCGATGTTGCGCGCGGCGCCGAAGAACTTCTTCGGCGGGTAGAGCGCGGTCGAGTCGACACCACCGGACAGGATGCGGCCGGAGGCGGGCGCCGCCAGGTTGTAGGCACGGCCCAGGCGGGTGATCGAGTCCAGCAGGACGACCACGTCATGGCCCAGCTCGACCAGGCGCTTGGCCCGCTCGATCGCCAGCTCCGCGACGGTGGTGTGGTCCTCGGCCGGGCGGTCGAAGGTCGAGGAGATGACCTCGCCCTTGACCGACCGCTGCATGTCGGTGACCTCTTCCGGCCGCTCGTCGACGAGGACGACCATCAGATGGCACTCGGGGCTGTTGCGGGTGATCGCGTTGGCGATCGCCTGCATGATCATGGTCTTACCGGTCTTCGGCGGAGCCACGATCAGACCGCGCTGGCCCTTGCCGATCGGTGCGACCAGGTCGATGATCCGGGTCGTCAGCCCGCCGGCCTCGGTCTCCAGACGCAGCCGGTCCTGCGGGTAAAGCGGCGTCAGCTTGCCGAACTCCGGCCGCCCGCGCCCGGTTTCGGGCGCCATGCCGTTCACCGAGTCCAGCCGGACCAGCGCGTTGAACTTCTCGCGGCGCTCGCCCTCGCGCGGCTGACGGACCGCGCCGGTGACGTGGTCGCCCTTGCGCAGACCGTTCTTGCGGACCTGGGCGAGCGAGACGTACACGTCGTTCGGGCCCGGGAGGTAGCCGGAGGTCCGGATGAACGCGTAGTTGTCGAGGATGTCGAGGATGCCCGCGACGGGGATCAGCACATCGTCCTCGGACACCTGCGGCTCGTTGCCGAAGTCGTCGCGGCCACGGCGGCCACGCCGGTCGCGGTAGCGGCCGCGGCGCCCGCGGCGACCGCCCTCGAAGTCGTCGTCGCCCTCGTCGGCGCGCTGCTGGCCCTGGCCGCGCCCGTCGCGCTGCTGACGGCCGCCGCCCTGCTGGCCGTCCTCGCCCTTGCCGCGGCGGTCGCCGCGGTCGCCGCGGTCGCGCTGGCGGTCCCGGCGGTCGCCCTTCTGGCCGCGCTCCTGGCGGTCACCGCCCCTGGCGCCCTTGCCCTCGGCGGTGTCGGCGGCGGCCTCGGCCTTCCCGTCGCCCTTGGGCTCGGTCCTGGCCTCGGTCCTGGCCTCGGTCTTGGCGGCGACGTCGCTGCGCGCCTCCGTCTTGGTCTCGACAGCGGTGGCCGTGCCCCCGGAGTCGGGGGTGGTGGCGGGCGCGGTGGCCCGGCGGCGGCGGCGCTCACCGGCCGGCTGCTCATCGCCGGCGGGCTCTCCGGGCTGGCCGGGGATCTCGATCTGCGTCGGCGCGGCGGCCTTCTCCTCGGCGTCGGCCTTGTCGGCCTTCTCCGCCTTCCCGGCGGACTTCGAGGACTTGGCGCCGGTCTTCTCCTCGGCGTCGTCGCCCGTACGGGCCCGGGAGGTGGTACGGCGCTTCGGCTTGGTCACCCCCTCCGCGTCGGACGGAGTGCTCTCGGAGCCCTGGGCGGAGCCGGAGCCCGCGGCCTGCTTCTCCTTGATGACCTCGATCAGCTGGCCTTTGCGCATCCGCGCGGTGCCCCTGATGCCAAGGCTCGAGGCGAGCTGCTGCAGCTCGGCCAGGACCATGGCGTCGAGGCCGGTGCCCGAGCGGCGTCGCCGCGGGGCAGCGCCAGTGGCAGCACCGTTGGCGGGCGCGGAAGCGTCCGTGGCGGGCGCGTTGTTGCCGACACCGCTGTCGGAGGTGCCGGAGGCGTTCACGCCCATCAGATCGGTGGTGTCGCTCACGAAGGGTCCTTCCCTGGAGCGGGCGTCGGCCTGTCTGGCTCGGCGACCGGTTGTGCTGTCCGGCTGTGGTCCTTCCGTTACGGACCGGGCCGGGGCGGTGGTCCGCCGGGGTACGGCGGAGAGATCAGTTCATGGTTCCGACGCGGCGGAGGATTCACGAGAATCCGCCACGCCGATTCCGGAGCGTGCTCGATACTGCTCAGGCAGGCTGCTCAGGCAGTGTGGGAGGCTCCCGGAAGAAGGGTGGTCCCTGATGGGGACACTGAGCACCTCGCCTCCGAGTACATCCAAGAGGCATCGAGTGCAGACTTGAGGTTAACACTACCGGATCCAACAAACATTCCCCCTCTCCAAGACCGGCTATAGAGTTTTCCCGGCTCCGGGGCACCCCGGATCGCGGTGTCAGGTGAGCGGCAGGACGCTCGCCCCCCCGGCGTCGAGAGCCAGCCGGTTGGCCGCCCACCCCTCACCCGCCAGTCGTGCGACCTTGTCGGCCGCACCGTCCTCGACCAGCGCGAGCACCGTGGGGCCCGCGCCGGAGATGACCGCGGGGACGCCGTCCGCTCGCAGTCGGTTCACCAGGCTCACGCTCTCGGGCATCGCCGGAGCACGGTATTCCTGGTGCAGCCGGTCCTCCGTCGCGGCGAGCAGCAGCTCAGGACGCCTGGTCAGGGCCTCGACGAGCAGTGCGGCCCGGCCCGCGTTGACCGCGGCGTCCACATGCGGGACGGTGCGCGGCAGCAGGCCGCGGGCGGTCTCGGTGAGCACCGGCCGGCCAGGGACGAAGACCACCGGAACGATGGAATCCGCGGGGTCCATCCTGATCGCCCGGGCGGACCCCGCGTCCGTCCAGGCCAAGGTGAAGCCGCCGAGCAGACAGGCGGCGACATTGTCGGGGTGGCCCTCGATCTCGGTGGCCAGCTCCAGCATCGCCGCGTCGTCGAGCCGCTCGGCGCCGCCTATGGTCACCGCGCGCGCGGCGACGATCCCGGCGCAGATGGCGGCGGAGGATGAGCCCAGGCCCCGGCCGTGCGGGATGCGGTTGGCGCAGACCAGCTCGAGGCCGCGGGGCTGCCCGCCCAGCAGGTCGAAGGCGGTGCGCAGGGAGCGTACGAGCAGATGGTTCTCGTCGCGCGGAAGCGACTCCGCGCCTTCACCGGCGATGTCGACGTGGAGACCGGAGTCGGCCACCCGGACCACCACGTCGTCGTAGAGGCCCAGGGCCAGGCCGAGGGCGTCGAAGCCAGGACCGAGATTGGCGCTCGAGGCGGGGACGCGCACTCGGACGGCGGCGGCGCGGAACGCTGGACCGGCCATCGCTCGATGACTCTCCTTGTGGTTACGTGCGATTGCTCGAAGAGGTACGGAACACCGCGAGGGCCGTGACAAGTACGGCGACGCCGCGCAGAGGCGAGCGCTCTCTGCGTCGGGGCGGATTCAGTACAGCCTATCGAAGGAAGGTTCTGTGGCGACATAGGGCGCACGGGAGGCGCACGATGCGTGTCGCGCTCCCTGCCATCGTCCGCGCCCACTCTACTGGAGCGCTCCGCGCGCCCTCGCGCTTCTCTGCCACCACTTGAGTGGATCTTTAGAGAAGCCACGGAGGGGGCCCGGCGGGCCGGGGCCGACGGGCGCGGAGGAGCCGGGGCGGAGCCCCACCCTCCAGCCCTTCCGGCGCTTGAGGAGCGGGAGCCGGGAGCGGAGCCCCACCTTCCAGCCCTTCCGGCGCTTGAGGAGCGGGAGCCGGGAGCGGAGCCCCACCCTCCAGCCCCTCCGGCGCTTGAGGAGCGGGGCCAGGGGCGGAGCCTCACCTTCCAGCCCCTCCGGCGCTTGAGGAGCGGGGGCCGGGGGCGGAGCCCCCGGTTTCGGGAAGGGGCGGGGAGGGGAACNCTCCAGCCCCTCCGGCGCTTGAGGAGCGGGGCCAGGGGCGGAGCCTCACCTTCCAGCCCCTCCGGCGCTTGAGGAGCGGGGGCCGGGGGCGGAGCCCCCGGTTTCGGGAAGGGGCGGGGAGGGGAACAGCCCGCCGCAGGCGACACGGTCCACCGGACACCGCCCAGCCCCACGAGCCAGGGCCGAAGCGGGCGCCAAGGGGCCCGGCGGGCCGCGTCAGGCGNACCGGACACCGCCCAGCCCCACGAGCCAGGGCCGAAGCGGGCGCCAAGGGGCCCGGCGGGCCGCGTCAGGCGGCCCGCCGAAACCCCCGTCGCACCAGGTCCCGGCCCCGGCCAGGGCCGCGCCGTACCGGACCGGCCCGCCCGGGCCGCGCCGCGGGCCCGCCCCGGGCGGCGCGTCGCGTCGTATCAGCCCAGCCCAAGCCGCACGGCCGCGGCGTCCGCGTCCACCGGCACCACGACCGGCTGCGGCGCGCCCGCCACCGCCCAGTCCGGGTCCTTGAGCCCGTTCCCGGTCACCGTGCAGACGATGCGCTGGCCCGGGTCGACCAGCCCCTGCTCGGCCGCCTTCAGCAGACCCGCCACGCTCGCCGCGGAGGCGGGCTCGACGAAAACGCCCTCCTGGGCGGCGAGCAGCCGGTAGGCGGCGAGGATCTGACGGTCGGTCACCTCGTCGATGAGCCCGCCGGACTCGTCGCGCGCCTGCTCGGCGAAGGTCCACGAGGCCGGGTTGCCGATGCGGATCGCGGTGGCGATGGTACTCGGCTCCTTGACCGGCTCACCCCGCACGATCGGCGCCGCGCCGGACGCCTGGAAGCCCCACATCCGGGGCGTACGGGAGGCGCGCGGCTCGCTGTCGGCGAACGGCGCCGCGTACTCCGTGTAGCCCTTCCAGTAGGCCGTGATGTTGCCCGCGTTGCCGACCGGCAGCACATGGATGTCGGGCGCGTCCCCGAGCATGTCCACGATCTCGAAGGCGGCGGTCTTCTGGCCCTCGATCCGGGCCGGGTTGACCGAATTGACCAGCGCCACCGGGTACTTCTCCGACAGCCCGCGCGCCAGCGTCAGGCAGTCGTCGAAGTTGCCGTCGACCTGGAGGATCTTCGCGCCGTGGACGAGGGCCTGGCCCATCTTGCCCAGCGCGATCTTCCCCTGCGGGACCAGCACCGCGCAGACCATCCCGGCCCGTACGGCGTACGCCGCCGCCGAGGCCGAGGTGTTGCCGGTGGAGGCGCAGATGACGGCCTTGGCGCCGCCCTCCTTGGCCGCGCTGATGGCCATCGTCATCCCGCGGTCCTTGAACGACCCGGTGGGGTTCGCGCCCTCGACCTTGAGATGTACCTCACAGCCGGTGCGCTCGGAGAGCACCTGCGCCGGGACCAGCGGCGTACCGCCCTCGCGCAGGGTGACGACGGGGGTCGTCCCGCTGACCGGGAGGCGATCGCGGTACTCCTCGATGATGCCCCGCCAGCCGTGCCACTGGCGGGTGCCGGACATTCGAGGCCCGGCGTCGGTGATTGCGTTCATGATTTTCCTTACTCTCCGCTCACCCTCTGTTCGGCCTCAGCGCGGGCGTTGCCCGACCTCTGCCCGGCCTCTGCTCGCCCACGACTCGTCCTCTGTCCGCCAGCTACTAGCCCGCTGCTAGCCCGCTGCTAGCCCGCTACCGGCCCTCTACTCGCCCTCGACCCGCATGATGCTCGCGACATCGCGGACGGTGTCGAGCCGGCGGAGCGCCTCCACGGTCGACGTCAGCGCGGCGTCGCTCGCGCGGTGGGTCACAGCGACGAGGGACGCCTCGCCGTCCTTCCCCTGCTGGCGGACCGTATCGATGGACACGCCGTGCTCGGCGAAGACCGTGGCGACCTGCGCCAGAACTCCCGGTTTGTCGGCGACGTCCAGGCTGATGTGGTAGCGAGTGACCACATCGCCCATCGGACTCACCGGGAGCCGGCTGTAGGCGGACTCCCCGGGTCCGGTGGCGCCCGCCAGCTTGTTGCGGCAGGCGGCGACGAGGTCGCCGAGGACCGCCGAGGCGGTCGGCGAACCGCCCGCGCCCGGACCGTAGAACATCAGCTTCCCGGCGGCGTCGGCCTCCACGAAGACCGCGTTGTACGCCTCGCGGACGGAGGCGAGGGGGTGGCTCAGCGGAATCATCGCCGGATGCACCCGCGCGGTGACCGAGCGGCCGTCGGCGGCCCGCTCACAGATCGCGAGCAGCTTGACGGTGCAGCCCATGCGCTTGGCGGAGGCGATGTCGGCGGCGGTCACCTCGGTGATGCCCTCGCGGTGCACATCGTCGAGGGTGACCCGGGTGTGGAAGGCGATCCCGGCGAGGATCGCGGCCTTCGCGGCGGCGTCGAAGCCCTCGACGTCGGCGGTCGGGTCGGCCTCGGCGTAGCCCAGGGCCGTGGCCTCGTCCAGCGCCTCGCTGTAGCCGGCGCCGCTGGAGTCCATCCGGTCGAGGATGAAGTTGGTGGTGCCGTTGACGATGCCGAGGACGCGGTTGACCTTGTCGCCGGCGAGCGACTCGCGCAGCGGCCGCACCAGCGGGATCGCCCCCGCGACAGCGGCCTCGTAGTAGAGGTCCGCGCGGCGCTGCTCGGCCGCGGCGTGCAGCGCCGCGCCGTCCTGGGCGACCAGCGCCTTGTTCGCGGACACCACGCTCGCGCCGTGGTCGAAGGCGGTGGTGATGAGGGTGCGGGCGGGCTCGATCCCGCCGATGACCTCGACCACCACATCGATGTCCCCGCGTTTGACCAGGGCCGTGGCGTCGGTGGTCACCAGCTCCGCCGGCACCCCCTCCCGGACCCGGCCGGGGCGGCGCACGGCGATCCCGGCCAGCTCGACCGGGGCCCCGATGCGCGCCGCGAGGTCGTCCGCGTGCGTCGTCATGATGCGCGCCACCTCTGAGCCGACCACTCCACAGCCCAGCAGCGCCACTTTCAGCGGACGCGTACGCATCATCCGACCTCGTTTCTCATCCATCGCGTTAAGGCATCAGCGCGTTAGTGCACCAGTCTCATGCACTGGACGGGATTTCCTGTCCCGGGTCCAGTATCCGAGATCCATTTCTCGCTAGCCGATTCCCACCGGCGGGAAGCGGGTCGCGGGTAGCGGGTAGCGGGTAGCGGACCCTCGCTAGCCGACATCGAGTCGCAGAAGATCTTCCTCCGTCTCGCGCCGGACGATCTCGCGCGCCTGCCCGTCCCGTACGGCGACGACGGGCGGCCGGAGCGCGTGGTTGTAGTTGCTCGCCATCGAGCGGCAGTACGCGCCGGTGGCGGGGACGGCGATCAGATCGCCGGGCGCCAGATCGGCGGGCAGGAAGGCGTCCCGTACGACGATGTCGCCGGATTCGCAGTGCTTGCCGACGACGCGGGAGAGCATGGGCTCGGCGGTGGAGGCGCGGGAGACCAGCGCCACCGAGTACTCGGCGTCGTAGAGCGCGGTACGGATGTTGTCGGACATCCCGCCATCGACGCTGACGTACGTCCGCAGCCCCGGCAGCTCCTTGACCGTGCCCACCTCGTAGAGCGTGAACGCGGTCGGCCCGACGATCGCCCGCCCCGGCTCGACCGACAGCCGCGGCACCGCGAGCCCGGCCGTGTCGCACTCCCGGTGCACGATGTCGCGCAGCGCCTTGGCGATCTCCTGCGGCTCGCGGGGGTCGTCCTCCGAGGTGTACGCGATGCCGAGGCCGCCGCCGAGGTCGATCTCGGGCAGCTCGACGCCGTGCTCGTCGCGGATCTCCTTGAGCAGCCCCACGACCCGGTGCGCCGCGACCTCGAACCCGGACGTGTCGAAGATCTGCGACCCGATGTGCGAGTGGATGCCGACGAGCTCGAGCCCGTCGAGCTTGAGCGCCCGCCGCACGGCCTCGGCGGCCTGCCCGCCCGCGAGCGGAATGCCGAACTTCTGGTCCTCGTGGGCGGTCGCGATGAACTCGTGGGTATGCGCCTCGACACCCACGGTGACCCGGATCTGCACCCGCTGACGCTTGCCGAGCCGCTGGGCGATGTGCGCGACCCGCACGATCTCCTGGAACGAGTCGAGCACGATCCGCCCGACGCCCTCCTCGACCGCCCGCTCGATCTCGGCGGTGGACTTGTTGTTCCCGTGCAGCGCGATCCGCTCGGCGGGCATCCCGGCGGCGAGCGCGGTGGCCAGCTCCCCGGCGGAGCACACGTCGAGGTTGAGCCCCTCCTCGTCCAGCCAGCGCACGACGGCGCGGGAGAGGAACGCCTTCCCGGCGTAGAACACGTCCGCGTCCTCCCCCTCCGCCTTGGACGCATCCCCCTTGAACGCCTCCCGCCAGGCCCGGCAGCGGGCCCGGAAGTCGGCCTCGTCGAGGAAGTACGCGGGCGTCCCGAACTCCTCCGCGAGCGTCTTGACGTCGATCCCGCCGACGGTCACGACACCATCGGCGTTCCGGCCGACCGTACGGGACCACACGCGCGGATCGAGCTGATTGAGATCGGCGGGCGGCGCGGCGTAGTGCCCCTCGGGAAGGACATCGGCGTGGCGGGGCCCGGCGGGATGGGCGGAACGGCTCATGCTGTCTCTGCTGTCTCTCTCAAGGTCTTACAAAGGTCTACAGATGTTCGGGTGCGCTGATGCCGAGCAGATGCAGGCCGCCGGCGAGCACCGCTCCGGTGGCGTCGGCGAGGGCCAGCCGGGAACGGTGGACGGCCGAGGGTTTGTGCTGGTGGGAGGGCAGGGCCGGGCAATCGTCATGGAACCGGAAGAAGGCATCGGCGACGCCGACGAGATGGCGAGCGAGCTGGTCGGGGGCACGATGCCGGGCGGCGGCCTCGAGGGTCCGGGGGTGATCGGCGAGGAGGCCGAGAAGGCCGATCTCGGCGGGGTGGTCGTAGACCCCGGCCTCGGGCTGGAGCTCGGACGTGATGCCGAGCTGGCCGGAGTTCCGCATCAGAGCGCGGGTACGAGCATGGGCGTACTGAACCCGGAAGAGGGGGTTGTCCTCGCGCTGGGAGAGAAGACGGGCGGGGTCGAGATCGGGCAGATCATGCCGGGCGGGCCGGAGCAGCGCCCAGCGGGCGGCGTCGGCCCCGAGGGAGCGGAGCAGCTCAGCCCCGGAGACGGGAACCGGCCGAACAATAGGCCCCTGACCAGGAACAACGACTCCCCCGACGGCGTGGACGAGCCCCCGCACAACATGAGCGACCAAGGCGGCCCGCACCTCGTTCGCAGCCCCAAGGGGGACCGATACCCCGGCAAGCGCCTCCCCGTGCCCGTAGCGAGAGCCCTGGGAGAGAACGTCCCGCACGAGCTGAGCATGGGAGGTGGCATCAAGGGTGATGTTGAGAAACCCGGGGTCGGCGACATCAACGCGGGCGATCCCGGGCGTACGCAGAAGCCGCCGCCGCAAAACCTGGGCGATACCCAGCGCATCCCCACCGCCTCTGGCCAGCAGCAGAGCAACATTAGTGGCGTAATCCCCACACCCGGGCCGAGGCGGAGTCCGCACCTTCACCCGCTCCGGCACGGCGACGCACAGCTCGTCGTCCTCAACGGCACGACGCACGGTGTGCAGCACGGTGCGGGAGAGCTGGGCGGGAGTCACGGGACCAGCGTATGGGAGGAGGGGGGTACGAAAGCGAACCGGTTTCGCCCTTCGGACGGCACCCGCAAGCCGGACACCAAACCGGAACCCGAGCTCCCCGGAGCGCACCGACGCAAGCGAAGACGGGAACACACCGGGGAGACCGGACCAGCCCCAAGCGGTCCCCGAGGGAACCGGAGGAACCGGAAGAGGGGGCCGGGGCCCACCCACTACCCGGTGGGCCCCACAACAGGCTCGGCATCACCAGGCGCGGCCGCACCGGTCGCACCGGCCGCCCCCTGCCGCATCAGCCGCCGCACGAGCTCGACAAGATCGACGGGCTCGAAGGGTTTCGCGAGGAAGGCATCGACGCCCAGCGCCTTCCCGCTGTCCATCTCGTACTGCGTACACGCACTGATGATCGCGACGGGCACATGACACGTACGAGCATCAGCACGCAGCCTCGACGCCGTATGCAGCCCATCGAGTCTGGGCATCACGACATCGAGAGTGATCACATCGGGCCGCACCTGGTGAACGATCTCCAGGCACTCGGCACCATCGGCCGCGGTCACGACCTCGAAGCCCTCCAGCTCGAGGTTGACCCTGATCAGCTGCCGGATGACCTTGTTGTCGTCGACGACAAGGACCCGGCCGGACAAGCCAGGCACATCCTGAAGAGTAGGCGCGCACCCGCGGCTGCGTCCGGGTTTTCCCCACTTCCGCCCCGTGCGAGGGACCTTTCCCCAAGACCCCTGCGCCCCACCCTCCACATGCGGTATACGCCCCTCCGCTCCCACTCCCACCTCCCGGACGACCGGCTCCCGATAAGCGTTCATGACCACCCTCTGCGAGCTGATAGTGTTCTACCTGTCGCCGCGAGACAGCAGCGACAGACGCAAGCCCCCGTAGCTCAGGGGATAGAGCAACGGCCTCCGGAGCCGTGTGCGCAGGTTCGAATCCTGCCGGGGGCACTTCAGGTGAAGTGTCAAAAGACCCCGCCACCAGCCAAGACGCTGGATGCGGGGTCTTGTCGTATGCGCAGCCGGATGCGACCGAAGGCAGCCCCATGGCAGTGATCACGTAATGACCACGTAATGATCTTGAAGGGCTTAGCCGCAGGTCACGAGCGCTTCCGCATCGCCTCAGTCCGGACGCCTGCACAGACCGCAGACGAGGCATGACTCGTGCCGCCAAGCGATCCATCAGGAGCTCGACACGTCGCCCCCTCCCACCCCGTCATCTCAACCGGTCACGATTAGCATTGCCGCCCGACACTCCGAGTGATCGCCTGTTAGGAGCACGCATGGAAGCGCGACGACCTCTATTATCCATCGAGAAAGAGCTCATCCAAAATGAAGCCGACTTAAAAGAGAAGCAATTCCTTAAGCGCTTAACGGTTATCTGGTTCGCCAGCAGCATCATTCTCGCAATAGGCGCCATTGCCGCCATCAATGAATTCGCCCACTTCGA
The DNA here is from genome assembly GCF_014712245.1 of Streptomyces sp. 5-10. Taxonomy (NCBI): domain Bacteria; kingdom Bacillati; phylum Actinomycetota; class Actinomycetes; order Kitasatosporales; family Streptomycetaceae; genus Streptomyces; species Streptomyces sp. 5-10. The sequence goes on from NZ_JACVYG010000059.1 coordinate 54,835, forward strand.
CAACGACCCAAAGGGTTTCGGCCGCGGCGATACGAATGGCCTCATAGGCTTCTTCGGGTTAGCCTCTACCGTGGGCGCCTCTTTTTACTGGTATCACCTCAGGCTTTCATTATCCAAAAAACACACCGATAACCTGAAACTGGAATCCGAACGGAAGCATCTCCTTGCAGAGGAAGATCGCTCCCGCTCCGTCCGAGGGGCCTTTGCCGAGTATCGCGAGACAATCCCGCTTGTGCGAGATGAATACAGACGGAGCGCAGAGCGCTACAGGGCGAGACACAATCGATTTCAATTAACGGTCATTGTCGGCTCGATCTTAACCTCAGTCAGCACGACAGCAGCCGCAGAGCAAGGGTTCTGGAGTTGGGCGGCAGTCGCCGTTAGCGCATTGGTGAGTATTTCTGCGGGCATCATCTCATACTTCAAATTTCGCGAACGCAGCCTCAACCTACAACAGACAGCAGACACTATTGATTTGGAGCTTCAGGCTTATCAACTCAGCATCCGGCGCTATAAGGGCATGACACCCGAAGAAGCATCATCCACTTTTGCAGAAGAGGTAGAAAGAATCAGAGAGGAACAACGCAAAAAAGAACTCCAACTAGAACAACCTCCCGAAGCCACCCCCAACGCCCGCAGTCAAGGAAACCAGTGAAATTGCCACCCCCAAGGGGCCAGTTTCCCGCTACCAAGCGCGTACCAGAAGTCCCCTATATATGACGAAAGCCCCGGTCGCCCGGGGCTCGCGTCAACCAACGGTTATCAGGATGGTTTCACCTTTCGGTGTCGGCCTCCTCCTGTTCCTCCTCTCCAAGGCCCTTCATGATCCGTTCGTTCATCTCGGCCTCTTGGCCGTCGATGCACTTCGCGTAGATCTTCAACAGCACCTCGACCGAGTGCCCGACCCGCGCCGCGACCTCCGGACCAGGTACTCCGGAGTTGAGCCACTGGGAGACGCCCGCGTGCCGCAAGTCGTACGGACGAGCAGCCAGCACCGAGGAGACTTGGTCAGGTAGCAACGCCAGTTCCCGCGTCGCTTTCCAGACCCGCGAGTAGGACGATGCTGCTACGACGTTGCCCCGCTCGCTGTTGAACAGCCGTCCGTCTTCCCCCGTCCCGAACTCCTCCAGGTGCTCCCGGAGCAGCCGGACCAGCGGCGGCGGGATAGGCACGAGACGCGCCTCGCCGTCGTCTCGCTGCTTCAGGCCCCGCCGATCGTGCACCTCGCCGGAATCGGTCCACGCCTTTCCCGCTGTCGGACGCGTCTCTTGAAGCTCGATACGGCCCCATCCCTTCTCGGGGAGCACACAATCCGACGACCGCAGGCCCAGTGCCTCACCGGGGCGCGCAGCCGCGTAGTACAGGACGCCGAAAAACGCCCGCAGCCGCCGACCACTCGCCCGCTCGTAACCGCCCACGTACGTCACCGTCGTCAGCAACTCCCGTGCCTGCCGAGGGTTGACCACGACACGACGGTCAACCTCCTGTACCGGCCGATGCCCGTTCTTCCGTTTGCGCTTGATCTTGCTCAGCGGATTCACAGAAAGCATCTCCAGTTCAACGGCGTACTCCAGGCAGTTGAACACCACTGCCCGCCGACGCCGGTATGTCTGCGATGCCGCCGGTTTTCCATCGAGTTTCCGGCTGACCGCATCGACCAGCGCCTGAGCGTGCTTGATGTCCTGAAGTTCCCCGACTGGCAAGGACGCCTTTTCGAGCCAGCGCACGGCAGCCGCCACGCTCTCCGGCCGCTCCCTTTCCCTACGAGGAACCGGCAGCAGGTACGAACGCAGCGCCTTCCGCAGCACCGCAGGGGAAGGACGTCCCCGCATGGCCTTGACCAGTGCAGGAACGGCCGTAGCCAACGCGTCCGTCATGCTGTCCCGCTGCTTGGCGGAAGCGTCCTGCCAACGGTCGCCCACGTACGCGAGCGCCAGCTTCAGGAAAGTCTCAGCCGCCTTCCCACCTCGGAATGAATCCGGAAGACCGGTCACGGTGTCGAAGGGTTCTCCCTTCTCCGTGGCTCGCAGCAGCTTCGCACGGAACCTGTCGGCCAGTGCTTGCGTCTTGTAGACCTCATGGAAGGGATTGCCGTCCACAGCCCAACGCACCAGGTACGTCGGTTTCTTCGCCGAGCGGTTGATGCTGATCTTCCACACGGCCACCTTGTAAGACTTCACGCGGCTCCCTCCGCGTGATCTTCGAGCCAGGCATTGAGCACATCGCGCCGTACACGAAGCTCGCCATTGGGCAGCCGGATGCAGCGCGGCGCGATCCGCAGTTCCCGCCAGCGATAGAAGGTCCGCCGGGAGATCCCGCCCAGTTCCTCCAGTACTTGCCGCACGGTGAGCAGTTCGGCTCTCTCACGCGCCATGACCGCCACCGCCCTCCCGGACCGACGCGGCCACGAGAGCCGCCTCCGGGCTGTAGCCGCGCCCCGCGTACCGCCACTGGCCCACAGTGATCACGGGCCGATCGGTCAGGCCGAGCGCGGCATGCTGCTGCTCCGCTCGGTGCTCGGCGCGTGCCTGGCGGAGCGCGGTCAGCGTGGTCGAGTAGCGCCGCGACTTGGTGGAGAAGTGGCCCCGGTAGCCGAGCATGTGGGCCCACCGCCGCAGCCGAAGCGGCTCGAAGGGAACCAGACCGCCAAGCCACCAGCAGGTGCCGATCATGCGGAGCATGTGGTCCCGCACGGGCAGCGTGGCCAGGTCCCGCGCGTGACGGATACGCCGGTCCACTGCACCAGCGGACTCGGCCCCCTTCGTGGCGTACTTTGCGATGTAGCCCGCTACCGCCGCCGAGGTCAACGGATCCCCCACGTCGGACGACGCGATGGCCCGCACATCAACCTGAGCCCCGAAGCACAGCACCCGCCGCCCGACGACATCCGCGCCGAGGGCAGGAAGCCGGACCAGACCGACCGCGCTCCGCACAGCTCCCGCCAGGAGCCGAGTAGTCTCCCAACCAGGCGGCGGCGACCCTGGCCCTTCCGGACCATCGAGGCGAACCACGGCATGGAAGTGCACCAGGCCGCGCCGCTGGTACTCGGCGACCTTGGCGTATGACAGCCGCGCCACCTCGCCGAATTCCTCGCGCGGCACCCCGATACGGCGCGCCAGCTCGCGGCGGAGCTCCAGGACGAACCGGTGCCACAGCTGCCCGGCATGAGCCTGCCAGAGCACCGCGCCCGCGTAGTCATAGCAGCGCGGACACAGCGGCTCGCCGAGTCGCGGATCGTCCTCCCCATGCCGGACGTGGCATCCAGCGGGAGTACCGTGCGCGCAGCGGTCCGACGCCTTACGGGGTCGGCAGGCCCGCACCTGCCCATCCTTCTCACGGCGCGTGTGGACGGGACCGAAGCCGGGAGCGGTCAGGGTGGCGAACACCCGAGGGTGCCCGCCAACCTCGGCCGGAACCTCCTTGCCGCCGACCAATCCCGCACGCACCAGGTGGTACGTGTCGGCCCGGTAGACGCGTGAGCAGGTCGGGCAGACAGCCGCTCGACGGTTGCCGCACGCGACCAGCAGCCGCCCACCGTCGTCATCGGGCACGTACGAGCGGAGCACTTCCCCGGTCAGCGCGTCGGCCACGATGGCACTGCCGACGAGGTGAACCGGATTAGTGCAGCCGCCGAGGCAGACGATGCCGCGATGCCAGCTCTCGAAGCCGGGATCCGCCGCCCGTGCGAGAAGAGCGGCCACCCCCGGAGGCAGCGCCTTGGAGTCGAGGGGTTCGGTCATCGCGAGCCCCCGAACGCCTGCCGCATCACGGCCGCGATGGCCTCCGGACGCGTCTTAGCCGAGAAGCGGAACGTCGGCTCTGTCAGCCAGACGGCCGCAGCGTGCGCGGCGCAGAGCCGCAGTTCCCTTTCCTCAGGGCCGACGAGGACGACCTCAGCAGAGCCGACGCACGTGGGGTGCTCCTCCTCGCGCAGCTCGCACCGAGGCGGCGGAGATTTGCGCGAACGATTCGCGGTGGACAAAGTGTGAGTACTCCTTTCACTGCTTACGTGGCGGATGGAGTGGGTTCCTGGCGGGGTCGGGTTTGGCGACTTCGCGCCCCGCTGGGAGCCCGTCTTGCAGGCGTTCACTGCCGCTCCTTGGGCGGCACGGCCGTGACGTGGTACGTCACCGGGCCGAACTCGCGCCGCGCGGAGTAGTAGCCCTCACCGAGGTCTTCCAGCGGCACGCCGAGCAGTTCGGCGGCGGACGCAGCGCCCGCGCGACGAGCGGCGGTGTCTGCGGCGTTGACGCAGACACCGACAGACGGGTGATACGGCACCAGGACCTCGGGGTTGTCGGCCATGAAGTCGGCCAGGGCCCGCAGTCCGGCGATGAACGCGGCACGGTCACCGGTTTTGATCACATATTCCGGCATGGGTAGCCGCTCCTTTCAGGGATGGATGGGGACAGAACTAGAGCTGTCCGAGGAAGCCGCCGACTCCGTCGAGGGCCGCCTGAACGACCGGCGCGGCAGCGGTCTTGGCCAGCAGGAAGCCGAAGGACCCGCAGAGCAGGACCACCGACCACCGCAGGTAGCGGATGTGGAGCAGGAACCAGATCAGGAGGCCGAGCAGGAGCACGGCCGACATGGACACGAGCACGGACTTCCCCTCTCATTCGTCGCGGTCGAGGCGTTCGAGATGCACCGTGAACCCGCCGGCGCTATCGGCCAGAGCCGGGAGGTACGGGGTCAGGTGGGCGTAATCAGCGGCGATGGACTCGGCCTCCTCCTCCGAGACCAGGCGCGAACGGGCCCGCTCCCAGCCGTCCGCCGAAGCCAGGACAGCCGTTCCCGCGTCTTCCGGCGCGATGGACTGAGCGGCGTGCAGCGCATCCGGGTTGAGATCCCCGAGCGTCATCTCCGCCGTACCGGGGTCGGCTACGCGGTGGCAGACCCGTCCGCCGAGCTGCGCCCGCAGGGCAGTGACGCCCGGCCCGAGATCCGAGCCGACTCGCTGCCCCGCGACGACGAGGTACACCCCCAGCGCCGCGCCGAGCTGAGCCAGCCGGACCAGCGCCGTCGCCGCCGCTTGCGCTTCCTCCTTCTCGCTGCGACCGGCGATGAGGAACAGCTCGGCGATCTCGTCGACGATGACGACGATCGGCACGGGGCGTTTCTCGTCAGGCAGGCCCCAGATGTTCCGAACCCGGTCAGCCCGACAGAGCTCCATCCGGTCTTGCGTCTCGTCCACCAGCGCGGCGAGCAGCTTCACGGCCTGAGCACGGTTGGTCGCCAGCGCGGACAACCGCGGCCCGTACAGGGACAGTTCCATACCGCCCTTGCAGTCGATCCCGACCAGCGCCACCGGTTGTGGCGCCATGCCTGCGACGAGTGCGTTGATGAGCGTCGACTTCCCGGACCGGGTGGCCCCCACGATGAGCCAGTGCGGGATGTGACGCAGGTCGAACACCCACTGGGCTCCGGTTTCCAGCACTCCCACGACGACCCGCAACAGCCGCTCGGAGCCACGTTGCTTGGGTATGCGCGGATCCTTGAGCGGGTCAGCGGCCATGGCCGCTATCCGCACGACACCGGGCTTCCACGTGGTCACCCGGACCGCGTGAACCTCCCAGTCATGCGCCATGGCCGGAGCCGCGTTCACGAAGTCCTCCGGCACCTGGCCGGGCAACAGCCGCACCAGGAACCAGAAGCCCCCAGGCGCCAGCCGCACAGCACCCCGACGAGGTACGCGAGGCTGAGGCGGCGGAGCACCGTTGCCGACAAGGCCGGAGACCACCATGAGCGCTGCCTTACGGCTCACGGCCAGCCCGCACCCGGCCATCAACGGCCGCCATGTCCGCGCGACTCGGATGCACGCGGCCGGAAAGCCGATGCACATCCACCAGGCCGCCGGGTAGCGGCGGCGCAGGGCCGGGCCCGCCAGAAGCAGACCCGACGCCAGCACTGCGGCCACCATCAGAACCCAGCTCAGCCAGGTCTCCCCCGCAGAGGGGGCGGAGGCCAGCGCGATCATTCTCCGGCCCCCTTCCGCGCCGAGGCGGAGGAGGACGAGGACGGAGCCGTCAGCGGCTTGATCTCGGCCGCACGGAACGCGATGCCGTGCCGACCCTCGTTCTCCCACGGCGTGGCGTACAGGTCTCGCACCTGCACGGGCGCGCCGTTCTGCACGCCGGTCGGCTCGCCGGGGACGCTCACGTTGACGACCTCGGCCGTCGTCCCGGCCATGAGGCACAGGCCGACCTGGTACAGCGTCTGACCCGTCTCCCGGTCCACGCGGAGCTGACCAGTCTCGCGATTCGCGACACGCGGGGTCGGCGCGACGGCGCAAATGATCCCCGTGAACTTCGCGGTGTCGATCGGTAGGGCTGCCACTCTTGAACTCCCTTGTCTCAGAGCCCCGAAGGCCGTTCCTTCGGGATGATTTCCACCCGTAGTACGGGTGCGAGACTCAAGAGTGCGTGCCCGTAGTACGGGTTGTCAAGCGCATCGATTCGAGAGAGGCTGTTCCAACCGGAGACGATTCGTCTACGGATCGAGACGCTTACGCGACCGAGGTCCACGGAGGGCCCAGATGCCGACCGAGCAGCCAAAGGCCAAGTACCGACAGATTGCCGATCACCTGCGGGAAGGCATCCTCGACGGCACCTACCCAGCCGGCCAGCCGCTCCCCTCCGAGGAAGTACTGGCGAAGCAGTTCGGCGTGACCCGTCCCACCGTGCGGCAGGGCATCGCGGAGCTACGGGCCGCTGGTCTGGTCGAGGTGATGATGGGGCGAGGGATGTTCGTTCGCTCGCCCCACAGCCGCCCCAGCCTCACGCGCCCGCGCGGCGTACGACGTGAAACGGACGGCCGATACGTCGAGGCCGATGGCATCCGCTGGGAGCACGCCGAGGAACCCGTGGCCACACGGACGGATGCGCCGCTCGCTCTCGCCGACCTGTTGCGGATCCCGCCGGGCGAGCCGATGTACACCTACGATGTGTTGGAGACCGCCGATCGCGGCCGATTGCGCCAACTCCACCGCACCTACGTGCCGTTCTCTGTCCTGCTCGGCACGAAGTACGAGGAGCAGGCCCCGCCTCCGGCGCCGTACCTGCACACAGCACTTGCCGAGCTCGGCCACGAGCTCCACTTCACGGAGTACGTCCGCACCCGCATGCCGCTCCCCGACCAGGCCCAGGCTCTCCGCGTTCCAGAAGGCGTCCCAACCCTCCAAATCCTCCGCGTAGCCCTGGACGAGCAAGGCAAGCCACTCGCCTTGGAGGAGCTCCATCTCCCGGGTGACGCCCTAGAGCTGTCGTACGACCTACGCACTTAACCAGGCGCATGCCTTCACGCAAATTTACAGCGAGACTCAAACCGGCAGTTGGTCCGCCCACCAGACTTGGGCACCGGCACATCGAAAGTTGTAGTTGAACTACAAGTCGGGCACACTGCCACGTGACACTGTGGTCGAGACCGAGCCCCCTGAGCTTGGCGGCAATGAGGCCCGGCCCCGACCAGGAGCTGAAGGCCCAGGTTTATCCTGGGCCTTCGTCGTCGAACCAACGATGTAGGGCGTAGACGATGCCGAAGCATCGCCAAGCAACACGTAACGCTGCTACGCCACGTCGCCTTACAACGTGCCAGGCCCGCATAATGCGAACCCGACGGAGCTCCTCGGCATCCGGCTGAGCTTCCCGAATTGGCACTGATCACCACCTCCTCCCTCCGAACGAGTGCGATAACGCACTCGCGAAGAGGGGGGAGCTGATGCGCGGTCAGCCCTGCTAGATGACGTCAGCCTAACGATCCAGCCATGCCCGCTGCACCGTTGGGCCAACTTCCCGCCAACCGTGATCGCATGGGGCCACGTTGTTTCCTTTAACAGCCTGCGTGATCATGAAAGGCTACGCAATACAGAATCACGAGATTCCGACCATAGTGGACGAATCGCGACGCTTGCGATGTCGGATCCCAGCTGATGCGCGACGTTCTGGTCTCACCTGATGCTTGACGGTGGGCCTAGACAACATGGGAAGCCCCGTGGGGCTTGTTCGCTTTCACGTTACGGACCGGGACATCGGTCGTGCGGCGGAT
>NZ_JACVYG010000006.1:0-290929 GCF_014712245.1 Streptomyces sp. 5-10
TCCTCGCCGATGGTGTTGATCTCGGCGTTGGACCTGGAGTCCCCGGCGTAGTTGATCTGGTTCGTGCACTTCATCCCGGACTTCTTGGGGGTGCCCGACGGGGTGCCCTTGGCCGAGTCCTGGGCCTGGTCCTGGGTCTTCGCCGTGGGTGCGGGGGACTGCGGGGCGCTCGCGGAGGCGGAGGGTGAGGAGGACGAGGAGTCGGTCTCGACGTCCTGGCACGCGGTGAGCCCGAGCGCGGCGACAGCGATGATCATGGCGGCGGCGGCCTTGCGGGCGTGGCGCGTGTGGCGGAGGGCGGTGCGGTGCGACATGGTCTTCCCCGTTCTCGTGACGTGGTGTTTCGGGCTCGTGAGAACAAGGCTGCCGGTCACCGCTGATGATCTACCGCCGTACGGCTAACGCTCCACTAATGCCCGGGGCGGGCCGGCGGAGCGGAGGCAGCTGGTCGCGGTGAGCCTTCCCTGCGCTCTTGTGCTGGTGGTGCTGTTCGCCGGGGCGGCCCGGGGGTTCGGCTGCTCGTGTGGCGGGCCGGGGAAGCACTGGTCACGCTGGAAATATGGCGATGAATCCACAGGAAAAGGTCTTCAACGGGGGGTTCGCGGAGCAGACCGATTTCTGGTTCTCCAAAGACGCGCGGCTCTCCGTGGTCGACGAGAGACTGCTGGCCGACGTACCGGGGGGCACGGCTGGCCCGTCCAAGGTCATCGTGGGGCAGAACGACATCCCGCTGCGGCAGGGCACGTCGTACACCCTCTCGTTCAGCGCCTCGGCGAGCCGGCCCGTGACGGTGAAGGCCCAGGTGCAGCTCGGCAAGGACCCGTACACCGCGACGTTCACTCAGGACATCCCGCTCGACGCGGAGCAGCGGTACACGTTCACGTTCTCCTCGACCCTCGACACCGAGCACGGCCAGGTCTCGTTCCACATCGGCGGCGACCCCGAGCCCTGGGTGTTCCGGCTGGACGACGTATCGCTCCTGGGCGGCGATCCACTGCCGCGGTACGTACCGGACACCGGCTCGCGGGTGCGGGTCAACCAGGTCGGCTATCTGCCCTTCGGGCCGAAACGCGCGACCGTCGTGACCGATGCCGCCGGGCCGGTCCCCTGGCAGGTGAACAACCGTGACGGTGTCACCGTCGCGTCCGGCACGTCGACGCCTCGCGGGAGCGACACCTCCTCCGGGCAGCGGGTCCACACGGTGGACTTCGGCGCGGTGACGGAGGCCGGGGCCGGGTACACGCTGACCGCCGATGGGCAGACCAGCTACCCGTTCGACATCTCTCCCACCCTGTACGACCAGTTGCGCTCCGACGCCCTGCACTTCTTCTACGTGCAGCGCAGTGGCATCCCGATCAGCGACGAGCTGGCGCCCGGGTACGGCCGGCCGGCCGGGCACATCGGTGTCCCTCCCAATACGGGCGACACCAATGTGCCCTGCAGACCGGGTGAGGGCGACTACGCGCTGGATGTGCGGGGCGGCTGGTACGACGCGGGCGACCACGGCAAGTACGTGGTCAACGGCGGCATCGCCGTCTACCAGCTGCTCAGCGAGTACGAACGGACCCGCACCGTGCCCGGGGCGCGCCCGGACGGGCTGGGCGACGGCGAGCTGCGCGTTCCCGAGCACGGCAACGGCGTACCGGACATCCTGGACGAGGCGCGCTGGGAGCTGGAGTTCCTGCTGCGCATGCAGGTGCCGGCCGGCAAGCCCCTCCAGGGGATGGCCCACCACAAGGTGCACGACGACGAGTGGACCGGTCTGCCGCTGTCCCCGGACCAGGACGACAAGACGCGCCATCTGCATCCGCCGTCCACGGCGGCGACGCTCAACCTGGCGGCGACGGCCGCGCAGGCCGCCCGGCTGTACCCGCCCTACGACCCGGGCTTCGCCGCGCGCTGCCTGACCGCGGCCCGTACCGCCTGGGAGGCCGCGCAGGCCCATCAGGACATGTTCGCCAGCGGCGAGGTGGAGGGAGGTGGCGCGTACGACGACGTCCACGTGTGCGACGAGACTTACTGGGCCGCCGCCGAACTGTTCCTCACCACCGGCGAGCAGACCTACCTCGACGCGCTGCGGAACTCGCCGTACCGGATCGGTGCGCGTGACCCGTTCCCGCCGGAGGGGTTCAGCTGGCAGCAGGTCGCGGCGCTCGGCCGGCTCGACCTGGCGACCGTGCCCAGCACGCTGCCGGAGGCCGAACGGGACGCCGTCCGCGCCTCGGTGCGGGCCGCCGCGGACGGGTACCTGGCGACGGCGCGCGAGCAGGCGTACGGGATACCGGTCACGGGCGATGAGCTCGAGTGGGGCTCCAACAGCGCGGTGCTCAACAAGCTCGCCGTCATCGCGACGGCCTTCGACCTGACCGGCGACCAGCGGTACCGGGACGGGACGCTGGAGGGGCTGGACTACATCCTCGGCCGCAACGCCCTCAACCAGTCCTATGTGACCGGGTACGGCGAACACCCTTCCCACAACCAGCACAGTCGCATCTACGGTCACGAGGCCGACCCGGCGTTTCCGGAGCCGCCCGCCGGCTCGATCGCCGGCGGCGCGAACAGAAAGGTCCAGGACCCGAAGGCGAAGAGGATGCTGTTCGACTACACGGTCGATCCGCCGCATCACCCCGAGCCGCAGTTCTGCTACGTCGACGACATTGACTCGTGGTCGACCAATGAGGTCGCCATCAACTGGAATTCGGCGCTGTCGTGGGTGGTTGCGTTCGCGGCCGGCCTCCGGTGACGGCGGTGTGGGGACGGTGGATTTCCCTTGGCGGGGAGAACGACGTAGAGTTACGTCTACCGACGCGGGGTGGAGCAGCTCGGTAGCTCGCTGGGCTCATAACCCAGAGGTCGCAGGTTCAAATCCTGTCCCCGCTACTCAGGTATCGAGGGCCCGGCACTTCTTCAGTGCCGGGCCCTCGATCGTTCGGCCGTCGCTCGGTCGTTCGGTCGCTCGGTCGTTCGGCCGCGCCGAGGGCCCCGGCCCCGCAGCCCTCAGCGCGTGACCTTCCAGCTCACCGGGCGCTTGGTGTCATCGCCTGTGCTGTACGTCACCACCGACGGTCGTATGCCGTTGGGCACCAGGAACACCTTGCACAGGGAGACCTTCGCCCCCACCGCGAAGTCGTCCGGGTCCTTGCCCGGGCAGGCGGTCACCTCGGTGTCGCCGGTGATGAGCGGCTGGTCGTCCACACCGCTTGTGTCCTCGAGGCCGGTGGGGGTGTTGAGGAAGGGGTAGTGGAGGGAGTTCTCGCCGATGTTCTCGAAGGTCATGGTGACGTAGTACGGCTGGGTGGTCCGTACGTCGGACGGTTCCGCGCCCGCCGTCCGCAGCTCGGCGTGGGTGCCCTTGCGCACGCTCACCGCCGTGACCCGCAGGGCGCCGCGCATATGGTCCGAGCCGCGCTTGTAGGTGACCGACGTGGGCTCGCCGAGCCGGAGGGTCTTGCCGCCGTCGCGGTCGGCCGCCAGGTCGGCGCGGGTCGCGGGCTGCCGTCGGCCGGACGCGGCGGTGTCGTCCTCGCAGCCGGCCGTGGCGAGGGCGAGGAGGGTGACGCCGAGGGCGCAGACGAGGGCGATTCCGGACCGGGTGATTCCGGATCGGGTGGTTCCGGATCGGGTGGCGGCGCGAGGCGGGCGGTTGGCCATGGGCGTGACAAAACCACTGGTCGAGGCTGTGATCAACTCGATGCGAGAGCTTGAGACGAGGCTGTAGCAATACGCCCGGGGCAACTACCGTGATCCGTATGAACGATCCCGCCGTGGTGTCGGTGCAGCGCTTCTGGCAAGAGCTCGGGCTGCCCGGACTCATCGATGTGCACACCCACTTCATGCCCCAGCGCGTACTGGACAAAGTCTGGGCCTTCTTCGACGCCGTCGAGCCCCGCTGGCACATCACCTACCGCGAGGAGGAGGACGAACGCCTCGCGACGCTACGGGCGTTCGGGGTGCGGGCCTTCACCGCCATGCTCTACCCCCACAAGCCGGACATGGCGCGGTGGCTGAACGGCTGGGCGGCCGATTTCGCCGCCCGTACGCCCGACTCTCTGCACACCTCGACCTTCTTCCCCGAACCCGGTGTGGAGGGGTACGTGCGCGCGGCGCTCGAGGGCGGGGCGCGGGTGTTCAAGGCCCATGTGCAGGTAGGGGCGTACGACCCGGGGGACGCGCTGCTCGACCCGGTGTGGGGCGTGCTCGCCGAGAGCGGGACGCCCGTCGTCATCCACTGCGGCTCCGGGCCCCAGCCGGGCAAGCACACCGGACCGGAGCCGGTGGGGCGGGTGCTGGCCCGTCATCCTCGGCTTCGCCTGATCATCGCGCACATGGGGCTGCCGGAGTACGCGGACTTCCTGGGGCTGGCGGAGCGGTACGAGGGGGTCCACCTGGACACCACGATGGCGTTCACCGACTTCACCGAGCGCCAGTGGCCCTTCCCGCGGTCGGAGCGGGGGCGGCTGGCGGCCCTGGGGGACCGGGTGCTGTTCGGGAGCGACTTCCCCAACATCCCGTACGGATACCGGCATGCGCTGGACGCGCTGACGCGGGTCGGGCAGGACGAGGAGTGGCTGCGCGGGGTGTGTTACGGGAACGCGGCGCGGCTGTTCGGGATATGACGCGCTGTGGCCGTTCCGGAAGTGAGGCATGCCCGGCGCCCGCGCCGGCGCCGGGCGAGTGATCTCGGGGATTCGAGGGGTCAGCTCTTGTCCAGCGGCAGCGCCTCGGCCAGCGTGCGCCACTCCTCGCGGGGGAGGACCGTCAGCGGGTCGCCGCTCACCACCTGGATCGCGAGGTGGTCCGCGCCCGCGGCCAGGAACTCGTCCACGCGCGCCCGGATCGTCTCCGCGTCGCCGAGCGCGTACATGGCGGAGAGGAGACGGTCGCTGCCGCCGTCCGCGAAGTCCGCGTCCTCGAAGCCCAGCCGACGGAAGTTGTTGGTGTAGTTGGGCAGCGCGAGGTAGCGGCCGAGGTAGTCGCGGGCGGTGGCGCGGGCGCGGTCCGGGTCCGTGTCGAGGACGACCTTCAGCTCCGGCGCGAGCACGGCCTCCTTGCCCAGGACGTCGCGGGCCTTGGCGGTGTGCTCCGGGGTGACGAGGTACGGATGCGCGCCGGCCGCGCGGTCGCGGGACAGCTCGAGCATCTTGGGGCCGAGGGCGGCCAGGACCCGCTGGGCGGCGGGGACCGGGGCCGGGGCGGAGTCCAGCGCGGTCAGGTACTCCTTCATCGCCGTGTACGGACGCTGGTAGCGCTCACCGGCGAGCGCGCTGTGGCTCACGCCGAGGCCGAGGAGGAAGCGGCCGTCGTGGGCGGCGTTGAGCGCGGCGTGCCGCTCGGCGACGTAGGCCGCCTCGTGGTCCCAGATGCTCAGGATTCCGGTCGCGACGGTGATCCGGGAGGTGGCGTCCAGCAGGACTCCGGCCTGATCCGGGCTGGGGCTGCCACCGAGCCAGATGGCGCCGTACCCCAGCTCGTCCAGTTCGGCTGCCGCCTCGCTGACCTGCTCCGATGGGGCGAAGTCCGTCTTCAGGGCCGCGGTCCAGATGCCGATCTTGCCAAGTGCGGGACGAGAAGTCATACAGGGGGAAGCCGGTGAGTCCTTCCGGTTATTCCGTGGCCCGGCGGATGTCCATTCCGCGGCCCCGCAGCTGTTTATTCCGTGGCCGGCCCGCAGCTGTTCCGCGCCCCGGATCCGTGGTTTCGCCTCCCGGCCGGTCTCGTCCCCGCCTCCACAGGATTCTCAGGTAATTCACAGGCAGCCGAAAGGGACCTCTCAGGGCCCGCTCCGAGGGTGGAGGCCATGATGCCGACCTCGCCTCATGGGCGTACCGAGCTGCTGCGCCCCGACGGGAGCCCCGTCCGGGTGCTGGTCGTGGACGACGAGTCGGCGCTCGCCGACCTGCTGTCGATGGCACTGCGCTACGAGGGGTGGGAGGTGCGCACCGCGGGTGACGGCGCGGAGGCGATCCGGACCACCCGTGAGCTGCGCCCGGACGTGGTGGTCCTGGACATCATGCTGCCCGATATGGACGGGCTCACGGTGCTGGGGCGGCTGCGCCGTGAACTGCCCGATGTCCCGGTGCTGTTCCTGACCGCGCGGGACGCGGTGGAGGACCGGATCGCGGGGCTGACGGCGGGCGGCGACGACTACGTCACCAAGCCGTTCAGCCTGGAGGAGGTCGTCGCCCGGCTGCGCGGGCTGCTGCGCAGGTCGGGGGCGGCGGCCGCGCGCAGTGAGTCGGTGCTGGCCGTCGGCGATCTGATCCTGGACGAGGACAGCCACGAGGTGTCGCGCGGCGGGCAGGAGATCCACCTCACCGCGACCGAGTTCGAGCTGCTGCGCTATCTCATGCGCAATCCGCGCCGGGTGCTCAGCAAGGCGCAGATCCTCGACCGGGTCTGGAGCTATGACTTCGGCGGCCAGGCCAACGTGGTCGAGCTCTACATCTCGTATCTGCGGCGCAAGATCGACGCGGGGCGCAGCCCGATGATCCATACCCGGCGGGGCGCCGGGTATCTGATCAAGCCCGGGGAGTAGACACCGTGGCGCACCCCCCGCCCCGGCCTCCCCGGGGGCCCGACATGCCCAGCGCCCATGGGGGGCCCGGCGTCCCCGAGTCGTCCGGCACCCACGGGACGCCCGGCACTCACGGGACGCCCGGCACTCACGGGACGCCCGGCACTCACGGGACGCCCGGCACTCACGGGACGCCCGGCGTCCCCGAGGCGCCCGGGGCCCCCGACCTGCCCGGCGTCCCCCAGCCGCCGCCGGGCGCGGGAGCGGCGCGGGGGCGCGCACACGCCCGGCGCGCCCAGCGGGCGGGACGCGCCGGGCGTGCGGGGATCGCTCAACGGGCGGGGGCCGCTCAACGGGCGGGGACCGGTCAACGGGCGGGGACCGCTCAACGAGCCGGGCGCGCTCAGCGGGCCGGGCGCCGCACCTGGTCCCTGCGCACCCGCCTGGTCGTCTCGGCCGTCGCCCTGATCGCGGTGGTCTGCGCGGTGATCGGCACGGTCACCACCCTCGCCCTGCAGTCGTACCTCCAGGGCCAGGTGGACGACGATCTGCGCGCGTCCGTCGGGCGGTTCCTGAACAAGCCGGGCCCGGTGCGCGAACTCCCCCGGGACGACGTGCTCTTCGTGGCCTCGCCCGGTCAGCCCATCGGCACGGTCGGGGCGCGGTTCGGCCAGGACGGCGAGATCTCCATGTCCGGCAAGAGCAATGACTCGCCCATGACGAACGAGGTCGACGCCGAGAACCGGGTGGACCCCCTGACCAGCGGTCAGCGGAAGGCGATCGCCGCCGTCCCGCTGGACGGACAGGTGCACACCATCGATCTGCCCGGCCTCGGCGGCTATCGGGCCGTGGCCCAGTGGGACCACCGGGAAGGCGGCATCATCCTCGCCTTCCCGCTCGACCAGACGCGGGAGACGGTCAACACCCTCATCCTCGTGGAGGTCTGCGTGACCGCGGCCGGGCTGGTCGCGGCCGGGATCGCCGGGGCCGCGATGGTCGGCATCTCGCTGCGCCCGCTGCGCCGGGTGGCGGCGACCGCGACCCGGGTCTCCGAGCTCCCCCTGCACAGCGGCGAGGTGGCGCTGCGCGAGCGCGTCCCGGCCTCGGAGGCCGATCCGCGCACCGAGGTCGGCCAGGTGGGCGCGGCGCTCAACCGCATGCTCGGCCATGTGGAGTCGGCGCTCGCGGCCCGCCAGGAGAGCGAGACGCGGGTGCGGCAGTTCGTCGCCGACGCCAGCCATGAGCTCCGTACGCCGCTCGCCTCGATCCGCGGCTACGCGGAGCTGACCCGGCGCGGCCGGGAGGAGATCGGGCCCGACACCCGGCATGCCCTCGGCCGGGTCGAGTCCGAGGCCGGGCGGATGACCGGGCTGGTCGAGGATCTGCTGCTGCTGGCCCGGCTGGACGCGGGTCGGCCGCTGGAATGCGCGGAGGTCGATCTGTCCCCGCTGGTCGTGGACGCGGTCAGCGACGCGCGGGCGGTCGGCTCCGACCACGCGTGGCGGCTGGAGCTGCCCGATGACCCCGCGGTCGTCCACGGCGACGACGCCCGGCTGCGCCAGGTGCTGGTCAACCTCCTCGCCAACGCGCGGACGCACACCCCGGCCGGCACCACGGTCACGGCGCGGGTGCTGTGGCGCGGGCCGCGGGCGTCGCCGTATCCCTCGCCGTATCCGGCGCCGTACGGCCTGCCCTCGTACGTCTCGCTGGAGATCGAGGACGACGGTCCCGGCATCCCGCCCGAGCTGCTGCCGCATGTCTTCGAGCGGTTCGCGCGCGGTGACGCCTCGCGCTCCCGCGCCGCGGGCAGCACGGGGCTCGGCCTGGCCATCGTGCACGCGGTCGTGGCCGCGCACGACGGGCGGGTGACGGTGGACAGCGTGCCCGGGCGCACCGTGTTCGGCGTCCACCTGCCCGTGCACCGGGTCGTTCACCAGGGCGTGACGGACTCACAGGCAGGCCACAGGCTGACCACACAGCCGTGACAGCGCGGCTCGCGACCGTCGACCCCATGCGAACCGACACCCCTCTCGGGGCTCCGCCCGAGACACCCCTGCAGACCTTGCCCGTGCGCGGGCCGGTGACGGTCGTGCGCGGCCGTCCGGTGCTGGACGTCGTCATCCCCGTCTACAACGAGGAAGCGGACCTCGAGCGGTGCGTACGACGGCTGCATGACCATCTGGCCCGCACGTTCCCGTACGGCTTCCGGATCACCATCGCCGACAACGCCAGTACGGATCGCACGCCCGACCTCGCGGCCCACCTGGACGAGAGCATCGAGGAGGTGACGGCGGTCCGGCTGGAGCAGAAGGGGCGCGGGCGGGCGCTGCGCACCGTGTGGTCGCTGTCCGAGGCGCCCGTGCTCGCCTATATGGACGTCGATCTGTCCACGGACCTCAAGGCGCTGCTGCCGCTGGTGGCCCCGCTGATCTCCGGGCACTCCGACCTGGCGATCGGATCGCGGCTGTCCCGCAGCTCACGGGTGGTGCGCGGGCCCAAGCGGGAGTTCATCTCGCGGGCGTACAACCTGATCCTGCGCGGCAGCCTGGCCGCCCGCTTCTCCGACGCCCAGTGCGGGTTCAAGGCGATCCGTAAGGACGTCGCGGAGCGGCTGCTGCCGCTGGTCGAGGACACCGGGTGGTTCTTCGACACCGAGATGCTGGTGCTGGCCGAGCGGGCCGGGCTGCGCATCCACGAGGTGCCGGTGGACTGGGTGGACGACCCCAACAGCACGGTCCACATCGTGAGGACGGCCACCGAGGACCTCAAGGGCGTGTGGCGGGTGGGGCGCGCGCTGGCCACCGGTGCGCTGCCGCTGGACCGGGTGCGCCGTCCGTTCGGCGACGATCCGCGCGACCGGGAGCTGAGCGGGGTGCCGAGGGGCCTGGCCCGCCAGCTGGTCGGGTTCTGTGTGGTCGGCGCGCTGAGCACGCTGGTCTATCTGCTGCTGTACTCCCTCTTCCGGATGGGCACCGGTCCGCAGGTGGCCAACGCGCTGGCGCTGCTGCTGTCGGCGCTCGGCAACACCGCGGCCAACCGGAGGCTCACCTTCGGCGTACGCGGCCGGGACCGGGCCATGCGCCACCAGGCCCAGGGGCTGGTCGTCTTCGGCATCGGCCTCGTGCTGACCAGCGGCTCCCTGGCCGCCCTGGACGCCGTCCCCGGCACCGCCTCGCACGGCACCGAACTGGCCGTGCTGATCGCGGCGAACCTCGCCGCGACCGTTCTGCGCTTCCTGCTCTTCCGGGCCTGGGTCTTCCCGTCGGACAGCGGGGCCACGACCGACCACGACCCGAGGACCGATCGATGACCACCTACGACTACGGCACCCGCGAAGCCGGGCCGCCGCCGATGCCCGACGCCGCTCCCCGGCCGGGGCCGCGGGCGCCCGGCGGCTCGCGCCTGGCGCGGGCCTGGCGGGGACGGCCGGAGGACCCGCGCTGGGCACGGCCCGCCCTGTGGGCCCTGCTGGCCACCACCGCCGTGCTCTATCTGTGGAGCCTGGGCGCGTCCGGCTACGCCAACCAGTTCTACTCGGCCGCCGTGCAGGCGGGCGGCGAGAGCTGGAAGGCGTTCTTCTTCGGCTCCTCCGACGCCGCGAACTCCATCACCGTCGACAAGCCCCCGGCCGCGCTGTGGCCGATGGCCCTGTCGGTGCGGCTCTTCGGCCTCTCCTCCTGGGCGGTCCTCGTCCCCGAGGCGCTGATGGGCGTCGCGACGGTCGGGGTGCTGTACGCGGCCGTACGGCGCGGGTTCGGCGCGGCGGCCGGGCTGATCGCGGGCGCGGCGCTCGCGGTGACCCCGGTCGCGGCGCTGATGTTCCGCTTCAACAACCCCGACGCGCTGCTGTGCCTGCTGATGGTCTCGGCGGTCACTTGCGTGCTGCGCGCCCTGGAGGACGCGCGCACCAAGTGGCTGGTGCTGGCCGGGGTCTGCTTCGGCCTCGGCTTCCTCACCAAGACGCTGCAGGCGTGGCTGATCCTGCCGCCGCTCGCGGTGGTGTACGCGGTGTGCGCCCCGGCGAAGTTCGGCCGGCGGATCGGGCAGCTGCTGCTCGCGGGGCTCGCGATGGTGGTGTCCGGCGGCTGGTGGGTGGCGATCGTCGAGCTGTGGCCGGCGTCCTCGCGCCCGTACATCGGCGGTTCGCAGCACAACAGCTTCCTGGAGCTGACCTTCGGCTACAACGGTCTGGGCCGGATCAACGGCGACGAGACCGGCAGCGTCGGCGGGGGCGGTCCGGGTGGCGGTGGCGGTGGCGGCAGGTGGGGCGAGACCGGGATCGACCGGCTCTTCGGCTCCGACATGGGCGGTCAGATCGCCTGGCTGCTGCCCGCGGCGTTCATCCTGCTGGCGGCCGGGGTCTGGCTGACCTGGCGGGCCAAGCGCACCGACACCCGGCGCGCGGCCTTCCTGGTGTGGGGCGGGGCGCTGCTGATGACCTTCGCCACCTTCAGCTTCATGTCCGGGATCTTCCACCAGTACTACAACATCGCCCTGGCGCCCTATATCGCGGCGCTCGTGGGCATGGGCGCGGCCCTGCTGTGGGAGCGGCGGAACGAGGGCGGCCGGGCGGGGGCGGCGGCCTCGGCGGTGCTGGCCGTCACGGTCGCGGTCACCGCGTACCTGTCGTACGTCCTGCTGGGGCGGTCGCCGGACTGGCACCCCTGGCTGCGCTGGGCGGTGCTGATCGGCGGGCTCGCGGCGGCGGCCGGGATGCCGCTGACGGCGCGCCTGGGGCGGAGGGCGGCGCTGGCCGCAGCGGGCCTCGGCCTCGCGGCGGGGCTGGCCGGGCCGGTCGCGTACACGCTCAACACGGTCGACACCCCGAAGCACGGCTCCATCGTGACCGCCGGTCCGTCGGTGGCGGGCGGTATGGGCGGCCCCGGTGGCCGCTTCCCGGGCGGCGGTATGGGCGGTCCGCCGGGGATGCAGAACGCACGCCAGGGCGCGGGCCAGCAGGGGCAGGGCAACCAGGGGGGTCAGGGCCAGCAGGGGCAGGGCAGCCAAGGTGGTCAGGGCCAGCAGGGGCAAGGCCAGGGTCAGGGCCAGGGCGGTCCGCAGGGCGTGCCGGGCGGTGGCACCGGCGGCGGTCAGCCGGGTGGTGGCCAGAACGGCTTCCCCGGCGGTGGCTTCCCGGGCGGCGGCCAGTCCCCGCGCAACGGCACGGGCAACGCCCAGGGCGGCCAGGGGCAGAACGGCCGGCCGGGCATGTGGCCCGGCGGCGGCATGGGCGAGGGCGGCCGCCGTGGCGGCGGTATGGGCGGACTGCTCGACGGTCAGCAGGTCGACGCCGAGGTGGAGGCGAAGCTGGAGAAGAACGCCGGCGACTACACCTGGGCGGCCGCGGCGATCGGCTCCCAGAACGCCGCGAGCTACCAACTCGCCACCGAGAAGCCCGTGATGGCCATCGGCGGCTTCAACGGCAGCGACCCGTCCCCGACGCTCGCCCAGTTCAAGGAGTATGTGAAGCAGGGCAAGATCCACTACTTCATCTCCTCGGGCACCGGCATGGGCGGCGGGCCGGGCGGCGGCCAGGGGACCTCGTCCCAGATCACCTCGTGGATCGAGTCCACCTACAAGAAGGTCACCGTGGGCAGCACCACGCTCTATGACCTCACCCAGAAGGCGACCACGTCCTCGAAGTCCTCCGACTGACGCCGGAGCCCCGTGGATACGGGCCGGTGGTCGCGGGTTCACCCCCGCGATCACCGGCCCGTACGCGTATGCGACGCGCGCACATAATTCGCTGTACGGCGTACAGCGGCACTTGTACGGTGTAGGGCTCAGCACATCGTCATACGCCGTAGAAGTCCCCTGCCTGGAGTCCCCATGACGGTCTCGACCGCCGACGCCGCCTCCGCGCCACCCGATCAGTCCCCGGGTGGTCATCCCCAGCGCTGGCTGATCCTCGCCGTGATCTGCCTCGCCCAGCTCACCGTGTTGCTGGACAACACGATCCTCAATGTGGCGGTCCCCTCCCTGGCCAGGGAGATGGATGCCCGCACGGCCGACATCCAGTGGATGATCAACGCCTATTCGCTGGTTCAGTCGGGGCTGCTGCTCACCGCGGGCAGCGCCGCCGACCGCTACGGGCGGAAGAAGCTGCTGGTCGCCGGGCTCGCCCTGTTCGGCATCGGCTCGTTCGCGGCGTCGATGGCGCAGGACCCCGGCCAGCTGATCGCCGCCCGCGCGGGCATGGGCATCGGCGGGGCGCTGCTGATGACCACGACGCTCGCGGTCGTGGTGCAGGTCTTCGACGCGGGCGAACGGGCCAAGGCCATCGGGCTGTGGGGTGCGGTCAGCTCCCTCGGCTTCGCCGCGGGGCCGCTGATCGGCGGCTCGCTGCTGGAGCACTTCTGGTGGGGCTCGATCTTCCTGATCAATATCCCGGTGGCGCTGCTCGGGCTGGTGGCCGTGGTCTGGATGGTGCCGGAGTCGAAGGCGCCGACCAGTGACCGCCCCGATCTGCTCGGCGCGCTGCTGTCCACGGTCGGCATGACCGGCATCGTCTTCGCGATCATTTCCGGGCCGGAGCACGGCTGGACCTCCAGCCGGGTGCTGCTGTCGGCCTTCATCGGCGTCACCGTGATGACCGGATTCGCGCTGTGGGAGCGTCATATTCCGTATCCGATGCTGGACATGCACTTCTTCCGCGACCGCCGGTTCGTGGGCGCGGTGGCGGGCGGCATCCTGGTGGCCTTCGGGATGGGCGGTTCGCTCTTCCTGCTCACCCAGCATCTGCAGTTCGTGCTCGGTTATGACGCGCTGGACGCGGGGCTGCGCACCGCGCCGCTCGCGCTGGTGATCGTCGCGCTCAACCTCACCGGTGTCGGCGCGCGGCTGCTGCCGAAGCTCGGGACCCCGGTGACGATCGTCGGCGGGATGGGGCTGCTCGCGGCCGGTCTCGCCGCCATCGCGACGCTCGGCGCGCATGGCTATGGCGGGATGCTCTTCGGGCTGGTGGTGATGGGGGCCGGTATCGCGCTGGCCATGCCCGCGATGGCGAACGCCATCATGTCGGCCATCCCGCCGGAGAAGGCGGGGGTGGGCGCGGGGGTCAACGGCACGCTCACCGAATGCGGCAACGGGCTCGGTGTCGCCGTCCTCGGCGCCGTGCTCAACTCCCGCTTCGGCTCGCTGCTGCCCGCGGTCGCCACCGGGGCGGGCTCGCTTCCGGCCGCCCTCGCCGCGGCCCGTACCCCCGAGGACCGCGAGGCCGTCGCGGACGCCTTCGCCTCGGGGGTGGAGACCAGCCAGCTGGTCGGCGCGGCGGCCGTGCTGGCGGGTGGAGTGCTGGCCGCGCTGCTGCTCAGCAGGGCCGAACGATCTTCACAGGAGGCCCCGGCGGCATAGCATCTTCAGGTAGTGAGGTGCCGCGTGCCCGGTCCCGGGACGTACGTGGCGCCAGCGCACCGGAGAAAGAGAGGCGCCGCCATGGCAACCGGCAGCCGCACCGTCCGCCCGCGGTCCAGCGTCTGGCTCTCCGAACGCAAAACCCCCAAGCGCAAGGGCGACCAGCAGCCCGTCGGGCTCGACCATCTGAAGATCGTCGCGGCGACGATGCGGCTGCTGGACGCCGAGGGGCTTTCGGGCTTCTCGATGCGACGGCTCGCGGCGGAGCTCGGGGTGACCGCCATGTCGGTCTACTGGTACGTGGAGACCAAGGACCATCTGCTCGAACTCGTCCTCGACGCGGCCATGGGCGAGATAGCGCTGCCCATCGAGGCCGTCGGCCCCGTCGAGGGCCATGACCACGCCCCGGCCGAGCCGCGGGACTGGCGTGAGCAGCTGCGCCAGGTCGCCTCCGAGTACCGGCGGGTGCTGGTCCGCCACCCCTGGCTTCCGGCGCTCCTGGGGGAGTACCTCAACATCGGGCCGAACGCGGTGGTCTTCCAGAAGGCCGCGCTGACCGTGATGCGCCACAGCGGACTGCCGGACGACAAGATCACCAGCGCGCTGTCCCTCGTCTACCAGTTCGTCTACGGCTTCTCCACGATCGAGGGCCGCTTCGCCGCCCGCTGCCGGGCGGAGGGAGTCACCCAGGACGAGCTGTTCCACGAGATGATGAGCTCGGTCGAGGGTCGTATGGAGTTCGACGAGGCGCGGAAGATCATGGAGGCTCGCGGCGGCACCACGGTCCAGGAGATGCACGACCGCGACTTCACCTTCGCGCTGGACCTGGCGATCGCCGGTATCGAAACCCTGCGGGAGCGATAGCGCGCCGTGCATCGCCGAGCAGGGTGGGACCGCGCCGGGGCGGAGCCTCAGGCCGTGGGGAGCTCCTCGCCCTGCACCGCCTGTATGTCCAGCTCCACCCGCAGGGTCGTGCCGATCGCCGCGATGCCCGCCGCGACCACCTGGTTGTAGTTCATCGCGAAGTCCTCGCGGCGCAGCTCGGCGACGGCCCGGAAGGCCGCCCGCACCCCGCCCCAGGGGTCGGGGCCCGTGCCCAGGTACGTCAGGTCCAGGTCCACGTCCCGGACCACGCCGTGCATCGACAGCTCGCCGTGGACCGTCCAGCGGTCGGCCCCGGCCGCGCTCAGATGCGTGCTGCGGTAGGTCAGCTCCGGGAACTCCTCGACATTGAGGAAGTCGGGGGACTTCAGATGGCCGTCCCGCATCGTGTTGCCGGTGTCGATGCTGGCGGCGCGCATGACCGCCTCGACGCGCGACTTCTCGATGTCCTCGGCGACCTCGATCCGCCCGCTGAACTCCGTGAACCGGCCGTGGACACTGGAGATGCCCAGGTGCTGGGCGACCGCGGCCACCGTCGAATGCGCCGGGTCGATCGTCCACGCCCCGGGCGGCGGAAGCTCCACCCCGCCCTGGCGCGCCAGCACCACGTTGCCCACGTCGGCCCGCCCTGAGGCCGTGACGATCGCCGTGGACGCGACCGGGGCGTAGCCGACCGCGGTGGCGATGATCGTGTACGCCCCCGGCGGCAGCGGCTCGTCGGTCCGCACGGCGCCGTCCGCATCGGCCTGCGCGCGCAGCACCTGGGCGCCCGTCATATCGGTGACGGTCAGCACCGCGTGCTGGACCGCCCAGCCGTCGCGGGTGCGGATCCGGGCCCGCAGTCCCGCTCCCCCGCCTGCTCCTGCTCCTGTGGTCGTCATGCCGCGTTTCGCTCCCGCTCGGGTGTCGCCGTGTTGCTCGTCGTGCTCGGCGTGTTGCTCGTGTGGCTCATGTCGCCCGGCGCGCTGGTCGTGCGCGCCGTGCTGGTCGTCATGGCTGTGCTGGTCGTATTCGTCGTGCTGGTGGTACTCGTCGTGTCTGTGCACCGGATCCGGGCGGCGGCGTCAGGCCGTCCCCTGCCTTCACTACACCGCCGCCGGGATCCGGGTTCCGGGTCCGGCCGAGAAATCCGCCGCCCGGGCCGGGTCCGGGGCGCGTCTCCGCTCATGCGCGCCCCGGACCCGGGGTCCGTCACTCGCCCGGGTGGGCGAGCTCCACGTCATGGCCGTCGACGCCGGGTCCGGAGACCGTCAGCGCCCCCGCGACCGGCGGGTAGCCGCTCGCGATGACCGTGTAGTCGCCCGCGTCCAGGTCGGTGAAGGCGTACGCGCCGTCCTCACCGGTGGTGGCGGTGGCGACCACGTTCCCGGCCGAGTCCACGAGGGTGACCCGCGCGTCGGGCAGCGGCCGCCGGTCGGCACCGGCCCGGACTATGCCCTGCACCCGGGCGCCGGCCTGCAGCGCTATCTCCACCCGGGTCAGCCCCTGGGCGCCCACCTCGACGGGCAGGGCCGCGGGCCGGTAGCCCGGCGCGTTCACCGCGACCGTGAAGGTCCCGGAGACCAGCTCCTCGAAGCCGAAGTCGCCCTGCTCACCGGTCTTCCCGGTGGCCAGCACCTCGCCGCGGACATCGGTGACCACGACCATCGCCGCGTCCACCGGCCGGCCGTCGGCGGCACCGCGCACGGTGCCCACCAGGCCGCTGGTGGCCGACAGGACGATGTCGAAGCCGAGCGGCTCGTCCCCGACCACGATCGTGGACGCCTGCGGCTGGTGGCCGTCGGCCGCCGCGATCAGGACGTACGAGCCGGAGCCCGGCGCGTCCAGGGCGTACGAGCCGTCGGGGTGCGCCACCGAACGGCCCAGCTGCCGCCCGGCGAGCGAGATCAGCGTCACCGCGGCGCGGGCGACGGGGCCGCCCTCCGCGTTCCGCACGAAGCCGTGCACACCCTGCCGGGGCTGACGGTCCGCGCCGTCGCCCCCGGCGGAGGCGAACGCCGTAAGGCGCTGCGGAGCGGTGGCCGTCTGCGCGGCGGTGGCCGCGAAGGCGCCGCCCGCGTCCGGCTCGCGCACCGCGGCGGCCGGGGCGCCCACGAGCGCGGGCTCGAGGTCGGCGACCTGCCCGGTGGCTGCCGTGGCCGCCACCGCGTCGGCCGGGGCCGCGTCGGTGGCCGGGGCGTCCGTGGTGTCCGTGGCGGCCTGCTGGGTGCCTGAGTTGGTCTTCAGGGCGACCTCCTTGATGAACAGGGTCAGCAGGAAGGCGAGGAACGCGGCAGGGGCGGCGAAGAGGAAGACGTCCGCGACACCGTGCCCGTAGGCGCTCTCCATGATCGTGCGCATCGGCTCGGGCAGCGCCTGCACATCGGGGATGCCACCGCCGCCGGTGCCGCCGTGACCCAACGCCGCGCCCTTGGGGCCGAGGTCGGCCAGGCCTTCCTTGACGAAGTGGGTGACCCGGTTGGCGAGCACCGCGCCGAGCGCCGAGACGCCGACCGCACCACCCAGGGAGCGGAAGAAGGTGACGACGGAGCTGGCCGCGCCGAGGTCCTGCGGGGCCACCTGGTTCTGGGTGGCCAGCACCAGGTTCTGCATCATCATGCCGATGCCGAGACCCATGAGCGCCATGTAGATCGCCATGTGCCAGTACGGGGTGTCGTACCGGATGGTGCCGAGCAGCGCGAGACCCGCCGTCACCAGCACACCACCGCTGACCAGCCATGCCTTCCAGCGACCGGTCTTGGTGATGATCTGACCGGAGATGGTCGAGGAGACGAACAGACCGCCGATCATCGGGATGGTCATGACGCCGGACATGGTGGGCGACTTACCGCGCGCCAGCTGGAAGTACTGGCTGAAGAAGACGGTTCCGGCGAACATCGCGATACCGACGAAGAGCGACGCCAGCGAGGCGAGGGTGATCGTCTTGTTGCGGAACAGCCGCAGCGGAATGATCGGCTCGCTCGCCTTGGACTCGATCAGGGTGAAGATCAGTCCGAGCACGATCGAGCCGCCGACCATCGCGTACGTCTGCCAGGAGAGCCAGTCGTACTTGTCGCCGGCGAAGGTGACCCAGATCAGCAGCAGCGAGACCGCGGCGCTGATGAAGAAGGCGCCGCCCCAGTCGACCTTGACGTCCCGCTTCACCACCGGGAGCTTCAGGGTCTTCTGAAGGACGATCAGCGCGATGACGGCGAACGGCACGCCGACGTAGAAGCACCAGCGCCAGCCCAGCCAGTCGGTGTCGGTGATCACGCCGCCCAGCAGCGGACCGCCGACGGTCGCGACGGCGAAGGTCGCGCCGAGGTAACCGCTGTAACGGCCGCGCTCGCGCGGGGAGATCATCGCGGCCATGACGATCTGGGCGAGGGCGGACAGGCCGCCGACGCCGATGCCCTGCACCACGCGGCAGGCGATCAGCATGCCGGGGTTCTGCGACAGACCGGCCACCACGGAGCCCGCGACGTAGATCACCAGGGCTATCTGGACCAGCAGCTTCTTGCTGAAGAGGTCGGCGAGCTTGCCCCACAGCGGCGTGGTGGCCGTCATGGCGAGCAGGGTGGCGGTGACGACCCAGGTGTAGGAGGACTGGCTGCCGTTGAGGTCGGCGATGATCTTGGGTAGTGCGGCGGAGACGATCGTCGAGGACAGGATCGCGACGAACATCCCCAGCAGCAGCCCGGAGAGGGCCTCCATGATCTGCCGGTGGGTCATCGGCGCCGAGGAGTCCGCGGCGTGGCCGTGCTGGCCTCTGTGGCCTCCTCCGCCGTGCTTGGCGTGGGCGGGGTGCCCCGCGGGTCCCCGCACACCACCGTCCGGTGTGGTCGTTGCCATGAAGTTCCTTAACGTTGCGAAGGTGTACGGGTGGTGCTGGTCTCCGCCTGATGCGGCAGGGCCCGGGAACGGGTGTCCCCGAAACTCGTCCGCAACCGGGCGAGAAGTTCATTGAGGCGGTCGACGTCCTCGTCCGACCAGTCGCTCAGACAACTGGCGAGCGCGTTCGTGTAGCGCTCGGAGACCTGACCGAGCAGGGCTCGTCCGCTGGGGTTGATGCTCAGCAGCCGCGACCGCCGGTCGAGCGGGTCGGGCTTGCGGTCCACCCAGCCGCGGTTCGCGACATGTGCCACATGCCGGCTGGTCACCGACATGTCGATGTCGAGCAGCTCGGCGAGCTTGCTCATGCGCATCTCGCCGTAGCGGTCGAGGAGCATCAGGACGACGGCGGCGCCCGACGGGCAGTCGGCCGGCAGGGCGCGCCCGAGCCCGCGCTTGACGGTGCCGATGGCGCTGAGCTGCCGGGCCAGCTCCTCATAGTGGCGCTGAGTGGCCACGGCACCTCCCAGGGAGATTGATCAGGATGGTCAGTTGCTTAAGGCAACCATAGAAGAAGTTAGTTGCTACAGGCAAATGAAGGGGCGGTCTGGGCGGTAAATTGCCGTTAAAGAGTCGTCCTGGAGTGAGTCAAGCGGGGTGGCTGAGGTGCGAGGGGCTGCTGAGACCCGGGGGTGTCCCGGAATCCGCTCGTTCGCTAGGGTCGGGGCTCATGGCGAACAACCCCCAGAGCCCCAACGGGAACCACGACCCGGCCGGCTCCACTCAGATGTTCCGCGCCTTCGTCGACGAGGGCACTCGGCAGCCTCAGACGTCCGCCGGATCGGGCGGCGGTTCGCGCGTCGGCCTGATCGTCGGCGTGATCGCCGCGGTGGTGATCGTCGCGGCGGTGGCCTGGCTGGCGCTGGGCTGAGTCCGCGAAGCCCTGACACTTCCAGCGGGGGGCTGAGCTCTCTCGGGGGCCCGAGTTCCCGCGCCCCTTACGGCTGCCGGGTCGGCCTTACGGCTTCCAACTGACCGAGACGTCCTGTGTCTCGATATGCATGCCCAGCGGCACCCGCCAGTCGTCCACGCACACCGTCCAGGTCTTCTCCTTCTTCTGGCCCGCGCCGATCGGCGCGGGCAGCTCTTCCTTGGACTCCAGCGTGGCCCAGTCGATGCCGAGCGCGTCGATCACATGCGTCCCGAAGGTGACGGTGCCCGAGGCGATGGGCGCTCCTCCGGTGTTGCGGAACTCGACCTTCACCTTCTCGCACCAGCGCTCATCGGTCGCCGTCCGCTCCGGCTTGCCGACCTTGAGGGCGGCCGGTCCGGTGGGCGTGGGGGTGCCGGAGGGGTCCGAGGAGCCCGAGCCCGGGCCGGAGGGCGAGGGCTCGCCGGGGCCGTCGCCCGTGGGCCCGCCGTCGCCCTTGGGGCCGTCGTCCGTACGCCCCGGGGCCCCGGAGCCGTTCTTCCCGCCGCCCGGGCCGCCCGGGCCGTCCGTGCGGCCGGGGGCCCGCGCCGATGCCGAGGGCGCACGCGAGGCGGGGCCGTCCGCTCTGCCGTCCGTGGTGGCCTGGGGTCCGGCCGTGCCCCGATCGCGCTTCCCGTCCGTGCCGCCCTTACCGCCGCGGGCGTTGTCCGTGCCGTCCTCGTCCAGGGGCACCAGGTCGACGCCGTCCTTGGGCGGCACGGCGTTCGCGGTCCGCCGGCCGTCGGGTCCGGCCGCACCGGCGGCCACATAGCCGTCGCCGCCACCGCCGCAGCCGCTGAGGAGTGCCCCCAGGCACAGCGCGGCCGCCGAGGAGGCGATTGCCGTACCTCGGCGGCCCGTTGTCCGGCTCCATGCGTATCGCATCGGGCCAGTGTGGCTGACGACCCGTCAGGTGTACAGGGATCCGGTGTACAGGGATCCGGCAGGGGACCGGCCAGTGGCGGTCAGTCCGAGATCAGGCCCTCGCGCAGCTGGGCCAGGGTCCGGGTGAGCAGCCGGGAGACATGCATCTGGGAGATCCCGACCTCTTCGCCGATTTGCGACTGCGTCATATTGGCGAAGAAGCGCAGCATGATGATCTGGCGCTCGCGCGGCGGCAGTTTCGCCAGCAGGGGCTTGAGCGACTCGCGGTACTCCACGCCCTCCAGCGCGCTGTCCTCGTACCCCAGCCGGTCGGCGAGCGAGCCCTCGCCGCCGTCGTCCTCGGGGGACGGGGAGTCCAGCGAGCTGGCCGTGTAGGCATTGCCCACCGCGAGCCCGTCGACCACGTCCTCCTCGGAGACGCCCAGCGCCGTGGCGAGCTCGGTGACGGTCGGGGAGCGGTCGAGCTTCTGTGACAGCTCGTCACTGGCCTTGGTGAGGGCCAGGCGCAGCTCCTGGAGCCGCCGCGGGACCCGCACCGACCAGCTGGTGTCGCGGAAGAACCGCTTGATCTCGCCCACGACGGTCGGCATGGCGAACGTCGGGAACTCCACGCCCCGTTCGCAGTCGAAGCGGTCGATCGCCTTGATCAGGCCGATGGTGCCGACCTGGACGATGTCCTCCATCGGCTCGTTACGGCTGCGGAACCGGGCCGCCGCGTAGCGGACGAGCGGGAGGTTCAGCTCGATGAGGGTGTCACGGACGTAGCCGGCCTCCGCACTGTCCTTGTCGAGTGTGGCGAGCCGCAGGAAGAGGGAGCGGGAGAGGGTGCGGGTGTCGATGGCGTCGCAGTCGTCAGGCATGTGCGGTGCGTCGTTGTTGAGCACCTTCGAGCTGCCCAGTTCTACGGACATGCCACCCCCTAGAGGTCGCGGACGGATCCCAGCTGCGCGGTTCGCGTCCGACGCAGCCTCCCCCTGAATACCGGAGGTCGGGCCGCGGCAAACGCGGTTCCTGCAGAATGTCACATGTCGGCAACACGCTGTAGCGCCATGTCGACATTACAGCCTTGAGGTCCCGGGGCGGAGGTCCCTCGCAAGGATCAGGACTCGATCCGGTTTGCGGATCTCAGCCGGGCGAAGCTCCGGGACAGCAGCCGGGACACATGCATCTGGGAGACACCGAGCTCGGCGCTGATCTGAGATTGCGTCAAGTTGCTGTAGTAACGGAGCAAAAGGATACGCTGCTCGCGCTCGGGCAGTTGTACGAGCAGATGGCGCACCAGATCGCGGTGCTCGACTCCGGCGAGCGCCGGATCCTCGTAGCCGAGCCGGTCGACCAGGCCGGGCAGTCCGTCGCCCTCCTGGGCGGCCTCCAGGGAGGTGGCGTGATACGAGCGGCCCGCCTCGATGCAGGCCAGCACCTCCTCTTCGCTGAGCTTGAGCCGTTCGGCGATCTCGGCCGTCGTCGGGGAGCGGCCGTGCAGCACGGTCAGGTCCTCGGTCGCGCCGTTGACCTGCACCCATAGCTCGTGCAACCGGCGCGGGACGTGGACGGTGCGGACGTTGTCGCGGAAGTAGCGCTTGATCTCGCCGACGACGGTCGGCATGGCGAAGGTCGGGAACTGCACCCCGCGGTCCGGGTCGAACCGGTCGATCGCGTTGATCAGGCCGATGGTGCCGACCTGGATCACGTCCTCCATGGGCTCGTTGCGGCTGCGGAAGCGGGCCGCGGCGTAGCGGACCAGCGGCAGATTGGCCTCGATCAGCGCGGCGCGCACGCGGGCGTGCTCGGGGGTTCCGGGGGTGAGGCCCGAGAGCTCGGCGAAGAGCACCTGGGTGAGCGCTCTGGCGTCAGCCCCGCGGCTTCTGCCGCTTTCGCTGCCGCCATCGCCCTGGGGCGGGGTTCTGGGCGCGGTACGGGCCGACACGGTCACGCCACCCCTTCACGATGTACTCACCCGGCAAAAGCGGTCATAGCATCACAAGACATGTGCACTGTGTGCAAGCACCGCTTTACCACGTGTTGGTGGAGAAAACGCCCGATAAGGGAGTGAGAGAAGCGGGGGTTCGAGGGCGGGGACGGGAGGGGTGCGAGGCTAGTTGGTCAGCTCCGTCATGAACTCGCCGACGCTCTTCGCGGCGTCCGATATGCCCTCGAAACCGACCTGGACGAGGTCGGCCGCCCGGGCGGGGGTCTTGATGATCGTGTACAGCACGAAGACGATCAGCATATAGAGCGCGATTTTCTTCGCCTGGGCCATCTGTGCTGCCTCTCCCCGCTGTGCCCTTGTGCAGTTGCGAGAGTCTATCCACACCTCTGGCGCATCAGTCGTATCAGTCGGATGAACACATCGGTGTTGTGGGGACACCCCTACGCCGCTGTGGGCGCCGCGCTACATATGGGTGGATTCTGGAGAAAGAGGGGGTGGCAAGAGTGGTGCCGGAAGGAGCGGCGGCGGCAGCGGCTCGCGCCGCCGGCGGAGGGAGCGGAGATGCGTGTCGGTGTGCTGACCGGCGGCGGTGACTGCCCCGGGCTCAACGCCGCGATCCGCGGCATCGTCCGGAAGGGCGTGGAGGTCCACGGCTTCGAGTTCGTCGGGGTGCGGGACGGCTGGCGCGGCGCGCTCGAAGGAGCCCTCGTGCCGCTGGACGTCCCGGCCGTGCGCGGCATCCTGCCGCGCGGCGGCACCATCCTCGGCTCCTCCCGGACCAACCCCCTGGCCGGCGAGGACGGGGTCGATCGGGTGCGGCGGACGCTCGCCGAGTACGAGGTGGACGCGCTCATCGCGATCGGCGGCGAGGACACGCTCGGCGTCGCCGCGGCGCTGGGGGGCGAGGGCATCCAGGTGGTCGGGGTGCCCAAGACGATCGACAACGATGTGGCGGGCACCGACTACACCTTCGGTTTCGACACCGCCGTCAATATCGCCACCGAGGCGATCGACCGGCTGCACACCACCGCCGAATCCCACACCCGCACCCTGGTGGTCGAGGTCATGGGGCGGCACTCCGGCTGGATCGCCCTGCACTCGGGCATCGCGGGCGGTGCCAACGTCATCCTGATCCCCGAGCAGCCCTTCGACATCGACCAGGTCTGCGCCTGGGTGGAGAACCGCTTCACGATCAGATACGCGCCGATCGTGGTGGTGGCGGAGGGGGCCGTGCCGAAGGCGGGCCAGATGGTGGTCAAGGACTCCAGCCTGGACGAGTTCGGCCATGTCCGGCTGTCCGGCATCGGCGAGTGGCTGTCCCGTGAGATCGCCGATCACACCGGTAAGGAGGCCCGCACCACGGTCCTGGGCCATATCCAGCGCGGTGGGACGCCCAGCGCCTTCGACCGCTGGCTGGCCACCCGCTTCGGGCTGCGGGCGATCGACGCGGTCAAGGACCGGGACTTCGGCACGATGGTGGCGCTGCGCGGCACGGACATCGTGCGGATACCGCTCGCGGAGGCCACGGTGGGCACCAAGGGCGTCGAGCCGGCGCTGTACTCGGAATTCGGGGTGTTCTTCGGCTGAGCGCCTGCGGGCTGCGGGCTCAGGGTGCGGGAGGCGGGTTCGGGGCACGGGGCACGGGGGCTGGCTCAGGGTGTGGGAGGTGGGCTCATGGTCCGGGGTGCGGTACGACCGTCACCGGGCAGTGGGCGTGGTGCAGCACCGCATGGGCCACCGGCCCCAGCCGCAGCTGGGTGGGCCGGGTGGCCGTACGGCGCCCGATCACCAGCAGCCCGGCCCGCTCCGAGGCCCTGACCAGCGCCTCCGCCGGATTGAGCAGAACGACGTCCGGCACCACGGCCACCTCGGGGCAGCCCTCCCGCCACGGCCGCAGGGCGTCGGAGACCACCTGGCTCTCCTGGTCCTCCCACATCGCCCGGTCCTCCTCCAGCACCGTGAGCATCCAGGCCGACGGGGAGGCCGGGGGCAGCGCCCACGCGTGCACCACCCGCAGCGGTACGCCCCGCTCCTGGGCGGCGCGGAACGCGAAGGCGGTCGGCGCGTCCGCCGGGGCGTGGGCGTCGAAGCCGAGCCGCACCTCGTCCGCATCCGTACCGTCCCACCCGGCACCCGTACGGCGCTCCTCCGGGACCGTGACGACGGGACAGTCCGCCATCGCCGCAACCCGCAGCGCCACGGAGCCCACCGCCAGCCCCTCGAAGCCGCCCCAGCCCCGGGCCCCGACCACCAGCAGCCCGGCGCTCGCGGCGGCGGTCAGCAGGGCATCGGCCGGTTCGGCGTCGGTGTGCTCCCCGTCGATCCCGAGCTCCGGAAGGCGCGCCCGGAAGTCGGCCACCGTCTGCCCGAGCATCTGCTCGCCCACGTTCTGCCAGGCGTCCGCCCCGGGCACCGGCGAGACTCTGCGCGGCAGCGGTGGACAGGCGTGCACCAGGCGCAGCGCGACCCCGCGCCGCGCCGCCTCCCGCGCGGCCCACTCGGCCGCCGTAAGGCTGCGCCGGGAGCCGTCGACCCCCGCCACGACAGGGCCGCTCATCCGGTCCTCCTCGGCTGCCGTCCGTCACTCCGGTCCGGAAACTCCGGCTCTTCGCTCCGGTCCGGAAACTCCGGTTCGGAAACTCCGGTCCGTATCTCCTGTCCGTTCTGCTGCCAACTGGAGCACGTCCGTTTAGTCTAGATACGCGACGAAGATCCGACATGATCGGAGGATTCGCCGCGCACAGACCGCGAGGGGTAGTGACCGCCCCCGGTCCGGGTGCACCCCGGGCCGGGGGCGGCTCTGCGAGCGGCGACGGGCAAACGCGGCCCAAGTCCCCCAAAGGTGGGGTGAGATGTCAAGGTTTCGGGGGAAGCGGGGGTGTGCGGAGCGAGCGCAGGATGGGGGCGAGGTAAGGGAAGGAGAGGGAAATGCGCTCGATCTCATGGCACCTCACCTCGCGTCGTTCAGCATTCGTCGTCGGTTTCGTCGTCGTGGTCGCCGTCGTGGTGGTCCTTGGGATGGTCTCCTCCTCCGAAAAGGCATCCGGGGAAGCCTCCAAAGAGGCGCCCGGGGAAGCCCCCGGACACGCCTCGACGGTCGAATACCGGCGGGAACCCGTCGGAAAGACCTCGGTCCCCGCGTTCACCTCCTCCGCCGGCCGGGACCGCAAACACGTGGTCTCGCCCTCCAACGGAGGCCGCGCCTTCCGCGGCAACACCCCCGGTCTCTACGCCGGCGTCCGGAACCGGCAGCCCTGTGACCGGCAGGGCCTGCTCCACGACCTGGACGCCGACAAGCAGAAGGGCGCCGCCTGGAGCAAGGTCCAGCACATCTCG
Source organism: Streptomyces sp. 5-10 (assembly GCF_014712245.1). NCBI lineage: Bacteria > Bacillati > Actinomycetota > Actinomycetes > Kitasatosporales > Streptomycetaceae > Streptomyces > Streptomyces sp. 5-10. The sequence continues at coordinate 25,681 of NZ_JACVYG010000006.1, forward strand.
CCCGACGGCGTTTCCGATTTCGTCCAGCGGCTCACGAGCGTCACCCTGCGCTCCGACACCTACGCGAAGACCTACGGCTACCGCGGTGGGGTGAAGCCGGTGTCCGCCGTTCTCCAGGCCGGAACGGCGGTTTTCGTCGATGGGCGCGGTCTGCCCGTCGTGAAGTGCGACTCCGGAAATCCCGTGAAGGTCTCGGCCCCGCCGCGCCACGCCAAGCCGACCTTCACCGGGCCCGAGTGGAACGGTTTCTCCCGGAGCACGGTGACCGTCATCCGGCCGGCCACGAAGAACGTCAAACACCTCGTGCTGGTGGGGATCGGCAAGGCCGAGCTGCTGAAGCGCCCGCTCGGTGACGGCGACGGCAGCGGCGACCCGCGGGACACGGTGCTGGCCCGCGCCGACTATCCCTCGTTCCTGGCGATGCCGGGCGAGCAGCACGCCCCGCGGCTGCGGGAGGCGCCGAAGGTCACCCTGAAGCCGTCCGACCGGTTCACCCCGCTGGAGACCGAGCGCCCTTCCGGGACCCCCTCGCAGCAGTCGCAGCCCTCCGACGAGCCGACGGACCCGAATCAGCAGCAGCCCCAGGACCAGCCCTCGGACCCCGGCCAGCAACCGCAGGACCAGCCGCAGGATCAGCCGTCGGACCCCGGCCAGCAGCAGCCGCAGGATCAGCCGTCGGACCCCGGCCAGCAGCAGCCGCAGGATCAGCCCTCGGACCCGGGCCAGCAGCAGCCGCAGGACCAGCCCCAGCAGCAGCCGCAGCCCCCGCCGAACCAGCCCCCGCCGAACCAGCCCCCTCCGAATCAGCCGCCCCCGAACCAGCCCCCGCCGAACCCGCCTCCGCCGCCGCAGCCCCCGCCGAACCAGCCCCCGCCCAACCAACCGCCTCCGAACCAGCCCCCGCCCCAACAGCCCCAGCCCGACCCGAATCAGCAGCAGCAACCCCAGCCCGACCCCAACCAGCAGCAGCCCCCGCAGCAACCGCCCCCGTCCGGCCCCTGACGGGAACGGCCCCGGCACAACCGGCGCACACAAACCGGAACAACACCCGCGCACACAAAGACGTAGGGCCCGGCTCGCGATGAGCCGGGCCCTACGTTCTTCGAGCGGTAGCGGTGGGATTTGAACCCACGGAGGAGTTGCCCCCTCACGCGCTTTCGAGGCGCGCTCCTTCGGCCGCTCGGACACGCTACCGAGGGAGAGCCTAGCGGACGGGTGGCCGGGAACCGAAATCGGTTCCGGGACCGGCCCGTGCGGCGGGGCTCAGGACGTGCGGAAGAAGGCGGTGAGGGGGGCCGCGCACGCCTCCGCCAGGACGCCCGCGATGACCTCGGGGCGGTGGTTGAGGCGGCGGTCGCGGACCACGTCCCAGAGGGAGCCGACCGCGCCCGCCTTCTCGTCCACGGCGCCGTAGACCAGCCGGTCCAGGCGGGACAGGACGATCGCGCCGGCGCACATCGTGCACGGCTCCAGGGTGACCACCAGGGTGCAGCCGGTCAGCCGCCAGCCGCCGAGGTGGTGGGCGGCGGCTCGGAGGGCGAGGACCTCGGCGTGGGCCGTGGGGTCGCCATGGGCCTCGCGCTCGTTGCGGCCGCGGCCGAGCACCGAGCCGTCCGGGCCCAGCACGACGGCGCCGACCGGCACATCTCCCGTCTCGGGTGCCCGCACCGCCTCCTCCAGCGCCAGGCGCATCGGCTCGCGCCAGGGATCGCGGAGGGGGTCGGGGTCGGGGCCGGGCAGGAGGCCGGTCAGCGGATCGGTCATGACATCAGTGTGGCGGCGGTCAGCGCACCGCCTCCAGCCCCTCCATGCTGCACCCCAGCATCTCGGCGATCGATTCGAGGGCGTCCCCGTCGAGGGCCTTCAGCTCCTTCTCGTCCATGCCGAGGTCGGCCAGGATGTCGGCGTCGCCGAGCGGGCCGATCGGGACCGGGGCGTCGTCCGCGTCCTCGTCATCCCGGTCCGGCTCGCCGTCCTCGGTGCCGTCCAGGTCGACCAGGCTGTCCAGATCGTCGTCGGGGTCCCGGCCGAGCAGCTCGTCGGTGAGCATCGAGCCGTACGAGGTGCGGGCGGCCGCTGCCGCGTCCGATACATAGATGTGCGGGTCGTCCTCGCCGTCCACGCGGACGACGCCGAACCACGCGTCTTCGTGCTCGATGAAGGCCAATACCGTGTCGTCGTCCTTGGAGGCCAGACGGGCCAGTTCGATCAAGTCCGTCAGGGTTTCCACGTCATCGAGCTCTGTGTCGCTCGCTTCCCACCCTTCTGCGGTGCGCGCGAGCAATGCGGCGAAGTACACCGTGACTCTCCCACTGGTCATAGGCGTGCCGGGGGCGGGCGGGACAGTGTCCCGCCCCAATCGGAATCGTGGCAGAAACCGTCGCTTCGCGAGAGGTCTTCCACGCTGCGTCGTGCACCAGTCCAAAGAGATGTGGCTCACGCGGACGGAATCGAAACGCGCGGAAACCGTCTCCGGCGGTTCGGCGGAAGCTCACCAGGGCTCACCAGGAGAACGTCCGCATGTGTATCGCCCGGCGCATCCGGGCCGCGCGGGCCTGCCGGGGACGCACCTGGTTCCGTACCGCCCGGGCCTCGTTCAGCGCGCGCAGGAAGCGGTCGCGACGGCGGCGGCGGTCCGCGGCGGTTTCCATCGCGGTCGCGTCGGCCATGGTCACATCACTCCTCGGGGCCGAGGTGTCGCCCGGTGGAGGTCCGGGCGCTGTTGCCCACTTTCCCCCGAATCGGCGGTTTGATGCCAGTACGGCGGCAGACGGTCGAGCGCGGGGAGGCGCACGGAGGGCGTCACCGGCGGGAGCCGGGCTCCGGGGGCTCGGTTAGTGTCGTTGCCATGCGGATCCACGTCGTCGACCACCCGCTGGTGGCGCACAAACTCACCACGCTGCGCGACAAGCGCACCGACTCCCCCACCTTCCGGCGGCTCGCCGACGAGCTGGTGACCCTGCTCGCGTACGAGGCCACGCGCGATGTGCGCACCGAGCAGGTCGACATCGAGACCCCGGTGACGGCCACGACCGGGGTACGGCTGTCCCATCCGCGCCCCATGGTCGTGCCGATCCTGCGGGCCGGTCTCGGGATGCTCGACGGCATGGTGCGGCTGCTGCCCACCGCCGAGGTCGGCTTCCTGGGCATGATCCGCGACGAGGAGACGCTCCAGGCGTCCACCTACGCCACCCGGATGCCCGAGGACCTCTCCGGCCGTCAGGTCTACGTCCTGGACCCGATGCTCGCCACCGGCGGGACGCTCGTCGCGGCGATCAGGGAGCTGATATCGCGGGGCGCCGACGACGTGACCGCGCTGTGTCTGCTGGCGGCGCCCCAGGGCGTCGAGCTCATGGAGCGCGAGCTGGCGGGCGCGCCGGTGACGGTGGTCACCTCGTCCGTTGACGAGCGGCTCAACGAGCAGGGCTACATCGTGCCGGGCCTCGGCGACGCGGGCGACCGGATGTACGGCACCGCGGGCTGAGCTCCACCCGGCTCATCGGCGGCAGGGCGATCCGGAGGGCGCGGGCGAGGGCTTGGCCAGGGCGGCCAGCGCCTTGTCGGCGTCCTTCTGCTTGACCAGGTCCTTGAAACCGTTGCCGATGATCAGGTCGATGTCCTTGCCGTCGCGCGCGTCGTTCTTGGTCTGGGCGTCGGCGAGCTGCGTGCCGAGCACATTGAAGGCCCCGTCACCGGCGCCGGGGGCGCCGAGCAGTATCCCGGTGGCCTTGACCTTCTTGTCGTACTGGGTCGGGGCGTTGCCCACCTTTCCGATCTTGAAGCCGCGCTTCTCCAGCTCCTTGGCGGTGTCCTTGGCGAGGCCGGAGCGCGTGGTCGCGTTGTAGACGTTGACCGTGATCTGGGAGGGCTTCGGCGGCTTCCCGCCCGTACGGCCGTGCTGACCGCCCTGGCCGCCCTGCCCGCTGTCGGACCGGCCGGACTTGGCGTTCTCGTCGGGGTGCTTGTCGCCGCGCGGGCAGTCCCCGGTGCCGTGCGCCGCGCGGACCTTCTGGCCGCCGCTGTCGCCGGAGAAGACGTCGATGAGCTGAAGTGTTCCCCATCCGACCAGGCCGAGCGCCAGAACCGAGCCGAAGGCGGTGAACACCAGCCGCCGGCGGCTCCGGGGCCGGCTCATCCGCGGGTAGCGATCGCCCGTAATGCGGTACTTTCCGCCCATGCCGGGAGGGGTCAGCATGCTCATGTGCGCAGCGTAGTGCGGCCAGGTGGCGATGCCTACTAAATGATCAATGGTTGGTGCTCAGACCAACCCGAAAGGGCCAACACGGATCGGAAGTCGATCAACGGCGATCGGTCATCGGGGGCGGGAGCGCGGTCAGCCCTCGAGCTCCAGGACGCGCGCGTGCAGCACCTGGCGCTGCTGGAGCGCGGCGCGCACCGCCCGGTGCAGCCCGTCCTCCAGATAGAGGTCGCCCTGCCATTTCACGACATGGGCGAAGAGGTCCCCGTAGAACGTGGAGTCCTCGGCGAGCAGCGTCTCCAGGTCGAGCTGCTGCTTCGTCGTGACCAACTGGTCAAGACGTACCGGGCGTGGGGCGACATCCGCCCACTGGCGGGTGCTTTCCCGGCCGTGGTCGGGATAGGGCCGACCGTTTCCGATGCGCTTGAAGATCACACGGAAAGCCTACCGGGCAAGCCCCTCCCGGCGCAGCCAAGGCGCCCGAGTGCCGGGCCGGAGCCGCGTCCCGCCGCACGCGGCCGCGCTTCGGTCGCACTCGAAAAATTGGAAAAAATGCTCGAAAGGGACTAGGCGCTCATGGGGGTCAGGAGTAACGTAAATAACAGCCTGCGGGGCGAGCGAGGGAGCTCGACCGGAGAGGCGCTCAGGACAGAGGACGTAAGTCCCCCGAGAGCGTCTTCTAGATGGTCGGGCTGAGAGGCTCGAAGGTCGGGGAGACCGGAGAGCGACCTCCAACACCTGATACGGACAATGCCGCCGAAGGGAGCCCACCTCGCAGGTTTCGTCGTGCCCGCGCACCATGGCCTCATGGCCGTTCCCCAGCGCCCGCCGGGCCCTTACGGTGCGCCGGAGCCGCGCCGCGAGCGTTCCCCGGAGCCGCATCGCGAGCGTTCGCCGGAGCCGCGCCGCTGTCTGGTCACCGGCGCCACCGGCTATATCGGCGGCAGGCTGGTCCCCGAGCTGCTGGCCGCCGGGCATCAGGTGCGCTGCGTGGCCCGCTCGCCCGGGAAGCTGCGCGACCAGCCCTGGGCGGGGCGGGTGGAGACCGTACGCGGCGATGTGACCGACGAGGAGTCCGTGGGCGCCGCCATGGAGGGCGTGGACGTCGCGTACTACCTGGTCCACGCGCTGGGCACCGGATCCGGCTTCGAGGAGACCGACCGCCGCGCCGCCCGGATCTTCGGCGCGCGGGCCCGCGCCGCCGGGGTGCGCCGGATCGTCTACCTCGGCGGGCTGACCCCGGAGGGCGTCCCCGAGGGCGCGCTCTCGCCCCATCTGCGGTCCCGGGCCGAGGTGGGCCGGGTGCTGCTGGACTCCGGGGTGCCGACGGCCGTGCTGCGGGCCGGGGTGATCATCGGCTCGGGCTCGGCCTCGTTCGAGATGCTGCGCTATCTCACCGAGCGGCTGCCGGTGATGGTGACGCCCCGCTGGGTGCGCACCCGCACCCAGCCCATCGCCGTCCGCGATGTGCTGCGGCTGCTGGTGGGCTGCGCCACGCTGCCGGACGAGGTGCACCGGGCCTTCGACATCGGCGGCCCCGACGTCCTCACCTACCGCGCCATGATGCGGCGGTACGCGCGGGTGACCGGGTTGCGGCGGCGGCTGATCGTGCCCGTGCCGGTGCTCACCCCCGGTCTGTCCAGTCTGTGGGTCGGCCTGGTCACCCCCGTACCCGGCGCCATCGCCCGCCCGCTGGTGGAGTCGCTGCGCCATGAAGTGGTCTGCGCCGAACGGGACATCACCCGCCATGTGCCGGACCCGCCGGGCGGGCCGCTCGGCGTGGACCGGGCGCTGGAGCTGGCCCTGCGGCGGATCCGCGACGCGGAGGTGGCCACCCGCTGGTCCTCCGCCGCCACCCCCGGCGCGCCCAGCGATCCGCTGCCCACCGACCCCGACTGGGCGGGCGGCAGCCTCTACCAGGACCGCCGCGAGCGCGCGGTGGACGCCTCGCCGGGAGACGTCTGGCGGGTGGTGGAGGGGATCGGCGGTGAGAACGGGTGGTACTCGCTGCCGCTCGCCTGGGCGCTGCGCGGCTGGATCGACACCCTGGCGGGCGGCGTCGGGCTGCGCCGGGGCCGCCGGGACGCGGCGCGGCTCATAGTGGGGGACAGCCTCGACTTCTGGCGGGTGGAGGAGGTGCTGCCGCCCCGGCTGCTGCGGCTGCGCGCCGAGATGCGGCTGCCGGGCCTGGCCTGGCTGGAGATGGTGGTCGCGCCGGACGGGCGGGGTGGGGCGGTGTACCGGCAGCGGGCGCTGTTCCATCCGCGCGGTCTCGCCGGGCATCTGTACTGGTGGTCGGTCGCGCCGTGGCACGCGCTCGTCTTCGGCGGGATGGCCCGGAACATCGCCGCCCGGGCCGAGAGGGGCGCGGCCGGGACGGGCAGGGGTGGGAAGGACGCGGCCGGGACGAGAGCGTCCGCGTTCCGCGCCCGGTGAACCCCGCCGTCACCGGGACCCGTTCGGGGATCTGTTCGGGGAGCCTTTCGGGAGCAGCCCCTCGAACGCGAGCGGCAGATGCCGCGGTCCGCGCAGTACCGCGTTCCGCCGATAGGTCGGCGGGTCCTCCAGCAGCCGGGGCTCGTCCAGCCGACGGGCCAGCTCGGTCAGCGCGATCTGCGCCTCGAGCCGGGCCAGCGGGGCGCCGAAACAGCTGTGGACGCCGCTGCCGAAGCCGAGGTGCTGGTTGTCCCGGCGCTGCGGATCGAACCGGTCGGGGTCGGGGAACCGCTGCGGATCGCGGTTGCCCGAGGCCAGCAGCAGCCAGACGGACGCCCCCCGGGGGATGGTCACGCCCGCGATGTCGATGTCCGAGAGCGGGGTGCGCTGGGGGAGCATCTGCACCGGCGGATCGAACCGCAGCAGCTCCTCCACCAGCGGCACGACCAGATGGGGATCCGTGCGCAGCCGGGCGAGCACATCGGGGTTGCGCAGCAGGGTCAGCATCCCGTTGGTGATCAGGTTGACGGTGGTCTCGTGCCCCGCCACCAGCAGCAGCGCCGCGGTGCTCAGCAGCTCCACCCGGCTCATCCGCCCCTCCGGGCCGTCCCCGTTGACCAGGGCCGAGAGCATGTCGTCGCCGGGTGCGCGGCGTCGCTCCTCGATCAGCTCGGACAGATACGCCGCCAGCTCCGTACGGGCCTGCCGGGCGATCCGCCCCCGCTCGGCGGCGTCCGCCTCCGAGTCGGGGTCCAGACTGGCGGCGAGGGTGTCGGCCCAGGCGTGGAAGCGCGGCTCGTCCTCCCGATCCACCCCGAGCAGCCGGCAGATCACGGTCACCGGGAAGGGGTAGGAGAAGTGGTCGACGAGATCGATCCGGTCCCGCCCCTCGAAGCCGTCGATCAGCTCGCCGACGATACGGGTGAGTTCCCCGCGCATCTCGTGGAGCCGGCGCGGGGTGTGCGGCGGGCCGAAGGGCGCCGTCGCGAGCCGGCGCAGCCGGTCGTGCTCGGGCGGGTCCAGCTTCAGGAAGCTGGGCGGCAGCCCCGGGTCGTCCTCCTCGGGCAGCTCCGAGGCGGCCCGGGGGTCCAGGTTGCGCGCGTCGGAGCTGAGCCGGGGGTCGTGCAGCAGACCGTGGATCTCCCAGTAGGTGGAGACGATGTACGGCCCCTCCTCGTCGTGCACCACGGGCGTCTTGCGCAGCTCGGCGTAGATCGGGTACGGGTCGGCACGATGGGCGTAGTCGGTGATCTGCCGTACGAGCGAGCCCTGCGTCTGCGTCATGGCTGAGTGCGTTCCTTCGTCGGGGTCGTCCCCCTGCTCAGCATCGGTGAGGCGGCCCGGGCCCGCGCGTACAGCCAGGCCAAAGGGGCGAACGCGCGGCGGGGGCCGAGCCAGGGGGGACGGCGCGGCCCGGCGAGGGAGGTGGCGGCCCGTCGCTCGCTACGATGGAGCGCCGCGCGCCGGGCGCGTGCGGTGGGGAAGGAGACGGTGTGACGGACCACGACCGGACCGGCGGGCCCGGCTGGCCCCGCCGCCCCCGTCGGCGTGGCCAGGGCGAACTGGAGGCGCAGGTGCTCGCGGCGCTGAGCCGGGCGCCGGGGCCGGTGACCGCCGCATGGGTGCAGGAGCGGATCGAGGGCGAGCTCGCCTACACCACGGTCATGACCATCCTGTCCCGGCTGCACGCCAAACAGGCCGTGACCCGCGAGCGCGCGGGCCGCTCCTTCGTCTGGCGCGCGGCGTCGGACGAGGCGGGGCTCGCGGCGCTGCGGATGCGCCGGGTGCTGGACGGCCAGGACGACCGCGAGGCGGTCCTGGCCAGCTTTGTGACCGGGCTGACCCAGGACGACGAGCGGCTGCTGCGCGACCTGCTGAGCGACGTGGCGGAGGAGCCGGAGGACTGACCGATGGGTGTCTTCGTCTTCCTCCCGCTGGTTCTGCCCCTGACGGCGCTGCCGATCGCCCGGCTCGCCGAGCAACATCTCCATCCGCGCACCGCCACCCGGCTGCTGACGCTCGTCGGCACCGTCCTCGCGGTGTGCTCCACCCTGTGCCTGGGGCTGCTGATGGTCGTCGGCACGGCGCAGCTGCCCGGCAATCCGCTGCCGGACAGCTGGTCGGACCCCGAGGTACGGGCGGCGGTGCCCTATGACGTGGTGGCCGGGAAGGCGGCGATCGGCGCGCTGGCGGCGGTGGCCGTGTCCTGCACGGCCACCTGTCTGCGTCACGGCCGGGTGCGGCGGGACGCCCGGCTCGCGCTCGCCGGGCTGCCGGAGTCGCCGGTCGCGGTGCTGCCGGACGACAGGGCGTACGCGTACGCCCTGCCCGGGACCTCCGGGCGAACGGGGACGCCGGGCCGGATCGTCGTCTCCACCGGGATGCTGGACAGCCTCAGCGCCCGCGAGCGGCGGGCCCTGATCGCGCATGAGCGCGCCCATCTGACCGCGCACCACCACCGCTATCTGCTGGCCGCGCGGCTCGCGGCGCGGGCCAACCCGCTGCTGCGGCCGCTGCGGACCGCGGTGGACTACTGCGCCGAGCGCTGGGCGGACGAGGAGGCGGCCCGGGAGGTCGGCGACCGCCGGGTCACGGCGCGGGCGGTCGGCAAGGCCGCCCTGGTCTCCCGGGGCGCGCCGGGGCCGGCGCTCGCCGGGTTCGCCGCGCCGGGGCCGGTGCCGCGCAGGGTCGCGGCACTGCTGGAGCCGGTGGAGCCGTCCCGGCACTGGCCGCCGACATGGACGGCGGCGGGGCTGGCCCTGTGGATCGCGGCGGTGGGCACCGCCGCGTCCGCGCTGTCCTCGGCGAACGCGGCGGTCGCCCTGGTCCTCGTCCTGCACGCCGCGACCCCGCTGTAGCTCCAGGTCGCGCCCTTACGGATCGCGTGGCCGCCTTACGGCTGCGGCTTACGGCTGCGGCTTATGGCTGCGGCTTGTTGCTTCCGGGCCGCCTTACGGCTTGTACGCCTCGCCTTACAGGTCGAACTCGGCCGGCGGGAGCTCCAGGGTGAAGCACGCCTCGCGGACCATGGCCTGCTCGGTCTTGTCGAAGTCGCCGTCCGCGCCACCGATGACGATGCCGATCTGGATCACGGCGCGCGCCTCGGCGGGCTTCTTCTTGGCCTTGGCGACCTCCTGCATCACGCTCACCTTGCCGAAGTCGAAGTCGGTGGTGAGCTTGTTGACGTACTCGTTGAAGCGGCGCTGCAGATCGTCGGCCGGGAAGTTCTGCAGCACCTCGTTGGTGGCGATCAGCTGGGCGACGCGCTGCCGCTCGGACGGGTCGACCGAGCCGTCCGCCGCCGCCACCAGGGCGCACATCGCCATGCTCGCGTCGCGGAAGGCGCCGCTCTTCAAGTCGTTCTTCTTCGCGACGAGCTGCGTCTGCATCGTCTGGGCGGACTCCCTGATGCGGTCCCACAGGGCCATGGCCAGTCACACTCCATAGGGTCGTTAGGATCTACAGTTGTGTAGAAGCTAGCAGGCGGGGTCGGTCAAGGCAGGGCGGATCGGCCCCTCTTCATCACTCTGTGAACTGACCGGAGAGGTAAAGAAGTTCCCAAGTTGAGGAGGTGACGGATGCGCTGGGCTGGGCGTAAACCCTTGTACGCGAGAGCTGAGCCTTTTGGGGCGTGGACTCGCGAGCGCCACTATGGTGCGTGGAATGTTCCACTCCGCAACCCTCCGCCTAAACCTGAAAAGAGGCAGGATTTTCCCCGCACGGTTCACGGGAGGGCGTATGTGATGAACGTCTCGTCCTTACTGCCGACATTGCCCGCGCGGCGCGCACCGGCGTCCACGCCCCCCGAGGCGGCACCGGCTCCGTCCCCCACGCCGAAACAACGTGACGCGTTCTTCGACAACGCCAAATACCTGGCGATCGTGCTGGTCGCCATGGGGCACGCGTGGGAGCCCCTGCGAGACGGCAGCAGAGCGGCATCCGCGCTCTATATGACCGTCTATACGTTCCATATGCCGGCGTTCATTCTCATCTCCGGGTACTTCTCGCGGAATTTCGATCTCCGGCCGGACCGGCTCAAGCGTCTGATCACGGGTGTCGCCGTCCCGTACGTCCTCTTCGAGGTCGCGTACACCTTCTTCAAGCGGTGGGCTGACGACGACCCGTCCTATCCGGTCAGTCTGCTCGACCCCTGGTATCTGACCTGGTTCCTGATCGCGCTGTTCGTCTGGCGGCTGACCACGCCGCTGTGGCGGATCGTGCGGTGGCCGGTGGCGCTGGCCCTCACCATCGCCGCACTCGCCGTCTGTTCACCGAATATCGGTGACGACCTCGACCTGCAGCGGGTGCTGCAGTTCCTGCCCTTCTTCGTGCTGGGGCTGCACCTGCGGCCGGAGCACTTCCGGATGGTGCGGCGGCGCGAGGTCAGATGGCTGTCGGTACCGGTGGTGGCCGCCGCGGTGGTCTTCGCCTACTGGGCCGTGCCGCGGATGAACCCGGCGTGGTTCTACCGCCGGGACAGCGCGCAGGAGCTCGGTGCGCCGTGGTGGGTCGGGACGGTCATGACGTTCGCCCTCTTCGGCTGCTCCATGGTGCTCACCGTCTGCTTCCTCGCCTGGGTGCCCCGGCGCCGGATGTGGTTCACGGTGCTCGGCGCCGGGACGCTGTACGGCTATCTGCTGCACGGCTTCCTCGCCAAGGGCTCCCGCTTCTGGGACTGGTACGACCACCCGTGGCTGCACCGGCCGCTGGGGGAGATGGTGGTGACGGCGGTGGCGGTGGCCGTGGTGACCGCCTTGTGCACGCCGCCCGTCCAGCGGGCGTTCCGGTTCGCGATGGAGCCGAGGATGGAATGGGCCTTCCGGAGACGCGACGGATGATCCCCGCACTCGACCGGCGCCCCTTGTCAGGGGTACGCGGCAAGGGGCGCCGGTCACGGGGGCGCATTTGTGTGACTAATGGGGCTGTCGGATAAGCCAGTTGCGGTCTGGGTAGCCCGTAGCGGACCCCAGCCCGTAGCCGGACGACGGCCACGGGCCACCGTCGCACGAGAGGTGCCGGCCCCGCAGTGACACAGCCCTTTCAACTCCCCGACTTCTACATGCCGTATCCGGCGCGGCTGAACCCCCATGTCCAGGAGGCACGGGAGCACTCCACCCGGTGGGCCCGCGAGCGGGGCATGCTCGAGGGCTCGGGGATCTGGGAGCAGGAGGATCTCGACGCCCACGACTACGCCCTGCTGTGCGCGTACACCCACCCCGACTGCTCCGGCGCGGAGCTCTCGCTGGTCACCGACTGGTATGTGTGGGTGTTCTTCTTCGACGACCACTTCCTGGAGACGTTCAAGCGCTCCCAGGACCGTGTGGCCGGTAAGGCGTATCTCGACCGGCTGCCCGCCTTCATGCCGATGGACCCGGCCGCCGGGACCCCGGAGCCCACCAACCCGGTCGAGGCGGGGCTCGCGGATCTGTGGGCGCGGACGGTGCCCTCGATGTCGCCGGACTGGCGGGCGCGGTTCCGGGAGAGCACCGAGAACCTGCTCAACGAATCGCTCTGGGAACTCTCCAACATCAACATCGACCGGGTCCCCAATCCGGTCGAGTACATCGAGATGCGCCGTAAGGTCGGCGGCGCGCCCTGGTCGGCCGGGCTGGTGGAGCACGCCGTCGGGGCCGAGGTGCCCGCGGTGATCGCCGGGGCGCGGCCGATGCGGGTGCTGCGGGACGCCTTCGCGGACGCGGTGCACCTGCGCAACGACCTGTTCTCGTACCAGCGGGAGATCGAGGACGAGGGTGAGCTCAGCAATGGCGTCCTGGTCCTGGAGACGTTCCTGTGCTGCACCACCCAGGAGGCGGCCGACTCCGTCAACGAACTGCTCACCTCACGGCTGCAGCAGTTCGAGGACACCGCGCTCACCGAGCTCGGCCCGCTCTTCGCCGAGCACGGCCTGGACCCTGCCGCCTGCGCGGGGGTCCTCGCCTACGTCAAGGGGCTCCAGGACTGGCAGTCCGGCGGCCATGAGTGGCATATGCGCTCCAGCCGGTACATGAACGGCGCGCACGCGAACGGCCCTGACGGCGCGCAGGATGCGGACGGCCCGGACAAGGCCCCGGCGTGGTCGCCCTTCGCGCTCAGCGGCCTCGGCACCTCCGCGGCGAGCCTGCCGCTGACCACGGGCCGTGCGGAGGCGGCCCGGACCCGCAGGTTCAGCCATGTCCCGTTCCAGCGGACCGGGCCGTCCCTGCTGCCGGACTTCTTCATGCCGTTCACCCTCCGGCTCAATCGGCATCTGCCCACCGCCCGCGACCACCTGCTCGCCTGGGCACACCGGATGGGCATCCTCGGACCGCAGCCCGGCATCCCGCATGCGCACGTCTGGGACGAGCGGCGGATGCTCGCCGCCGACCTCCCGCTGTGCGCCGCCGGCATCCACCCGGACGGCTCCCTGGACGAGCTCGATCTGGCGTCGGGCTGGCTGGCCTGGGGCACCTACGCGGACGACTACTACCCGGCGGTCTTCGGCCGCACCCACGACCTGGTCGGGGCCCGGGCCTGCAACGCCCGGCTCGGGGCGTTCATGCCGCTCGACGCGGGCCCCACCCCGGCCCCGGCGAACGCGCTGGAGCGGTCGCTGGCCGACCTGTGGAGCCGTACGGCGGGCCCGATGACGGACCCGGCGCGCCGTGAACTCCGTAAGGCCGTTGAGAACATGACCGCCAGCTGGCTGTGGGAGCTGGCCAACCACACGAAGAACCGGATCCCCGACCCGGTCGACTACATCGAGATGCGCCGGCACACCTTCGGCTCCGACCTCACCATGAGCCTGTGCCGACTGGCGCGCGGGCGGCGGGTGCCGCCCGAGATCTACCGCAGCGGCCCGGTCCGGTCGCTGGAGAACGCCGCCATGGACTACGCGACGCTGCTGAACGACGTCTTCTCGTACCAGAAGGAGATCGAGTTCGAGGGCGAGGTCCACAACGGCGTCCTCGTCGTCCAGAACTTCTTCGACTGCGACTATCCGGCCGGGGTCGCCGTCGTGAACGATCTGATGACGTCCCGGATGCGGCAGTTCCAGCATGTCGCGGCGCATGAGTTCCCGGTGCTGTACGACGACTTCGGCCTGGGGCCGGAGGCCCGTAAGGCGATGGACGGCTATGTGGAGGAGCTGCGCGACTGGATGTCCGGGATCCTGAACTGGCACCGCGAGGTCCCGCGCTACCGGGAGGAGGAGCTGCTCCGCGCCCAGCGGCGGCCGGTGGGGGCCGAGGCCGGGTCCGCGACGGGCGCCGGGGGCGATGCGGGGGCGTGGCCGGTGGCCCCGTGGCACGGGCCCACCGGGCTCGGCACCTCGGCCGCGCGGGTTCCGGTGCCGGCCGGAGCGGCCGGAGCGGCCGGAGCCGCCGGAGCCGCCGGAGCGCGTCCGTAGCCGGCGGCCGCTGACCGCGCGGGGGCGCTGGCGGTCAATGTGCTGGTGGCGGGCGCCGTGACGGCGCTCTCCCCCCGCCCGGCCGCTTCCCCGACCATGGAGTCCGCCCTTGGGGCCCATGAGGACCGTGAGCGCCATAGGGACCATGGGGCCCCATAGGGACCATGGGCACCATAGGGACTGTGAGCTCCGTAAGGACCACGAGTTCCGTAAGGACCACGAGCCCCGTCAAGACCGTGGTTCGAAGACCCGCGCAGCGAAGACCACCGAGGAAGGCGAGCGACCGTGACGACGACGGACGACGATCTCTGCTTCAGGACCGCACTGGACCTCAGCGCGCTGCTGCGCTCCCGCGAGCTGTCCGCACGCGAGCTGCTCGAGGCCCATCTGGCCCGTATCGAACGGGTCAACCCGGCCGTCAACGCGATCGTCACCCTCGTCGCGGACCGTGCCCGCGAGGCCGCCCAGCAGGCCGATGAGCGGATCGCGGCGGGGGAGGAGCTCGGGCCGCTGCACGGGCTGCCCATCGCCCACAAGGACACCCACAACACCGCGGGCATCCGCACCAGCCATGGCTCACCGCTCGCCGATGGCGTGCCCGACCAGGACGATCTGCTGATCGAGCGGATACGGGCCGCCGGGGCGATCACCATCGGCAAGACCAACGTGCCCGAGTTCGCGGCCGGTTCGCACACCTTCAACCCCGTCTTCGGCGCCACCCACAACCCACACGACCTGGGTCGCAGCGCGGGCGGCAGCAGCGGGGGCGCGGCGGCCGCGCTGGCCTCCGGCATGATCCCGATCGCGGACGGCAGCGACACCGGCGGCTCGCTGCGCAACCCGGCCTCGTTCTGCAACGTCGTCGGGCTGCGCCCGTCGCCCGGGCGCGTCCCCTCCTGGCCCGCCGCGAACGCCTGGAGCACCCTCGGCGTCAAGGGGCCACTGGCCCGCACGGTGGCGGACACCGCCCTGCTGCTGTCCGCCATCGCCGGACCCGACGCGCGGTCGCCGATCGCCCTGGAGGAGCCCGGCGCCCGCTTCGCCCGCCCGCTGGACCGCGATCTGACGGGGCTGCGGGTGGCCTGGTCGCCGGATCTCGGCGGGCTGGTGCCGGTGGAGCCCGAGGTGGCCGCGGTGGTCGAGTCGGCGGCGGAGGTCTTCACCGGCCTCGGCTGCGTCGTGGAGCGGGCCTGCCCGGACCTGACCGGGGCCGATGAGGTCTTCCGTACGCTGCGCGCCTCGATCTTCGAGGTCGCCTTCGGCGCGCTCATGGACCGTCACCCCGACGGGCTGAAGCGGGCGATCCGGGAGAACGCCGAGGAGGGGCGCAAGCTCACCGGGCCGGACATCGGCCGCGCGGAGGTGCTGCACACCCTGCTCTACCACCGGGTCCGGGAGTTCTTCGGCCGCTATGACGTGCTGCTGCTGCCGGTGAGCCAGGTGGTGCCGTTCGACGTCGGCATCGAGTACCCGACCGAGATCGCCGGGGTGGCCATGGACGACTATCTGGACTGGATGCGCTCGGCGTACCTGGTCAGCTCGACCGGCAGTCCCGCGCTGTCCGTACCGGCCGGGTTCACGCCCGGCGGGCTTCCCGTCGGGGTGCAGATCGTCGGGCCGCACCGGGCGGACTTCGCGGTCCTCCAGGTCGGCCACGCCTTCGAGCAGGCCACCGGCCACTGGCGGCGGCGCCCGGCGGGTATCGAGTAGCGCACACCGCCGGATAATCCGTGCCGTCGCGCATCAGAGTGAACGGGACCGGGTAGTGCCCCGGCGACCACCGGCGCTGATGAGCGGAGGAGCCATGTGGAGCGCATCCGTGCCCACTGCCACCGGTCCGTCCCGCCCACCGCGCAGCGCCGTCGTCGTCGGCGCGGGCATGGTCGGCCTCGCCACCGCCTGGTCGCTGCGGAACCACGGGGTCGAGGTCACCGTCGTGGAACGGCGCCACCCCGCGGCCGGGGCGTCCTGGGGGAACGCCGGGTGGCTGTCCCCGGCCCTGACGCTGCCGCTGCCCGAACCGGCGGCGCTCCGCTACGGGCTGCGCAGCCTGGTCTCCCCCGAGTCGCCCGTCTACATCCCGCCCCGGCCCGACCCCCGGCTCGCCCGCTTCCTGCTCACCTTCACCCGGAACTGCACCCCGCGCCGCTGGCGGGTCCTGGCCGCCACCTTCGCCACGCTGAACCGCCATGCGCTGGACGCGTACGACGCGCTCGCGGCGGACGGCGTCGCCGAGCCGACCCGGCCCGCCGAACCCTGTCTGATCGCCTTCCGCACCGCGGCCGAGCGCGCCGCGATGGTCGAGGAGCTGGAGCACGCCCGCGCGGCCGGTTTCCGAATCGCGTACGAGCAGGTCGACGGGGACCGGGCCCGTGCGCTGGAGCCCGCGCTCGGCGACGGCATCGGCGCGGCCGTGGAACTCCACGGCCAGCGCTATCTCAACCCCGGGAACTTCGTCCGGGCCCTCGCCGACGCGGTGCGCGAGCGCGGCGGCGAGATCCTGGAGCGGACGGAGGTGTCCGGTATCCGGGACCTCGGGCCGGCGGGCGTGGCCGTCACCACCTCCGGGGGCCAACTCCGCGCGGACGTCGCCGTCGTGGCCACCGGCGCCTGGCTGGACCCGCTGGTCCGCCCGTTCGGGGTCCGGGTACCGGTCCAGGCCGGACGCGGCTACAGCTTCAGCGTCCCGGCCGAGGGCGCCCCCACCCGTCCCACCTATCTGGCCGCCCAGAAGGTCGTCTGCACCCCGCTGGGCGAGGGCCGGGTGCGGGTCGCCGGAATGATGGAGCTGGCCCCCGCGGACCGGCCGGTGGACCCGCGCCGCATACAGGCGATCATCGCGGCGGCCCGCCCGCTGCTGCGGGGCATCGACTGGGAGGCCCGTACGGACACCTGGGTCGGCGCCCGCCCCTGCACCCCGGACGGACTGCCGCTGGTCGGCCCGACCGGCTCGCCGCGCGTCTACGTCAACGGCGGGCACGGCATGTGGGGCGTGGCGCTCGGCCCGCTCAGCGGACGGCTGCTGGCCGATGCCATCGCGACCGGCACCTCCCCGGCCGAGCTGGCCCCGCTGCACCCGCTGCGCTGATCAGCCCCTGCCCCCCCGCCCGTGCATGTTTCGGCTCGGCGGTCCCGGAAACCCGCCGTGGTGAGCGACGCGACAACGTCGAAAGGAGTCACCGATGAGCACCGTGCGGGAGTCCGTCGAGGTTGGGGTTCCGCTCCACACCGCGTACAACCAGTGGACTCAGTTCACCGAGTTCCCGAGGTTCATGGAAGGCGTGGACCAGGTCACCCAGGTGGACGATCGCCATAACCACTGGGCGACCTCCATTGCCGGTGTGCACCGGGAGTTCGACACCGAGATCGTGGATCAGCTCCCCGATGAGCGCATCGCCTGGCGCACCACCTCCGGTGATGTCCAGCAGCAGGGCCTGGTCACCTTCGAGCCCGTGGACGAGCGCCACACCCGGGTCAATCTGGCGATGGTCTTCGAGCCGAGCGGGATGGCGGAGAAGGCCGCGGACATGACCGGGACGCTCGACCGGCGGGTGAAGGGCGACCTGCGGAGGTTCAAGGACTTCATCGAGCATCGCGGTGAGGCGGAAGGCGCCTGGCGCGGCCGGATCTCCCCCGGCTGACCGCGGTGCACCGAACCGATCCGCACCGAATCGATCCGCACCGATCCGCACCGATCCGAACCGAACCAATCCACAAGCCGCGAAGGCACGTCCGCGAGGACAAGTCCGCAAGCCCGCGAGGGCGCCGACCACGCCGGTCGGCGCCCTCGCGCGCGTCTCCGTGGGATCGGATCGCGAGAGAGATCAGATCTTGCTCATCCGGTCACACCAGGAGCAAGCTTGACATATGGGTGCTCAAACGGCGCCTACACTGATCTCATCCGTTCAGCGGGCTTTCCGGCTGATGGAGGCAGTGGGCGCACATGAGGGCGGTGCGCCGGCCAAGCGGCTCGCCCGGGAGACCGGGCTGCCGCTGGCGACCACGTACCACCTGCTGCGGACGATGGCCCACGAAGGCTATGTGTCCCGGCTGGACGACGGCGGCTTCGTGATCGGCGACAGGCTGCGCGCCCTCCAGGTCGGCAGCCGTGAGCAGACGATGCTCGCCCGGGTCCGGCCCGCCCTGGCCGCGCTGCGCGACGAGCTCTCCGCCGCCGCGTACCTCACCTTCTACGACGAGGGCGAGATCCGGATCGCGGACATCGTCGATGGCCCGCAGGCGCCCAGGGTCGATCTGTGGGTCGGGTGCGAGGACGCCGGGCACGCCACGGCGCTGGGCAAATGCGTGCTGCGCGAACTGGACGACGAGGCCCGCCGCGACTATCTCTCCCGCCATCCGCTCGTCGACCTCACCCC
Source organism: Streptomyces sp. 5-10 (assembly GCF_014712245.1). Lineage (NCBI taxonomy): Bacteria > Bacillati > Actinomycetota > Actinomycetes > Kitasatosporales > Streptomycetaceae > Streptomyces > Streptomyces sp. 5-10. The sequence goes on from NZ_JACVYG010000006.1 coordinate 44,075, forward strand.
GCGCACCGTCACCCGCTCCGACGACCTGCTGCGCCGCCTGGACTCCCCGACCGGAAGCCCCCTGGTGGCGGACCTGGAGGAGTACGCCCTGGGCACGGTCTGCTTCGCGGTGCCGATCTACTGCGGGGGCCGGCTCGGCTCGCTCGGCATCTCGCTGCGGGCGGACCGGCTGGCCCGGCTGGCGGAGGCGGATCCGCACCGTGAGCTGTTCCGGACCCGCCTGGTGCCGACGGCGAGCCGGGTGAGCAGGAACCTCTCGCTCACTATCTGAAAACGCGGGCCTTGCCGAACCTATCGAATCGCTGTTTCTCTGGAGGAAACGGACACCTCCGGTATCACTTGCCCCCGTGGAGAGAGAGCAGCGAAGCAGGTCATGTTCCCGGCCCGACTCCGCCCGTACGACTCGGACCAGCCGGACGGTACTGGGCTCATAGCCCCCGCGGTCCCCGTCCTCATCATCTGTGGTGTGGCCCTGCTCGCCCTCGTGACCTCCGAGGGGCTGGCCTGGCTGCCACTGCTCGCCGTCGGCCCGGCGCTCGCCGCCGCCCACTCCGGACCGTATGGGGTGATCCGGATCGGGGTGCTCGCCGTGGCGGTGGGCGCGCTGCTGGGGACCCAGGGCGATGAATCGGTGCGCACCCAGGCGATCATCCTGGCCACGCCCGCCGCCGTGGCCCTGGCGAGCTGTGGGGCCAGCGCCATGCGCAGACGCCGTGAGCAGGTCCTCGCCGCCGTCCGCTCGGTCGCCGAGGCCGCCCAGAACGCCCTGCTCACACCGGTGCCCGCCCGGGTCGGCCAGTTCCAGGTGGCGGTCCGCTACAGCGCCGCCGCCGCGGAGGCACGGGTGGGGGGCGATCTCTATGCCCTGCTGCCCACCCCGCACGGGGTCCGGCTGATCGTCGGCGACGTACGCGGCAAGGGGCTGCCCGCGGTGAGCACCGCCGCGCTGGTGCTCGGCGTCTTCCGCGAGGCCGCCTACGACGAGCCCAACCTGCTCGACGTCGTCGCCAGGATCGAGCGCAGCCTGTCCCGCAACCTGGCGCCCGACGACTTCGTCACCGCCGTGGTCGCCGGATACCCCAGTGAGGGCCGTATGGAGCTCGTCAACTGCGGACACGCCCCGCCGCTGCTGGTCGGCGAGGCCGGGGTCATCGCCGTCGAGCCCACCCGCCCGGCCCCGCCGCTCGGCCTGGCCTCCCTGGGCGGCGAACTGCCGAGCCTCCAGGTGGTGCCGTTCGCCGAGGGCGACCAGCTGCTGCTCTACACCGACGGGGTCATCGAGGCGCGGGACCGCGGCCGGAAGTACTTCCCGCTGCTGGAACGGGTGCCGCGGCACATCTGCGACGAGCCGTCCCGCACCCTCGCCTCGCTCCACGACGAGCTGCTGTCCCACGTGGGCGGCCGGCTCCACGACGACGCGGCGCTGCTGCTGCTCCGCAAGCCGGTGCTGGACGCGGTGCGCAGGGTGGCGGATACGCCGTCGACGTGACCCGTGGCCGGTGCGGCCCGCTCGGCGCCTCCGGCGGATCGGCTCAGACGACGCCCTGGGCGGCCATCGCCTCCGCCACCCGGACGAATCCGGCGGCGTTCGCGCCCAGGGCGTAGTCGTCGGGGGAGCAGCCGTAGCGGTCGGCGGTGGCCCGGCACAGGGTGTGGACCTCGGTCATGACGGCGGCGAGGCGGGCCTCGGTCTGGGCGAAGGTCCAGCGCTCGCGGGAGGCGTTCTGCTGCATCTCCAGCGCGGAGGTGGCCACGCCGCCCGCGTTGGCGGCCTTACCGGGGCCGAAGAGCACATCGGCCTCCCGGAAGATCTCGATCGCCGCCGGGGTGCAGGGCATGTTGGCGCCCTCGGCCACGGCCAGTACACCGTTCTTGACCAGGGCGATCGCGCTCTGCTCGGTCAGCTCGTTCTGGGTCGCGCAGGGCAGCGCCACCTCGCAGGGCAGCTCGAAGACCGAGCCGCGGCCGGAGAAGACGGCGCCCGGCTTGGCGTCGGCATAGGCGGCGATCCGCTGCCGCCGTACCTCCTTGATCTCCTTGAGCAGCGCGAGGTCGATGCCGTCCGGGTCGACCACATGGCCGGAGGAGTCGGAGCAGGCCACCACCCGGCCGCCCAGGGCGTGGACCTTCTCGATGGCGTAGAGGGCCACATTGCCGGACCCGGAGACGACGACCGTAAGGCCGTCGAGTTCCCTCTTGCGGGTGCGCAGCATCTCCTGGACGAAGTGGACGGTGCCGTACCCCGTGGCCTCGGTACGCGCGGGTGAACCGCCCCAGGAGACCGGCTTACCGGTCAGCACCCCGGCCTCGAAGCGATTGGTCAGCCGCTTGTACTGGCCGAAGAGATAGCCGATCTCGCGGGCGCCCACTCCGATGTCCCCGGCCGGCACGTCGGTGTGCTCGCCCAGGTGGCGGTGGAGCTCGGTCATGAAGGACTGGCAGAACCGCATGACCTCGCCGTCCGAGCGCCCCTTGGGGTCGAAGTCCGCACCGCCCTTGCCCCCGCCGATGGCGAGGCCGGTCAGCGCGTTCTTGAAGATCTGCTCGAAGCCGAGGAACTTCACGATGCCCAGATCGACGCTGGGGTGGAAGCGCAAGCCGCCCTTGTAGGGGCCCAGCGCGCTGTTGAACTCCACCCGGAAGCCGCGGTTGACCTGGACCTCGCCGTCGTCGTCCACCCACGGCACCCGGAAGACGAGCTGCCGCTCCGGCTCGCACAGCCGCTCCACGATCCGGGCCTCCAGATACTCCGGATGCGCGCCGAGCACGGGGGCGAGGGCCGGCAGCACCTCGCGCGCCGCCTGGTGGAACTCGGACTCCCCGGGGTTGCGGTGCACGATCTGTGCGTAGACGGCCTCGATACGGGCGCTGACATCCATGGGTGCCTGGTGCCTCTCTGTGGGCTTCTGTCTCATATACCGGTCTTGTGGGGGTCCAGGATCTTGTCCCCGGCGGGGTTCGCCACGGCGGCGCGCCCGGGGAGTCGCCCGCGAACCGGTAAGACCGGGGAGGGGCCGGGGCGGATCGGGGGAGGACCGGGGAAGACCTGCGGCGATCGAGAGGGGGTGGAGCCAGCTCCACCCCCGGGCCGGAGTCCCGTACCCCTCCCGGTACGGGACCGCGCTCTCTCCCGCCCGCCCGCGCCCGTTTCTAGCGTTCTTCATGACCGGCGGACCCGTTGATCCGCCCGGCGCGACAGAGGGGCGGAGAGATGAACCGGCAGTGGCGCGGCCGTACGACGGCCACCGCGGAGCGGACGGGGACCTGGCACCACGCGCTGACCCTGGACGGGGTCACCCGGGAGTACCAGCCGGGGGCCGTGGCGCTGCACCCCATCCATCTGACGGTGCCGCGCGGACGGTTCCTCGCGGTGATGGGCCCCTCGGGGTGCGGGAAGTCGACCTTGCTCCAGTGCGCCGCCGGGCTGGACCGGCCGACGGCGGGCACGGTGCGCATCGGCGGCACGGAGCTGTCCTCGCTGAAGGAGGCGGCGCTGACCCGGCTGCGGCGGGAGCGGATCGGCTTCGTCTTCCAGGCGCACCACCTGGTGCCGTCGCTGAGCGTCGCGGAGAACGTCTCCCTGCCGCTGATGCTCGGCGGCCAGAGCGTCGACGGCCGGGACCTGCGGGCGCTCGCGGCGGTCGGGCTGGGGGACCGGGGCGGTTCCTTGCCGTCGGAGCTGTCCGGTGGGCAGTGCCAGCGGGTGGCGATCGCCCGCGCGCTGGTGACCTCGCCCGACATCGTCTTCGCCGACGAGCCGACCGGGGCGCTCGACCCCGCCGCCGCGGAGGAGGTGCTGACGCTGCTGCGGCAGGCCGTCGACCGTGACGGCCATACGGTCGTCATGGTCACCCATGACCCGTTCGCCGCCGCCTGGGCCGACGAGGCGCTGTTCCTGATGCGGGGGAAGCTGGTCTGGCGGCAGGAGCGGCCGGAGGCGGCCGACATCCGCCGCGTCCTCAAGGACCTGGGAGGGCGGACGGCATGAAGGTGGCCGCCCTCCTGGCCGCGCGCGCCACGCGTGCCCACCGTAAGGCGTGGACCGCCGTCTTCGCCGCGCTCGCCCTCACCTCCCTGCTGCTCGGCGCCTTCGGGCTGACCCTCGTCTCGGCCTGGAGCGCACAGCCACGGGTGGAGCGGTACGCCGGGGCCGATCTCGTGGTGGCCGGCGACCAGAACACCCGGTTCAGCGCGACGGCCTTGGGCGAGCGCGAGACCGCGAGCGCCGGGCTCACCGAGCGGGTCCGGATCCCCCGGACGGCGCTGAGCGTGGTGCGCGGGGTGCCCGGGGTGCGGACGGCCGTCGCCGACGTGGAATTCCCGGTGGGCCTCGCGGGCCGGTCCGCCACCGGCCGCCCCTGGGAGACCGCCCGCCTGGCGCCCCACGCGCTGCGCACGGGGCGCGCCCCGCAGCGGGCGGACGAGGTGGTGGTGGGCGGTGGGGCGGACCGTGCCGAGGCGGGCCGCGTCGGCGCGCGGCTGACGCTGCGCGTGGGCGGCCGGGACGCGTCGTACACCGTCGTGGGCGTCGCCGACGGCCCCCGTACCGCCGTCTGGTTCACCGGCGCCGAGGCCCGGCGCCTGTCCGGCCACCCGGAGGACCTGGACGCCATCGGGGTCGTCGCCGAACCCGGCACCGGCCCGGGGGAGCTGGCCGGACGGGTGCGGAAGGCCCTGGACACCGCCGGTGTCACCGACGTCGGGCACCGCGCGGACGGCGACCCGGACACCGTGCGCGTCCTGACCGGAAGCGAGCGCGGCGAGGCCGAGTTCCTGGCCGCCGCGCCCGCCCGCGGCGAGCTGCTGGCGGCGCTCGGTTCCGTGGCCGGGGCCGTCGTCCTCGTGGCACTGCTCGTCGTGTCGTCGACCATCGTCCAGGCGCTGCGCCAACGCTCCCACGAACTGGGCCTCTTGCGGGCGGTCGGCGCCACCCCCGGGCAGCTGCGCGGCGCGGTGGGCCGGGAGGTCGGGCGGGTCGCGGCCTGGGCGGCGCTGCTGGGCGCGGCCGGGGCGGCCCCCGCGTACCTGGGGCTGCGCGCGCTGCTGGACGCGCGGGGCGCCCTGCCCACCGGACTCGAGCTGACGCTGCCCCCGCTGCTGTGGCCCGCGCCCCTGGTCACCGCCGCCGTCACCGTCCTGGTGGCCCGCATCGCGGCGCTCATCGGCTGCTCCAGGACCGCCACGGCGCGCCCGGCGGAGGCGCTGCGCGAGCGGGCGCCCGGCAGGGCGCGGGGCATCGCCGGGCTGGTGCTGCTGGGCGTGGGCGCGAGTTCGGCCGGAACGGCCGCCCTCCAGCAGGGCGCGACCGCGGCGGCCGCGGCCGGTGCGGCGGCGGTGACGATGGTGATCGCCTGCGCGGTGCTCGGGCCGTGGATCGCGCAGGGGGCGATGCGGCTGCTCGGCGCCCCGCTGCGGCTGTTCGGCCCCGGCGGCCGCCTCGCCGCCGCCAACTGCGCCGCGTCCGCCCACCGCTTGGGCGCGGCGATCACCCCGATCGTGCTGGTCACCGCGTTCGCCGGGGTCCAGCTCTCCGGGGGCGCGACCATGACCCACGCGGGGGACGCCCAGGCCCGCCAGGTGCTGCACGCCGACGTGGCGGTGCGCGCGGACGGCGGCCTTACGGCCGGTGCGGTGGAGCGGATCCGCGAGGTGCCCGGGGTGCGGGCGGCGACGGAGGTCGTCCCCGGCACGGTGGTGCTGGCCCGGAGCCAACTCGGCTCGCCCGAACTCGAGCGGCTGCCGGTCTTCGGCGTCACCCCGGAGCGGCTGACGCGCACCCTCGACCCGGGGGTGCGGAGCGGGGACCTCGCCCGGCTGCGGTCCGGCACGGTCGCCGTCGGCGCCGACCGCGCGGACTCCCTCGGCGCGCGGCCCGGCTCCATGGTGACCCTGCGGTTCGGCGACGGCCAGGAGGCACGGCTGCGGGTCGTGGCGACGTACGAACGCTCCATCGCGCTCGGGGACTTCCTCCTCGCCCGCGATGAGCTGCTGCACCACACGTCGATGCCCGGCGCGGGGCGGATCCTGGTCGCGGCCGCGCCCGATGCCGACCGTAAGGCGCTCACGAAGGCGCTGGCGCGGGCGGTGCCCGGGGCCCGGGTGGAGCGGGACCCGGCGCCGGTGAGGAGCGAGGCGGAGGGCCAGGCGCTGGCCGAGGTGGTGTCGGTGGCGGTGGTCGCGGCGATCGGGGCCTTCACGGTGATCGCCGTCCTGAGCACCCTCGCCCTCATCGCCACCGGACGCCGCCCCGAGCTGCGCCTGCTGCGGCTCGCGGGCGCGGGCCGCCGCCAACTGCGCCGGATGCTGCGGCTGGAGGCGGCGGCCACGGTGGTGACCGGCCTGGTGGTGGGGGCGGCCGTGGCCTCCGTCCCCCTGCTGGCCTTCAGCGCGGCCACGGCGGGCACGCTGCCGTACCTGCCGCCGGTGCAGGCCGCGGCGATCGTCGCGGTGGTCGTGGCGACGGCGGCGGCGGGCTCACTGCCACCGGCGTGGCCGACACTGCGGGGACGGTATGTTTTCCGCCCCTCCGGCGCTGAGGGTACGTTTCCAGCCCCTCCAGGGGGCACCTCCCAGCGGTAGCTGGGGGAGATTGAGGAGCGGGGCCCGGGGCAGAGCCCCGGCGGGGCCGGGGCCCGCACCGGGCTCGGCCTCACCGCCTGTCCGCCGACTCCCCCGTGCTCGTCGCGCCCTTGTTGAGATACGCCAGGACCGCCAGCACCCGCCGGTGCCCGCTGTCGCTCGGCGGCAGGCCCAGCTTGGCGAAGACATTGCCGATGTGCTTGCTGACCGCGCGCTCCGAGACCACCAGCGTCCGGGCGATCGTGGCGTTGTCCCGGCCCTCCGCCATCAGGTGCAGCACCTCGCGCTCGCGCGGCGTCAAGGAGTCCACCGGATCGTCCCGGCGCCGGGTCATCAGCTCCTTGACCACCTCCGGGTCCAGCGCCGTACCGCCCGCGACCACCCGTTCCAGCGCGTCCAGGAACTCCTCGACCCGCCCCACCCGGTCCTTCAGCAGATAGCCGAGCCCGCTCGCGCCGTCGGCCAGCAGCTCGGCCGCGTAGGTCTCCTCGACGTACTGCGAGAGCACCAGCACCGGCAGACCGGGCATCTCCCGCCGCGCCGCGAGCGCCGCGCGCAGCCCCTCGTCGCGGAAGCCCGGCGGCATGCGGACGTCGAGCACGGCCGCGTCCGGGCGGTGTTCGAGGAGGGCGGGCAGCACCTCGGGGCCGCTGGAGGCGACGGCCACCACCTCGTGCCCGGCGGAGTTCAACAGCAGGACCATGCCCTCCCTCAGCAGAGCGTTGTCCTCGGCGATCACCACACGCACGGCAGCTCCACTTCGATCAGCGTCGGCCCCCCGACGGGGCTGGTCATCTCCACGGTCCCGTCGAGCGCCGCGACCCGGCGCCGCATGCCGAGCAGCCCGCTGCCGCCCGAGGGATCGGCCCCGCCCCGCCCCTCGTCCCGTACCGCGACCCTCAACCTATCGGGCATCCGGACGAGGCCGACCGACGCCTGTCGCGCCCCGCTGTGCTTGGCCGCGTTGGTCAGCGCCTCCGCGATCACGAAGTACGCGGCGGCCTCGACCGCCGCCGGGGCCCGGGGCCCGTCCTCCACTCCGTCGTCCCGTACGGACACCTCGAGCCCGCTGCCCGCCGCGAGCGCCCGTACGGCGCCGACGAGTCCGCGGTCGGTGAGGATCGGCGGATGGATGCCGCGCACGACGTGGCGCAGCTCGGTGAGGGCCTCCTCGGCCTGGTCCTGCGCGTCCTCCAGCAGCTTGTGCGCCGCGTCGGGGTCCTTCTCGTACGCGCGCCGGGCCAGCCCCACCCGCATCGAGAGCGCCACCAGGCGCGCCTGCGCACCGTCGTGCAGATCCCGCTCGATGCGCCGCAGCTCGGCCCCGTGCGCGGCGACGGCGCCCGCCCGGGTCTCGGACAGCTCCTCCACCCGCTCGGCGAGCCGGGCGCTGCGCAGCGCCTCCGGCGACGGCAGCAGCAGCGCCCGCGACCACGCCGCGTCGAGGTCGACGAGCCGCTCGATCAGCGGCAACACCACGGCCCGCTTCCCCAGCAGCCCGCACCACACCCCGTCGACGAGCAGCCCGATCACCCACACCGGCATCGCACAGCAGGCCAGCAGCCAGCCGTAACCGGCGTGGGCCACGAGCCAGCGCAGATCGCGGTAGGTGGCCGGATCCCCCACCGCCGCCCGCGCCCGCGCGAACGCCTCCCCGGTCAGCGGCCGGTACGCCTCGGGCACCGGCTCGCCGGTCCAGGCACCCACCAGCCGCCGCTTGTACCCGGCCGTCCTGCGCAGCAGCAGCACCGACTCGGGCAGTACCCCAGCCCCCACGACGGTGGCCATGGCCACGGCGGCGAAGATCACCACCGCGATGGACAAGTACGAGGCCAGGGCCAGCCCGGCCGCTCGCAGCAACTCGACCGAGGCCCACCCAGCCCGCCGCACCGTCTCCCGCATGGCGGTCAGGCTAAGCGACCGGCCGCCCCCGCGGGAGCGGAGTGCGCCGGCCGGTAGGTGGATGGGCGGGGGTGTAGCCCGCTACACCACGGATCCGGGAGCGCGGCCCATCGAGCCGGCGCGGCGAACCCGGAATCGTAGACCCCAGCAAACGAACCCGAACCCCCGAATCCCGGCCCCCGAACCCCCGACCCAAGAAGACGCCTCCCGACTCACCGGCCCAAGAAGACGACCCCCCCGACTCACCGGCCCACCAAGGGCCCCTCCGGAAGGAACCCCTCATGAAGTCCCTGCTCTGGCTGGTCCTGGCCCTCGCCGCCATCGTCAACGTCGCCGCCAACTTCGCCTTCGGCGGCATCCAGCAGATCATCGTGAGCGCGATCACCGGCCTCACCGCCATCGCCTCCGCCACGGCCCTCTACCTGACCCGCGACCGCCGCACCGCCTGAGCGGGTGCACCGGCACCCACTGCGGCGCATTGGCTCCGCGCACGCAAGGCGGCCTCCCCTTCGTTCGGCTGAGGTCGGCTTCCCAGGAAGTCGGCGACGCGGCCCACATTTGTTCCTGCCGGCCGGGTAAGCGGGGGGGCGTGCTTCAGACCTGCCCGTAGAGGGCCGCCAGGTCGATCAGTCGGATGCCCGGATCGGCTGCCGCCGCGGCGTACGCCTTGTCATTGAATCCAGCTCCGCTGAAGCAGATGAGCCGTGTGGCGCTCGTGTCGTAGCGTCCCGCCCGCATGACGAGGTCGCGGATGTGCTGGAGGCGGTTGATGTGGACCATGCCCATGGTGTCGTTCCACTTGGCCTCCCCGATGGCCAGGAGCGGTGGCTTGGCGCCGTCGGCGATACCGATGACCGCCACGTCGACCTCGTGGCTGGTGCGGGTCTTGGAGTCGTGGACGACGCCATGTCCGACGTGGGCGGGTAGTCCGCCCAGGAGTTCGGGGTCGGCGTGATGAAGGGCCCAGTCACGGCAGACCTGTTCGAAATGGGGCCCGAGGACGTTGCTGACGAAGCGACGACGACTGGCCTGCCAGACCCGTGGCGCGCTGCCGGGGTGTTCGAGTTGGTCCCAGACCGGGCGCATGATGGCGTGGTAGAAGCCGATCAAGGGTTCGGCGATGCGGTAGGTGGGCCGGTTGTCGCGGAAGGCGTCGGCGTCTCGGTGCAGCAGCCCGGCGTCTTCGAGGACGTTGATGGGGTGCGCGATGTCGGTGGCCTTGCGTTCCAGATAGCCGGCCATGCCTCCGCGAGTGGCGTTGCCGTCGGCGACGGCGGCCAGGACGGACAGGTACAGGGCCGGGTCGCGAAGGTCGGGCTCTTCCGCGAGGAGATAGCGGGCCTCGCGGAAGAGGGGGGTTTCGGGATTGAGGACGGTGCGGACGACCCAGTCATCGAAGTCGTCCGGTCCTGCGGGGGTGTCGCCGCGCGCGAACTCGCGCCGGTAGGCGGGGGTGCCGCCGACGATCGCGTTCACCTTCATGGCCAGATGGGGGTCGGTGATGCCCCAGAACTCGGCGGCGAGACGGTGATCGAGGGGGCGATCAGTCGCGTCGCGAATCTGCTTGCCGAGGTCGGTGGAGGCGATCAATGAGGGGGCTCCGGCGGGCTGGAGACCTTTGATCAGCGTGTGACGGCCACCAACGCCGTAGTGACACTGCAAGCCAGTGTCAGGGCCGTTCCGAATGCTGCGGCTGCCTTCGAGCAAGCTACGGGGTAGGTGGCGCGATCTCGGCGTGCAAAGGCTGCGGCAGCAATCGCGACAAGCACAGCGAGCAACACGACCACGGCGCAGCCCAGAACAACAACGGCAGAGTGGTCAGACACGATCGATCTCCTATCGGTGCGTCAGCTTGTGCCGCTCAATCTCGTCAAGTTGCTGTTCGTTGTGGTCCGCGACGGTAGAACTGGTCGAAGACGAACAGGAGCGAACGACCACGGGAGATGGCATGGCCATGGAGGATGATTCGTCGTCTGAGGCGGCCCTGGCTGAACTACGTGCTCGTCTGGAGTGCGGGTTGGCGGAGCTGGGTATAACGAAAACTGCCCTTGCACGGCGCTCGGAGTTGGGACGAACTGCTGTCAGCGAAGCGTTCAACAGGTCCGCTCCTGCTCCCTCCGCCCGAACTGTTGGCGCGCTTGCCCGAGCACTCCACCTCGACGTGCAGGCTCTCCTGAAGCTTCGGACGACCGCTGTTGGTGTTCAACACAGGTCTCCAGAGGGGAGCGCGGCCTCCCTAGAGGGGGGCATTGGGCGGCCAATCGCTGAGTTTGACCCCCACGACCTTGAAGTTCATCCGGCCATTGACGTCGTACCTGCTTTGAGTGAACCGAAGAGCATGCAGGCTCGCCGGCTGCCCGGCTATGTACGTCGTAACCACGATCGAGATCTTAAGAATCTTGTTGAGGCGGCAGCCGACGGCCAAAGCGGGATGGTCGTGCTGGTCGGTCCGTCCTCGACGGGGAAGACCCGCGCGTGTTGGGAGGCGATTCAACCCCTAGCGCCTCGGGGATGGTGCCTCTGGCACCCATTCGACCCCACACGAGCTGAGGCCGCCTTGAACGATCTCAAGCGTGTGGGGCCGCGCACTGTGGTATGGCTAAACGAAGCCCAGCATTACATTGGTGCCGGTCAAGGGGTGGGAGAGCACATTGCGGCCGCCCTTCGATCTCTCCTACTTAACCGACAGATTAGCCCAATCCTGATTTTGGGTACGTTATGGAACAACTACGCGACTGAATACACGACTCTTCCCGCACCGGGAAAGCAGGATCCATACCCGCAAACGCGGGAACTCTTGGCGGGGCGCTTGATCTCAGTTCCAGACAATTTTGACGCAGTCGCAATCAGAGATGCCCGGGTCATGGCAAGCGCAGGCGACCCGCAACTGGCTCAAGCATTAAAGCAAGCGCAAGACGGGCGCCTAACTCAATATCTCGCAGGAGCTCCAGCCTTGTCCGAGCGGTACAGAATGGCCGCCCCTGCCGTGAGAGCATTGATCCAGGCCGCCATGGACGGACATCGCTTCGGTGTCGGGAATCACATACCGGGGAGTTTTCTTGCTCATGCGGCAGAGGACTATCTCACAGATCCCGAATACTTGACTCTTGGGTCTAATTGGCTTGACGAAGCCTTTTGCGAATCCAATAGGCCAGTCCATGGGGACTTGGCGCCCCTGGCGCCCGTTCGCATTCGCGGCGCGTCTTATCGAAATCAACTGCACCAGATAACCGATATCGGATCGAGTAAATACCGACTGGCAGACTCGCTCGAACAACTGGGACGACTTGAGCGTAACCAATTTTGCCCGCCAGCTTCGTTCTGGGAGGCAGCTCATGAGCATCTAACGGATTCCGTAGAACTCGCAAATCTGGCCGTCGCTGCTCACGGCCGGCACCGACTCTACTGGGCCCATCGCCTAACCAGACGGGTTGAGGAACAAGGGGATGCCTCTGCGGTGATTGAGCTAGCGGATATATGGATGGAAGAACACCCCGAATTGGCCGAGTCTCTATATCGGCGGGCAGCCGAAATAGGGAATGCTCGCGCCATGAATAGTGTGGGGTATCTTCGTGAAGACGCCGGTGACAGAGACGGGGCCGAAGAGTGGTACCGGAAGGCTTCTGGAGCCGGCGACGGGGAGGCCACTTATCGCCTCGCCGAGATTTACGAGAATTTGGGGGATGTGGAAAAGGCAGAGAGGCTGTACCGGCAAGCTTTAGATCTAGGGGATACCGAAGCTCTGGGCTCCCTGGGGCGAATCGTATCCGACAGAGGTGGAGACGGTCTCGAGGCCATCTCTCTGTTCACTCGCTCGATCTGTCTCATGGTGCGCCAGGCCGCACGCGCAACGATAGGGCGTCTGGACAGAGTGGCGGGAGCACGGCACTCATCTATGGGGCCGTGGGACTCAAGAAAAAAGGTAGCGCATCCAATTTTTGGAATCGAAGAGAAGGGGGATGCTGGGGATTATAGAGGATTTCTCGATGCCGTAGCAGATGCCAGCCGCAATGGTGACACTTATGGAATTATGTGTCACTACCTGTTGCTTAAGTCAGAAGATGATGATCAAGCTGAAAAGATGCTGGAGCGTGCCGGGCGAGATGGGAATGCGTACGCCTTAATCGAGCTTGCGAACAATCGAGAGAAGGGCGGTAAGCTAAAGGAAGCGGAAGCTCTGTATCGAGCGCTCATTGGGTCGGGCGATAATGCTCCGCTAGCGCCCCTCGCCGACTTGATGAAAAAAGCCGGAAATCTTAAGGAGGCTGAGTCTCTTTATTGGCGAGCGATCGAGGCAGGAAATACATATGCCTTGTGTCGACTCAGTGAGCTCAAAGAGTATACGGGCGATCACGCTGGTGCGGCTGAGATTGCGCTACAGGCTGCTAATGCCGGGGACGCAGGTGCCGTACGTACGCTCTCGAAGGAGAGAGCAAGCCGCGAAGGGTTCGAGGACCCTTGGCCGCACGGGCTCGATCCGGATGGCACGCCGACGGCTGAATCTTGGTAGCTGCGTAGGTCTAGTGCTTCGGTGCGCCGACGTCCAGCCGGACCTAAGCCCCCACTCGCCCCAGCTTCCATCCCGTACGCCGTCGACCCACACACCGTAGAGCAGGCGGGGTTCCTGGCGGAGCGCGCCACTGTACGAACGACCTGGACGCCAGGAACCGCGTCTGCTCGGCTTTGCCTGGGTCGACGGCGTACGGGATGGAACCCCCGCGCACGCTACGACGAACCCGCAGTCGGCGACGGCGCCCCATCCATCCCGGTGCCGGCCGATCCCCCGCCGGAGGCACCGTTCTGACCTTGGCGGCTCACCCACGGTGTTCGCCTTGTGGCCCTCGGCTCGTCCACGCGCGCGGCACGGACACCGGCCGGGCTGGAGCGGGGCGGAGACAGGAGCGCAGGCCCGGCCGGGGGCCGGGCCGCGCGCGGGGAGCGGAGCGAGCCGCCTTGACACCGCTCGCGTCGGTTCGGCATATGCAGGAGGGAGCCCTCCTGCGGTGCGGTCAGTCGCGGGTGGCACCCCTCGGCCAGATCACTCGGGTGGGGACGCCGGTGCGGTTGGCATAGGTCACGACGTCGGCGGTGCCGCCGTAGCCGCGGGCCGGTTGGCCGTCCCAGACGGCGATCAGTTCGTCCGCGAGGTCGACCAGTATTTCGCTCCCGGTCATGTGGGCTTGCGAGTTGGACTCGACCAGACCCGTGCGGTGGACCTCGGTCGCCTGCTTGAGGAGGCGGTCGTAGGTTTCGTGGTGTTCCTCCGGCAGACCGTCGCGGTACTGCTTCGCGGGCGCCACGACCTCAAGGTGGCCGCCGGCCTTCAGCACCAGCTCTGCGAACCAGGCGTCCGGGCCGTCGGCGATGCAGGAGATTCCGACCAGATCGGGTCCGCGGCGCGTGACTTCGCCTTCTAGGGCCAGGCGAACCAGGCGCTCCGTCTTCGGGGGCAGACCTCGGTGGCCGGTGATGCCCAGTCGCATGAAGTGTCCTTTCGTGGTCACAGGTAGATGCCGTGCAGTCGGTCGTCGAAGTCGCGGACGATCTTGGGGGGAGTCGGCGACGCGTAGGTCCGTCGGAGTCCCCGGGCTCGCTCGACGATCCGGCCCGATCGGTACCGCAGGCCGGTCTCCAGGGCGCGAGTGGCGAGGGCGAACGCGCCGTCTAGTCGACCGCTTGTGAGGTGTGCGGCGGCGAGGTCGAGTTTCAGCAGCGCGCGTTGTTTCTCGTGGCTCGATGTCAGCGCGGCAGCCGCTGCGTCTTGGGAGTCGGCTACCCACTTCGGCAGGCCGAGCCGCGCACCACAGGTCAGCCGGGCCGCTGCGACCTTGCTGTGGGTGAAGGTGAACACCCAGGGCCACGGGGGCGGCTGCTCGTCCTGGAGGGCGTCTGTGCTGCGGGCGGCTTGGAGCAGGGAGGTGTCCGCGGCAGTCGCGTTTCCGGATGCCGCGTGTGCTTGGGCTTCCACGGTGCTGAGCCACGCTGAGCCGATGGCCGGTGCGTCTTCGCCCAGATGGCGACGGGCCCGGTGGATGAGCGACAGCGCCTGGGCGGCGTTACCGGCGTCCGCCTCGAAACCGGCCAGGCTGCCGAGTTGGTACGCGAGGAGCAGCCGGTCGCCGGAGGTGCGGGCGGCCTTGATGGCTGCGCCGTACCACGTACGGGCCGAGCCGATGTCGTTCATGTCCCAGGCCAGCCACCCGGCGAGGGACGCCGCTTCGCTGCCCACGGCGGCCAGACGGGCGCGCTGCTCCGGGTTCTCGGCCTCGCTCGTGATGGTCTGGGAGAGCCGCAGGTGCGCCAGGACCGGTTCGGACAGGTGCCGGGAAGGAGTGGTGCCGTCCAGGCGGCGGAAGGCTGTGGTGGCCGTGCGGAGTATTGCCGCTTGGTCGGCGTCCACGGGGTGGGGGCGAAGTGCGGTGAGCGCGGGTGCGGCGGCTATCGCCGCGGTCCCCGCGAGGAAGTTGCGCCGGTCCACGTCGAGCGGTCCATTCTCGGCGGCCTGGGCCGCCGCGTGGTCGGCGAGACCGACCAGACGCGGGGGAATGTGCAGATGCGTGGCGGCTCTCGCCAGGATGGTCATGTCGTAGGAGGCCGCGCCGCGGCCTTCGAGGCGTGAGACGGCGGACTGGCTGATTCCGCAAGCGTCACCGAGCTGACGTTGAGAGACGCCGGTGGCGCGGCGAGCCAGGCTCACCACCCGGCCGAAGTCACCTCGGCGGGAGGCGTCCCAGATCGCCTGCGCAGACCAGTTCATGCCCACCCCTGTTTCGTACCTGGGTCTCGCCGTTCGTCCGTTGTCCGTATGCGCTGACCGCATACGGACATGCGCGGCGCGGGTCGGAGCTGGCCGCTTCAGCATGACGCACGGTTCCGTCTCCTCACTACCCGTAACGGGGAAGGAGACGCATGACCACCAAGACCTTGCCGTGGATGCCGCCGAACGGCGACGACGTGGAGCTGGTTCAAGTCGGGCTGTACTGGGACGCGGTACGGGCCTCAGCGGACATCGGCGAGTGCGCGCTGAAGCTGCTCGCCGACGCGTCCGGTGCTGTCATCGCCGACTACGGATTGATGTATTGGCTCGTCCCGGCGGGCCATGCCCAGGACTGGCGCGGCTTGCAGCAGGTACAGGCCCTGTGCGTGCAGGGAGCCGCGGTTACGTACGTCGGCGTGCCCCCCGCGGGCTGGACGGATGGTCCGCGATTGCACTGGCGCATCCCGGTGGGGCCGGACCGGTACCTGACCGACGCGGTCCGGCTGCGCGAGGTCCTGGTGCGGGCGATTGCCGCTGAGCCGGCCGAGGGGGCGACGGCCCGGTGAGCGTTCAGGTCTGCGCCCGTTGCCTGACGACCACCAGGCATCCGGTCGTGGTCGCGATCGGGCACGGCGCGAGCGTCGGCGGCGGCACGGTGTACGCCTGCCCCGACTGCGCGCCCACCTTCCCGCAGCAGCGGAATCCGTTCGACGGGACGGCAGCCGTCGGCCCCAGCCGAGACGCAAAGTAAGACGGAGAACGCCGAAGGGCCCCACCGCGAGCGGTGGGGCCCTTCGGCATCGTGCCCGGTGAAGGCACTGGCGGAGGATACGAGATTCGAACTCGTGAGGGGTTGCCCCCAACACGCTTTCCAACTGTCCGCATGGCCGTACGGGGGCGTCCGTGGGCGTTCATGCAGCAGCTCAGACGGGGGACGCGTACGTCGGTGAACGGTGGCGTACGTCAGCGCACTGGACAAAGACCAGGACAACAGATCTTCGGCTCGGCCGTTCGCCTGTGAGGCGTGTTGAGCGACCTGACCTCTCGGGGTGCCCCTCAGCGACAGAGCGCGCAGCGGGGTGCTCGCGTGGGCTGAGACGGAGCGAACCTGTCTCAGCCCACATGATCACCGCTTACGGGCTCGCTTGGCTTCCTCGGCCTTCCGCTTGGCCACCCCCTCTTTCGTCCAGGCGGGAGGGTGGTCCGCGCACCACGTGCGTCCTATCTGCGCTGGTTGCTTGCAACGACCACGGCGGTACTTCAGCGGAGCCCCGCACTTAGGTTGGTCCCACTTCTTCTTCTGCTGAGCCACTTTGCCTCCGGCGGGTCGAGAGCGTTGTCCTGCCAGCCTCGCGACCTCGGAGTTCTGCGGTAGAGCGCATGGACGCGGATAGGTGTGCGCCCGGCGCGTGTGGCACAGCTAGGGGCGCAAGCGGCAACGGCTTTGGGTCGTCCACACAGAAGCGATGGCCCCTCTGACCTGCATGCCGACTTCGCGTCCCGCCGATAGCGGCCTCAGCCTGGCCGCAGGTTGGCCACGTGCCTGTCTCGTGGCCAAGGGCCCTTCGTCCCGCATGACGGAGCGCGGGCAGCCCCCGACGAGCGCCCCGGGGGCGAGATGGCCGGCACGCACCCTTACACCCTTAATTTGTACTGTGATAATTTCACGCCCATGATTAAGGATGAGGTTGAGCGCGTACGCGATGCCCTCGCGGACCTCTGCGAGCCGCTCCATGACGTCTTCGCATGGGCGGTTCAGCGCCGCGACGAAGCGCTGCCAGAGCTCTCCCACCACGTGTACACATGGCACGGAACACACACGATTCGGGCACTTGCGCACTACAGGTTGCGCAGGACGAACCTCGGAGTCTGGGCACTCGCGGGCAACCACGCGCGCAACGGGGAGCTGTCCCTAACTGATAGCGAGTACTCGGTACGCGTCTTGCATGCCCTCAACGACAAGGATGTGCCCCCGCCAGGGCCGAACCGGGCACGCACCGCTTATTACCACAACCCCCCTCTGCCGCTACAGGAAAAGCTCCAGGGACCCCCGAACGACAAGTTGCTCGCGCTATGGCGCATCAATGCAGGAACGGGAGTGCCATCCTTTCGGGTGGTTCGTCCCATCGGCAGGTGGAACTTCGGCGGCAAGGCGAAAACCGATCTAGACTTCCCCCTGCCTGAGACTGCGGTCGATCTGAAGAACTTGCACTTCGAGCCTGCCGCAGAGGGCCTCGACGAGATCGATATACCTATGGAGGATGACGGCAAATGAGCACGGTGCTAGGGGCTTCACCTGGTGAGCGCCTGCGCACCCTGAGAGAACTGTTGGGCCTCACAGGGGCCGCGCTGTCGGACATATGCGGCATGAGCAAGAGTTGGATCTCTCAAGTCGAGACGGGGGCCCGAGACGCCACGGAGGAGGGCCTACGCGCTGTAGCTGATGGAACCGGTACACCGATGTCCTTCTTCTACGCGCGCCCCTCTACCATCCCGCGAGACTCGCTCCATTTCCGCAAGCTTGCATCAGCAAGTCGCACCGTCACAAAGCGGGTTCAAGCCTTCTATGGGGAGAGCTACCGGGTAAGTGAAGACATCCTCCAGGATGCTCGCTACCCGGTGCCTCCCCTCCCGTACGCCACAGCGGATGAACTGAAGCCTGAAGATATTGAAGAGCTGGCGGACGCTACACGCAAGGTTCTTCGGCTTGCTCCTGACAAGCCAATCCCCAACCTGACGCGGGCCATGGAGAGAACGGGCATCGCAGTTGCGCCCATTGTGCTCACTGACCCTGTTAGTGAGGAACGGAGCGCCACGCAGAACCATTTTGGCCTCTCATATTGGGGCGGAATAGGCGAAACGGCACTCATTACTTATTTTCCCGGCGCCCAGGGTGATAGGGATCGATTCACGCTCGCGCACGAACTCGCTCATTTGATTCTCCACACTTTCCGCCCACATGCGACGGATCCGGAGACAGAAGCGAATAGATTCGCAGGTGCACTTCTTGTGCCTCGCGAGAGAGCAGTCGCGGAGATCACAGATCGGCTATCCCTGACCGGCTACGCACGCCTAAAAGCAACCTGGGGAGTGTCCATTCAGGCACTGATCATGCGAGGCTACGCGATCGGGAACCTAAGCGATAGCCGCAAACGATCCCTTTACGTTCAGCTCACCCAAAGAGGCTGGCGTAAGAACGAGCCTGTGACAGTCGGACAAGAGACACCTCTATTGCTCGGGACCCTTCTAACTCGCCAGTTCGGGGCCAAGCCGTATATCAACGCTGCCGAGCATCTAGCGATCCACCCGACCGTTCTTCGCTCGATTGCTCCTCTTCCTCAAGATCTCCGCCCGCGAACGGGTACCACCTCAGCGAGCGAGGGTGAGGTCGTCCAGTTTCGACGTCCGCCTCAACGACAGCAAGGCGAGCCTGATACCGGGTCTGACTTACTTGCTCAGTGAGGCTGGTTGCCTCGCTGGTGGCGCTAACGGCCGCTCGATCCGATCCGGGAGGGAGGTGATCATGCGAGGCTAGGGCTGGGTCGTGAAGACCTGAAGGCGCGAGGATCTGAAGAGGACCGGAGGAGACCAGATGCCGGGGGCCAGCCCGCGAGGTACATATCTGGTGATTGCCGATGCGCTGCGCAAGGGAATAAAGGAGGGGCGGATCACTGGGACTCTGCCCTCTGAGGCGCAGCTCATGAGGGATCACGGCGTATCGCGGACGACGGTCAGGCGAGCCCTGGCACTGCTACAGGATGAGGGCCTGATCCACTCGGCGCCCGGGGCCGGCCGCACGGTAAGCGGTACGTCTGACCGGCGCCCGCTGGTCGAGCGAATGACGGAGCTGATCACGACGACACCACTGGCTGTCGGGGATGCGTACCCCTCCGAGGCGCGACTCTGCGAGGACTTCGGTGCGTCCCGGACGGCGGTACGCCGAGCGCTAGCCCAGATGGAAGGGCAAGGGCTGCTCGCGACGGTCCAGGGCAAGGGCCGCACGGTTCGTGCTCTCCCGGCTTCCATCCAGACTTCGTAGGCTGGCCAGCATGGCATTGACCGAGCGGGCATACGCGCTCTCCGAATCGCTGCTGGCCGAACCACTGCCGCGCCGCTGGGCGCACTCCCTAGGGGTCGCGAAGTGCGCTGCTTCTCTGCGTCCGATCCTCGGCCGCGATGCCGACCTCTTGGAGGCCGCCGCGGTTCTCCACGACATCGGGTACTCGCCCTCGATCGCTACCACCGGCTTCCATCCCCTCGACGGTGCCCGGTTTCTGCGGGACCAGGAGGGCGCAGACGAGCGCGTCGTCAGGCTGGTGGCGCACCACTCCTGCGCGCTCCTGGAGGCCGAGGAGCGGGGGCTGCGCGAGGAGCTGGAGGGGGAGTTCCCGATGGAGCGGCCCGAGCTGGTGGATGCGCTCATCTTCTGCGACATGACAACGACCCCAGACGGCGGCCACACGACGCCGGCCGCGCGGCTCGATGAGATCGTCCAGCGCTACGGGCCGGACACGGTCGTCGGCCGATTCATTCAGCGCGCTGCCCCCGAGATCCATGCCGCGGCTGCGCGAGTCGAGAGCCGAATGGCTGAGGCAGAAGCCGGTCAGCCAAGGTAGGGCTCGTTCCGCGAAGCGTCCAGGCCGTGCCTGATGCGCAGCCGCATCGACGGGTGGATGTCCAGGTCATCGAGGTCCGTTGGGGAGACCCAGCGGACCTCTTTTGATTCGCTGCTCGTCCGGAGCTCCCCGCCGATGGGGTGAGCTCGGAAGCAGATCGAGAACTGCTGCCGGACCTCTCCGTCGTCGTACGCCATCACGTGGTTGGGGTCCGTGTAGAGCCCGACGATGTTGTCGACCTCGACGGTGATGCCAGTCTCCTCCGCCACCTCTCGGACGACGGTTTCGGAGACGGATTCGCCGATGTCGTGGCCCCCTCCGGGGAGGGCCCACAGGTCGTTATCCGTCTTATGAATGAGCAGGAGACGTCCGGCCTCATTCTGGACTACAGCGGTGATAGATGGCACGACGGAGTTGGCTTTTGGCGCGTCAGGGTCGTGGTAGTAGTCGATCCGGCTCATGCGTGAATGCCTGCGCAATCGGTTGGTGACGAAATCGGGCGTGCGCTCTCCCAGACGCGTTCGACGCTTTCGGCGTAGGTATCGAATAGCTCGCCGCCCGGCACGCGCTGGAGATGCAGAACCGGTGCGAGGTACGCACCGACGCCGTAGACGTGGCCGTTGGCCAGCAGTTCGTTATCCGTCCGGTAGATCGAGTTGTAGAGCGTGGTGCTGTGCAGCCGGAACTCCACGCCCGGCAGGCCGAACAGAGGGCTGTAATTCAGCAGGGCGTTACGAATTTTGCTGGCCATCGCTGGACCGATGCCCTCGTCATCACCGCGAGTCGCGACGGCCGCGCTGTCCGGGTCGCCGAGCATGAATCGGACCGGCACGCCGCCACTGGCCTTCTCCTTCACCACCCGCAGAAATGCAGGATCTTCCGTGAGCCAGAAGCCGGAGTACACGAGCACATCGAAGTGCCGGACGGCCTGAGAGAAGAGAGCGGGCCAAAGGCTGTGCGGTACGGCGGATCGGTGCGGGTAGAGCTTGACCAACTCGGCATTACCCGCAGCTGCGACTTCCGCCATGGTGCGCTCATCGGGCCAGAGGTAGGAGACCTCGTACCTCAGCAAAGAGGCGACCGCGTACTGAAACCGGCGATAGGGCTTGCGGTTGGGCTCACTGATCCAACGCTCCACCGTCTTGGCCGCAACGCCCAAGCGCTCCGCGACCTCTTCGTAGGTCAATCCGCGCTCCAAGATCGCGCCTCGGAGCCGCTCATTGGCCATCTCGTCGTCCTCCCGCACGGCAGGGACGTCTTGGGACGACTTCGACCTTAGCGAGTCGTCCCGGAGCCGTCCATCAGCGCAGTCGTACGTCTGACGGCCCGCCAGCAACCTGGAGTCACATCAAGGAAGCGCTGCTCCTCGCAGTCGCTTGACGGGTGGAGCGATACATGTATTACATGTATCGCAACGCGCCGGAGGACTCCGTGAAACGAGCCCAAAGGCAGCGGTTGTTGGCTTGAGAACTGAAGACCTGCGCGACTCGCTGGTGACGACCCCGGAGGCGATCCGGGAGGTGACAGCGGCTGAGTCCGCGGGCCCGCAAGGTCGGGCCCGGGGCGAGCGGAGCAGGTCAGAACGGCGGCCGGGGAGGCCGGAACATCCCCGGACGTGCGGCCGGTGGCCGTCTTGGGTGACACCGGGACGGCTGCGCTGAGCGAGCGGATCATCCCCGTACCCGATACCGGGCAGACGGGCGCAACTGACCGAGGCAACCGGCCGTACGCACGCGCTTAAGGGCGGCACATGGGCACCTGGAGAGGGCCTGTCGGAATGCCGTACCTGCGAGAGGCAGCCCGGGGGTGATGTCCCCATCACGACTGCCGCTCGTCATGCAGACAGGACGCCGCACCTGGCCCTGAGCCGTCGGCTTGCCTGTCTGCTTGATGAGAACGAATGCGCGGTCCCCGGGTGGCACCCCGGGGACCGCAACAGGCACCTGTAGGAGAGGCAACCTGTGATCACCAGCATGACACGCGGCTTACTCGCCGCGAACCCCGGTGACAGCGACCCGGACATGGACGAGGCCCTGCGGCGCGTCCGGTCGGGGGGTGTGCGCTGATGGCAGCGACGTGTGGCTCCTGCGGGGGCGCCGGCGGTCGGACCGAGGACACCTCGGAAGGCGGGGTCACCCGCCAGACCTGGCGGACCTGCGGCTCCTGCGGCGGAAGCGGGGTCAAGTGATGGACACCCGACCGCTGACGAACATCCCGATCCGCTGTACCACCTGCAACGGCACCGGTGAAGGCCAGTGGGTCATCACCGGCAACGGTTCGCAGACCCGCCAGCCCTGCGGCTCCTGCGGCGGCAGCGGGCAGCGGTAGAACCGCTCCGCTCCGCGAACCTTCCTTGCCCTGCTCGCCGGGGCGGCGGCCTCCGACCAACGACAGCCCGCCGCCCCGGCCCATCCATCCACCCGACAGACGCAAAGCCTGTCACCGCCGTAGAGGAGTAGCCGTGACCACGGCAATCCCGCGTCCGGCCGATCCGCGTTCGCCGCTTCAAGCGGCCCGCGATCGTGTCCGGGCGACTGCCCACCAGCTCGTCCACACGCATCTGCCCCTGCCACAGCGGCAGGAGCTGGCCGATCAGCACATCAAGAACCTGGCCGGCCTCCGAGCGCTGGAGAGCGGCGCGGCTCGCGACTGACGGTTGCCCGATCCGCCTGGCCAGTGCCGGGCGGTGAGGGGAGCTGGCTCAGCCCGTTCCGTTCGCCCGGAAGCGGTGGCCTCCGGCCAAGGACAGCCCGCCGCCCCGGTCCTCTTCCTCTTCCCTGACGTTCAAGGAGCTTCGGTATGACGGAGCGCACGTTCGAGATGTCCACGCCCGGCCCGGTGGTGCTGGGCCTTCACCTGCCGATGGGCAGCGTCGATGCCCAGGTCATCGACAGTCTGCGCACGGCTCGTGTGGTGCTGAGTACCGATGACTGTTCGGGCCCGGCCGCGGACGCGGTCAACCGGGCCCGCGCCCGCCAGGACGGGCAGAGCCTGGCGCTGGAAGTCCCGGAGCTGCCGGGCAACGTGATGACGCAGACCATCCGGGGCAACCGGATCGTGCAGCACATGGGCGTGGTCACCGGTTCCATGACCGGCGTGACCATGGTCAACGGACGCGTCATCCACGGCAACGGCGTCCACACCACGACGACGGTGAGCGAGATCCGCGCCAGGGTGCTCCTGCCGGCGCGTTCCTCGCTCGCGGTGGTCTCCCAGTCCGCCGACGCCGTGGTCAACGGCTACGTGGACCGGATGGAGTTCCGCTCCGTCTCCGGTGACCTGCGGCTCAACGGCGCCTGCGAGCTGCGCGCCCAGACCACCTCCGGCGACCTGGACATCGTCCGCGTCACCGATCGGCTCAGCGCCCGCACCGTTTCCGGTGACATCGCCGTGGACCTCTACAGCGGCAACGACGCGGACCTGAACAGCACCTCCGGTGACGTCATCGTCCGCGCTGCGGATGCCGCCTGCGGCTACCTGCGGGCGGAGACGGTCTCCGGCGACGTCCGCGTCGGCGGCAGTCGCAACCTGCGCGTGAGCGCGCACAGCGTCAGCGGCGACGTCTACACCCGCTGACCCCCTTCTGCCCCACCCCCGGGGCGGCGGCCTCCGACCAACGACAGCCCGCCGCCCCGGCTTTCCCCTGCCCATCCGACGACTTCGGAGCTTCCCCATGAAGAGCTTCATCGGCCACCACGAGGTGGCCACGGACGCCGATTACCTTGAACTCGCCCTCGGCACCCCGCTCGAGCTGTGGCTCGGCGAGGAGGGAGAGAGCGACGAGGAGCGTGCGGCCCGTCTGGACGCGGCCCGGGACATCCTCGCCGACGACCCCGAGCTGATCGACAGCGTGAGCCGGATCGCTGCCGAGGCCATCGAGGCCCACGCCCCGGTGCTGTTCCCCAGCCTCAGCCGCCTCCCCCGCCCGGCTCGCAGCACGGGCCGGACCGCGAACGCGTCGAAGGCGGTGGCAGCGTGAGCGCGACCAACACTACGGCCGTGCAGTCGCCGCTGGAGATGATCGCCGCCGATGAGCGGGCCCTGCTGCGTACCGGCGAACTGGCCCGGGAGCTCCTGACACGGCACGCCGATCTGCCGTTGCAGAAGGCGAGTTTGAGGTATGGCAGCGAGATCCACCTGACCGCCCCCACCGCTGAGGATGTGAGGGCGTGGGCAGCGCGTCTGGACGCTGATGTCACCGAGCGCACCAATGACCCCGGATACGGCCCCTTCCGGCACACGGACGTCGTCACGGTGATCGAGGGCATCCAGGTGCATGTCGGGCACTGCCACATGTTCTCCGAGGCCGAGGCCGCCGCCTGGCGGGAGAACAGGGGCCGGTCATGAGCCACACCCTTGCGGCCCTGTCCGCCGCTGCCCCGCTGGCTGCCGGGTGGACCGTTCACGGGCTGTGGCAGCACCGCCTGATCGACCAGGCCGGGCGGGATGCGCTCACCGGTCTGCCGCGCCGGGCCGCGTTCGAGAAGACCGCCGCTCGGATACTGCGCAAGACGCGGCGGGATGTCGTGGCGACCCTGGTGATTGACCTCGATGGCTTCAAGCAGGTCAACGACATCCACGGCCATGCGGCCGGTGACACCGCGATCCGCGAGACCGGCCGGCGCCTGGCCCAGTGGGCCGAGCCCCTGGGCACCGCAGCACGGCTCGGCGGGGACGAGTTCGCCGCCGTCATCCACTGCCCCGACCCCGAGACACTGCGCGGAGCGCTGACCCACCTGCACCAGTGGCTGTGCTCCCCGGTCACCTACGACGGGCTGCCGCTGCCCCTGGGCGCCTCCATCGGCGCCTACCTCTACACCCCCGGCCCCGGCCCTGCCGTCGATCTGTCGGCGGCGCTGCGGGGGGCGGATGAGGCGATGTACGGGGTCAAGCAGACCGGCGGCGGCTGGTCCATCACCCACACCCTCACCCCCGCCTACCGGACCGTCAACGGCCGCCGCGACGGCCGCCGGGGCACCGACCTCGACACCGGGGGAGGCATCCAATGACCTCCTGGCTGTTCGAGCTATTCCCGGCCGCTCCGGGCTGGCTCTCCTGGGCCGCTCCCCTGGCTGCCGCTGTGCTGGTGCTCGCGCTCGCGGCGTGGGCGGTGGGGCGGCTGCGGAAGTCGGCGTGGCTGTCCGGCATCGGCCCCCAGGCCGTCGTCGCCCTCGGAGGCGTCGCCGTCTCCGTCCACGGCCTGTGGGGATTCGCCACCGGCACCGCAGGACTGCCGGCACTGCTGGCGGTGGCGTTCATCGCGGTGTTCGACGCGGCCGAGATGACGCTGCTGGTGATGATGTACCGGGCGGCTGATCCGGAGGTGGGGTGGACGCCGGAGTTGCGGCTGATGCACCGCACCGCCTGGCTGCTGGTGTCCTTCTCCGCCGCGATGAACGCCGTCCACGCCCCGAACTGGTGGGCCCGCCCGGTCCTGGCCGCCATCCCCGGCCTGGCCGCCTGGCTAATCGAACTGCAACTGCGCAGCAAGCTGCACCACGAGCGCCCCGACCAGGACGAGACGGGTGGGCGGCCGGGCCCGGTCCGGCTGGTGGTGCTGCTGTGGCAGCACGCCTGGGCCGCCCTCTTCGCGCTGCTGGGCCTGGACGCCCGCACCTCCTCCTCCACCGTCGCCCGTGCCGCGCTGGCGCAGCGGGCCGCGCACCGGGTCTACCGGCTCCGCCTGGCCCTGGAAACCGGGCCAGTCAAGGGGAGCTCCCGGCGGGCGCGGCGCCGGTTGCGGGTGTTGCGGCGCAGGGCGCAGAAGGCGCTGGATCGTGCCGATGTCGCCACCGACACCGGCCAGTCGCTGGCCCTGGTGCGCCGTCTGGCCGCGCTCACCCGCGCGGATGAGGTGGCTCGCCTGAACTACGCGGACGCCCCGGCGGTACTGGCGCTGATCGAGGGCCTGGCGGTCACCCCGGCTGCGGAGCGGTTGGAGTGCTCGCGCGCGGATGCCGCGCGGCAGGAGGCCGAAGCCGCGCGGGAGCGCGCGGAAGAGGCCCTGCGTACCGCGCAGCGCGACCTCGAAGCGGCCCGTGAAGAGCACGCCGCTCTGCTTGAGCAGCGGCAGGGTGTGGATGGTGAGGTGGAGGCTGCGCGGCAGCGCGCGGAGGACGCGCGGCAGGCCGAGGAGGCCGCGCGGAAGCGCGCGGATGGCCTGATCACTGCCGCGCAGCAGGAAGCCGACCGCATCCGCACCACCGTCGAAGACGAGCAGCAGCGGCTGGAGCGACTGACCGTCAAGACCGACGCTCTTCAGCGGACCCACGACCAAGCGCGCACCGCGTTGCAGCAGGTCACGGACCAGATCGAGGAAGCCACCGCGCTGCGGGAGCGGCTGTTGGGGGACGTGGCCGAGCATGCCGCGAGCGACCCGGACCCGGTGTTCAAGTCCGAGGCCAAGCAAGCCGGATGGCAGCTCTACCTGTCCCAGGTCACCACCAGCAACGGGGCCGAGCCGAGCGCCGCGGAACTGGCCGAGCGATGCTCGGTGGACCCGGGGAACGCGCGGAACTGGCTGCGTGACTTCCGTGCCGCGCGCGCCGCGCAGCTCACCGCGCACCAGCCGCGCGCCCTGACCGGCGTCAACGGCACCGCCCGCTCATGACCGCCCTGCCGGTCTACCGGTGGCACCTGGCGCCGGACGGACTGGCCACGCGCCGACAGCTCCGCGCGATGAACCTGCGCCCCGGCGGACAGGACGTCGTCGCCGAGCTCCAGCGCCCCAGACGCGGGCGCGGGTCGCTGGTCGCGTACCTGTACCGCATCGACCGGGCCAAGCCCGTCCGACCCATGACCCCGGCGAAGTGGGCAGCGCTGGCCAAGGCGAACACCGCCCGCCGCACCTGCCCCACCTGCCGACGCGACGCCGGATACGTCATCCCACCCTCGGTCGGGGCGTGCGCGACCTGCGCCTATCCGCTCGGTCTCGCTGCCTGACCCGATTCCCATCACTCTGTTCATGCCTTTGGAGGCATTCGTGAAGCAGCGTCTTTTCCCCATGCTCGCCGAGGTCGTCGCCGCAGCGATGGTTGGCTATCTGGGGTACCAGCTCAGCACCTACGACGTGCCGCTGGCCCTCGTTGTGGCCTGCGCGCTGGCGTTGTACATCGCCTTCCGCGACACCCTGCACCAGCTCAGGCAGGCGCCTCACACGGTCACGCACCGCTGCGCGGTTCCCGGCTGCGCGTTCACCGTCCGGCTGACCCGCGCTGACGCGGTCGAGAACCGGCGGTGGCAGGAGATCGCCGCCGCCCACCCCAGCCACACCTGATCCCACGTCCCCCCAACAGCCCTGATGACAGGAAGGACCCCGCGGTGATTGCTCGGCTGTTCTCCGGCCGTACCTCCGTCCGTGAGCTGAAGCGTCTGCAACCGGATGAGCTGGCCGCCCAGGCGTACGACCACATCCAGAACGCGCAGATCGCCCACCAGAGCCACGACCCCGCCACGCTGACCACCGAAACGCAGCTGGCCACCGCGCTCCTGGCCCTGGCGGCCTACCTCAACAAGTCCAAGTGACGCACCAGGCGGCCCCGGCCCGCTGTCCAGGCCCGGCCGGGGCCGCCCTCCTTGCTCCTGGAAAGGAGTGTGACCAGTGTCCGACACCATCCTGACCGCCGACGAGACCGCGACCGATGATGAACAGATCCCCGACGCACCGCCCGCACCGGACCACGCACCGGCGGCCGAGCCGGAGGTTCCGGGTGGTGGGCTGGCGCATACGCCGGGCGGCCTTCCTGCTGTTCCGCTGACGGTCATCGGCGCCAACAGCACTGTTGCCGCCGTATCCGCCTCCGTCCTGACCGCCGGAGCCCCCATCACGGGTCTGGCGGCCGCCGGCATCGCCGCGACCGCGGCCGGTGCCGCAGCACTGCGCCGCCGGTCGGCGGCCAAGAAGACCACCACCGGTACCCACGGGGGCAGGCGCCACGGAGGCGGGAACGCCGACCCCCGCTCCGGTCGTACCGGCTTCGGATCGAGCGGCCGTCGTGCCCGGCACGGCTCCAGCGCGGGTCATGCCGGTACTGGCCGAGCTGGAGGCAGCCCCCGAGGCCGCGGCAACGGCGCCCACGCGGCTCTGGGCAGTGCGGGCCGGAGCGGGGCTCGGTCGCTGCGCGCGGCAGGTCAGGCGGCCAAGCTCCGGGCGGCCGAGGCTGGCCGCAGCCCCAGGGGCGTCAAGGGCGCGTTCGGCGCGGTCAAGGCGGCCCGTGCGGACCGTCAGGCGGCCGCCCCCACGCGTGCTGAGCGGCGCCGTCAGGACACCGCTGACCGGCGGAATCTGAGCGACGCCCGGCGCGCGGCCAAGGCCGCTCGGAAGGCCGAGCAGCGGGCAACCAGGCGCAAAGGCTCCAGCGGCCGGGGGTCGGGAGGCAAGGGGTTGGGCTTGTCCAAGTCCCCCAGGTCCAAGGCGGCTGGTAGCCGCGCCCCGCGTACCAGGGGCGGGGGCATCAGGGGCCTGGTGGGGTCGGCTCGGGAGCGGATGCGGCAGGCCATGCGCCGGATGCGCTCACGCGTCCGCGCGGCCAAGGATGAGCGCACCGCGCGGCGGCTGGCCGGGATGCGGGAGCTGCGGAAACGGGCGTGGGCCCGGTGGCGGTTGTGGCGGCGGCTGACCGCCTCCGCGCTGCGCTGCTACGGCCGCAAGGTGCTCGCTGCCGCGATCAGCGTGCCGTTCTTCGCCATCGGGATGATCACCCACCCGATCGGGGTCCGGCTCGGCTGGCGCTGGCTGATGTGGCCCGGCCAGCGCGTGTACGCCCGGTTGGCCGCCGCCGCGCGGCGGGCCAGGGAAGAGCGCGACTTCCTCATCCGCGCGGAGTACAAGGCCACGCTCGACAACGCCGCCGCCGAGGAAGACGAGGAGCCGATCGGCTCCAGGGTCCGGCGCGCTCCCCGCAGCCACCACGCCTACGCAGGCACCAGCACAGGAGGTTCCACCACCATGTCCACCACCGCCGGGCCCGGCTTCCTGTTCAACGAGTCGGCCTCCGAGATGGAAGCCGCGGCGAAGAACTACGACCCGGACGGCATGATGCACGTCCACGACACCATCAAGGGCTTCCCCGAAGCCCTGGCGAGCGTGGCGAACACCTTCGCCATCCTCGCGCAGAAGTCGGACGAGGAATTCCCGCTGGAGCCGGAAGTCGGCACCTCCCTGGACGCGATCTACCAGGCGCTGCAACTGGCCATCGATGAGGCCGAGGAAGCGTTCACGACCTTCCGCGTGGTCCACGAGCAGGACATCCGGCGCCACGAGGAGCCCCGCAACAACGCCGAAGAGGGCTGGGACACCACCAACAACCAGTAACCCCACCGCCGCCCCGCACGGGCCCGCACACCACCTGGTGTGCGGGCCCGACCTGTATCCCCGTCTGGAGCCGGACATGACGACGCAGGAAACGATGAGCCGAGAACCCCGCAGCCTCAAGGAACTCAACCTCAACAGCACCAAGAAGACCAAGACCCCCGGCGCCGGCAGCACACTGCCGCCGCTGGACTGGGCCCGCAGCCACGGGCCGATCACCGGAGCCCTGTCGGCGACCACGGGTGCGGCGGCGGCCGCGCTGCTGGGCACCGCGACCGGGATGCCCGAGGGCTGGCCTCTGCTGATCGGCGCCGCCGGAGCCCTGGGCCACGGCATCGGCCACAGCGTCCGCCGCAAACTCACCTTGCGCACCGCCGTGGCCCGCGCCGCGTCCTGGCTGGTGGCAGGCGGCTGGACCACGTGGGCCATGGCCCATGGACCGCTGTCGTGGGCAGCGGCCGGATCGCTGGCCGCGCTTGGGGTGGGCATCGGGGCAGCCGCCTCCCACACCGCCGCCTGGGAAGAAGTCGCCGAGGAGGAGCGGTTCACCGCCGCAGCCAGGGCCGCGGCCGCTGAGATGGACGGCCGCCGCCGCGTGATCGCCGCCGAGTGGCAGGACCGCATCCGCCGGGTCTGCATGGTGGACGTCAAGGTCGTCGCGGTGGAGTTCTGGGAGACCGGGGCCGGATTCTCCGTCGAGGCCGAGCTGCCCGGTGGCGGGGTGACCTGGGACCGCATCAGCTCCCGCTCCCGCGCCCTGGCCGCCGACGCCCGCCTGCCGCTCGGGTGCACCGTTCACGTCGAGGAGGGCGCCGCACAGGGGCTGGTCGTCTTCGACGTGATGACCAAGAACATCATGCGGGAGGAGAAGCTCTACCCCGACGACTACAGCCCCCTGTCAATCCTCACCGGCATCCCCTGGTGCCTGCGCCCCAACGGCGAGGAGATCCGCGTCTTCCTCCGGGAGGCGTGCGCGCTGCTGCTCGGCCCGCCCGGATCGGGCAAGTCCACGTTCATGGACATCATCCTCACCGGATTCGCCCGCTGCACCGACGCCCTGACCTGGGTCATCGACCTCAAGCAGGGCGCCATCGGCATCCCCTGGGTCACCCCCTGGCTGGAGGCACAAGGGCTCATCGAGCCCGACGACCCGGACAACCCCGCCCCGGCCGGCACCCGGCCCGGGGTGGACTGGCTCGCGGCCACCCCGAAGGAAGCGATCCGGATGCTCAAGGCCGCACTGCGCATCAACAAGGCCCGTCAGCTGCGGTACCAGAAGCTGATGCGGCAGCAGGACACCACCCTGCTGCCCATCTCGCCCGAGCTGCCGCAGATCGAGATCGTCATCGATGAGGGTGCCGAGGCGCTGGCGCACGCCAACAACCGGCGCGAGCCGGAAAAGCGGGAGCTGGCCGAGCTCATCAAGGAAGTCATGCGCACCACCCGCGCGATGGGCCTCCGGAAGGTCCTCACCGCGGTGGACGGCAACCTCAACACCATCGGCGACACCGTGGTCAAGCGGTTCTCCCCGCTGTCCATCGCGCTGACCTCCGGCGAGAACTCCGGCCACAACGTCGGCAAGCTCTTCCCCAAGGTGCGCATCGACAGCAACCAGCTCAACGAGAAGGGCGCCGGCATCATCGGCGACAGCGGCGCCAACGGCTTCGCCCCCACCGAGTTCAAGGGCTGGAAATCCCTCCCCTCCATGGTGCGCCGCGTGGTCCTCGCCACCAACGACCGCCGCCCCACCCTCGATCAGGTCTCGGTCGAGGCAGCCGGTGACGACTACCGCGAGCGGTGGAGCCCGGCGCGGGCAGGCTGGCTGGCCACGGCCGCCGAGGCCGTCAGGAACGGCGAGACCGATGACGATCAGGCACCCGGTGCGGCCGGAACGACGACCGCCGTCCTGGACAAGCCCGAACCGCCCGCAGCCGGTGACGACAGCGAGCGGCGGCACAGGTCGCTGAACCTGTCCTACCAGCGCCGGGCCGAGGACGACCCGGATGAGCTCGCTGCCCGATTCCTCGCCGAGATCGATCAGACCTACGGCACCACCGAGGAACCCGACCGCACCCGCCGCACAGACCGGCAGCGGCCCCGCGGCCTCAACCTCTCGTACAGCCGCACCGAACCCCCCGAGACCAGCGACACCACCGCTGGTGACGAGTCCGAGCGCGTACCGCCGCTGCTTCAGCGCGCGTACGACGCGGTGACGGCTGCGGGCGGGCGGATGCACACCGCCGACCTCGCCGAGCAACTCGGCCTCGCCGCCACCGAACTGGGCACCGAGCTGGGCCGCATTCTGCGCGCGGTCGGTGTCGAGCGGCCCGGCAAAGGCACCCTCCGCGTCGGCAAGAGCGAGCCGCGCACCGGCTACCTCGCCGAGACCCTCGCGGAAGCCATCCGCCGCTACCGCGACGCGCGGTAACCGGTACCCGTCCCACACGCAGGCCCCCACACCCCCCACAACGGCCCCCACAGGGCCTGTGGGGGTCCCACACCCTGTGGGGGCCTGTGACCTGCATGTGGGGGCTGTGGGAGTCCCACACAGCCACCCACGAATCCGCCCCTCAGGCGGCTGCCCGCGGCTTCAACCCCTTCCACAACAACCGTGGGACCCCCACACCCACACAACCTCACTCGTCACGTTCAGTAAGGAGCTGCCGTGATCGTCTCCATGTCCACCGTCCTCCTCCTCGGAGCACTCCTGGCCCTCATGCTCCGCAACCGCGCCCTCGGCCCCGCCGGTGCCACCATCGCCGCGCTCTTCGGTTTCTGCCTCGCCTCGACCGGCGCCGCCCCCACGATCAACGACGCCTTGCAGTCCCTCGCGGAGTCCCTGGGCCGCATCGGCTGACACGCCGCCACCACCCGCACCGAACCGCCCAGGAGGCATCCGTGCAACAGCCCGACCCACACCACACGATCCCGGGCAACCTCGCCCCGCACATACCCGCCAACGTCTACCAGCGCGCACAGGCCACCGGACAGCCGGTCGTCATCGTCGTCAACGACACCAACCCGACCGGCTTCCCGTGGCGGCGCGTCCTGATCCCGTTTGCCATCGCCGGAGCGGTCGTCGCCGGGGGCTGGGGACTGGCCGCCGCCCTGTGCTGGCTGATGGACGTCGCCGCCCACACCGCAACGGCTATCGCCGGGGCCGTCGCCGGACCCCTCGGCGTCGGCGGCATCACCCTCAAGCTCGCCCAGTCCAAGAACAAGTGAGGGGCGCCCACCACATGGAGGCTCCATACGCCCCGGGAAGTCTCATCGTCCTGGTCGGCTCACCTGGAGCGGGCAAGTCCACCTACGCCCGCCGCCACTTCCCGACCGGCCGCCTGTGCCTGGACGACTACCGCCAGATGGCGACCGACGACGCCGCCGACCAGTCCGCCACACCCACCGCAGCCCAGATCCAGAACCTCCTGCTGGAGGCCCGGCTCGCACGCGGGCTGACCACCGTCGTGGACAGCACCAACGTGCTGCCCCACGTCCGCGCCGGACTCCTCGCCCGCGCCCGCTACTACCAGCGCCCCGCCGTGGCCATCCTCTTCCAACTGCCGCTGGCCATCTGCCAGGCCCGCAACACCGCCCGAACCCGCCAGGTCCCGCAGGACGTGGTGCGCGAACTGCACCAGATGACCCCGACAACCGAGCAGCTGACCGCCGAAGGCTTCACCAGCATCCGAACCGTCCACCTGACCTGCGACAGGAGCACCACACCATGACCAGCCCCATGCCCTGGTTCGAATCCCTCACCGACAGCGTGTACGCCCTCGGCGCGGCCGCCCGCGAAGCCCAGCGCGCCGCCCGCGCCGCCGAACTCGCCCGCGACGCCTACGACCTCGACCGGCTTCGGCCGGTGGACGGGGAGGTCCGTCTCGACGGCCGGGCCCCGGGCGGGGTGCCGTTCCGCCCGCACGACTCCGCCCTGTTCACCATCGGCGACGCCCTCAGGGAGCAGGCGTTCAAGCTGCGCACCCTCTACACCCAGACCGCTACCGGGTACGCCTACGGCACCGCATGGGCCATCCTGCGCGTCCTGGAGGGCCAGCAGCCCGACGCCGTCCAGCTCGGCCGCAGCTGGGAAGGGTTCTACGCCATCCCGGGTGAGCTGTGCCCGGTCCCGTCGCTGATGCCGGGCCTGGAGCGCTGGAGCGGCTACAAGAAGTTCGTCCAGGCCCATGCCCGGTGGGCCCTCTGCGAGGAAGCGGGCATGTACGCCGAGTACCTCGACGAACAGCCCCAGCTCGCGGACCACGAAGCCGGTGAACTGCACGAGGCCCTCGACGCCGCGAGCGGCGTGAGCGACGCCGCGTACGCCTACGGACAGCTCGCCGAATCCGCGCTCCACTTTGCGCTGCTGGAGCCCCGGGCCCAGCACGCCCGCCAGCAGTCGGCTCGATAGCGATGCCCGGGGCGGCGGCCTCCGACCAAGGACAGCCCGCCGCCCCGGCTTCCCCTGCCCATCCACAACGGAACAGGAGACCCCCAGCATGCACCAACCCGATCCACCCCGGCGAGACCGCCCCGCCCACGAGCACCTACGAACCGCGCTCGAATTGGCCAGGACCGGTGTGCCGGTGCTGCCGCTCCGCCAAGGCAAGGTGCCGTTCGGGAACTGCCGCACCTGCGCGGGGCTCGCCTGCGGCGGCAGGCCCAACATGAAGACCCCGGGCCCCTGCCTGTGCCCTGCTGTCTGTCACGCCTGGGCCGCGGCCACCACCGACCCCACCGTGCTCACCTCGTCCGCGTGGGCCCCGGCCTGGCGCCAGGCCGTAGCCGTCGCCTACCACCCCGGCGGGGCCGGACTGACCGTGGTGGACCTGGACAACCCCCGCGCCGTCGCATGGGCCCACCAGACCCTCCCGGCGACCAGGACCGTGCCGACCACGCGCGGCGAGCACTGGATCTACCGAGGAACGATGCCCTCGGCCAACCAGGTCCGGCCCGGCGTGGACATCAAGTCACGCATGTCCTACGCCCGCTGGCTCGGCCCTGGCACCGGCCCCCTGGCCGTTCTGCCGTCGACCGTCCGCGCCCTCGTGGACAAGGAAGAGACCACCCCCGCGCGCGGCGCCGTGGTCTCTTCGTCTCCGGCCCGCGCCGAGTGGGACCGGACCGTGGCCACCGGGTGCCGGCACACCGAGCGGTACGTCCGCACCGGGCTGCGACGCGGTCTCGACATGGTGCGCTCCCACACCGAATCGGGCGCCGGATCGCAGGCATTCGGCGTGGCCCGCTTCCTGGCAGCCCAGCACACCAAGTGCCCCGGCCCCTGCGGACTGGACGCCATTGGCCAGCAGATCATCGCCGCCGCCGTATCCGTCGGCGTCCCCGAGGCGTACGCGGAACGAGCGGTCACCAACGGCCTCAACAGCATGGGGGCAGCCGAGTGACCTCCCACCCCAGCAGCACGGGAAGCCTGCCGCAGGACGCCGTACAGGCCCCGCCCAAGACGGCCGTAGGCGCCCCGGAAGGCGCCGCCCGTCAGGGCGTCCCCTCTGTCTCCTGCTCTGACGGGCAGCAGGGCGACGGCCGGTACCCCATCGCGTGGCTCCACATCACCGCACCGCCGGACTGGCAGGCCATGCCCACCGCCACCTCGACATGCTCCTGCGGACGAGACCGCAGCGCGGTCGGCCGCCGCCGGGTGCTCGCCCTGATTGCCGACCACGAAGCCCACAAGACCTCCTGCCCGCTCCGCAGCTCCAGGGAAGAGAAGAACGCCGCATGACCACACCCGACACCGATCTGTGGGCGGGTTTCGACCAACTGGCGGCCGAGAACGTCACCGGCCCCGTATGGGACGAACCGGTCCCCCTGAGCCCGCACCGGGCGCTTCCGGCGTTCCCCGTGGACTCCCTGCCCGACTGGCTGGCCGACATGGTCACCGCCGTCGCGGAGGAGACCCAGACCCCCGCCGATCTCGCCGGATGCCTGGCCCTGTCGGTCATCGCCACGGCGGCCGGCGGCCGGGCTACGGTCTGCGTGCGGGGGCGCTGGCGCGAGCCGGTCAACCTCTACACCGCCGTCGCCCTCGACCCCGGCAACCGCAAATCCGCAGTCTTCGCCCTCATGACCGAACCGCTGATGGCGGCGGAGAAGACGCTCGTGGAGCTCTCGGGCCCGGCCCGTGCCGAGGCCGAGACCACCGCGCGCCTGGCCAAGGCCGCCGCCGACAAGGCTGCCGCCAAAGCCGCGAACGCCGAGCCGGGTCTGCGGGACCAGCTCACCGCCGAGGCCGTCGAACTCGCCCAGGCCGCCGAGGACATCAAGGTCCCCTGCAAGCCCCAGCTCGTCGCCGACGACGTGACCCCGGAGAACCTGGCCACCCTCCTGGCCGAGCAGGAAGGCCGCATCTCCGTCCTCTCCCCGGAGGGCGGCATCTTCGACATCATCGCCGGACGCTACAGCGGCACCCCCAACATGGAGGTCTTCCTCAAGGGCCACGCCGGGGACATGGTGCGGGTCAACCGGCAGGGCCGCGACGCCCAGCACATCGAGCACCCCGCCGTCACCATGGGCCTCGCGGTCCAGCCCGAAGTGCTGGAGTCCATCGGCCAGATCAAGGGCGCGGACGGCCGCGGGCTGCTCGCCCGCTTCCTGTACGCCCAGCCCGAATCCCTTGTCGGCCGCCGCAACCTCACCCCCGACCTCATCCCCGACCACGTCGCCGACACCTACACCCAGCGGCTCGGCGGCCTGGCGCTGGCCATGGCCGGATGGACCGACCCCGCCGTCCTCACCCTCACCCCCGAGGCGGACCAGGTGATGCTCGCCTACCAGAAGGTCACCGAGTCCAGGATCGGCAAAGGCGGCTCCCTGGCCGGGATCGTGAAGTGGGCCAGCAAGCGGGATGGAGCCGTGGCCCGCATCGCTGGACTGCTCCACCTGGCCACCCACCCCGACCACGGCTGGACCCGGCCCATCGAGGCCGCGACGCTGGCCGCCGCCACCCGCCTCGGGGACTACTTCACCGTCCACGCCCAGCACGTCTTCGACTCCATGGGCGCCGACCCCGCCCAGGAAGCCGCCCACCAGGTCCTCACCCACCTCACCGACGCCCGCCTCACCGGCTTCACCAAACGCGACCTCTTCCGCGGCCTGCCCCGAGGCGACTTCCCCGCCATCGCCGACCTCGACCCCGCCCTGGCCCTGCTGGAGGAACACGGCTGGATCCGCCAGCAGCCCCAGCCCCCACGCTCCGGACGCGGCGGCCGGCCACCCTCCCCCCGCTACGACACCCACCCCCGCCTCACCCGAAGCGCCTGACACAACCCCCAACCGACCGACAGAACCGACAGAACCCCACCCAGAACCCACTGACCTGCGGAAACAGCCGGATCGGCGGCTGTGACAAAACCTCCGGAAACTCTGACAGAACCCAACCGGCTCGGATGGGCCGTCTGTGACAGAACCCCCTGCCAGCAGGTTCTGTCAGAGTTTTCGCGAGTTCTGTCACAGCCGTCTCTGAGCCCAAACCGGCAGGTCAGAGCGCTATCACCAGGGTTCTGTCAGTTCTGTCACCGAATCCCAGGGCAGCGGCCCCCGACCAAGGACAGCCCGCCGCCCTGTTCGCCCATCCCCACCTGGTTCAACAGGAGTGCCCCTTGGACGAATACGGGACCCTTACGCCCTCCGCCACCGACGATCCGACCCTGGTTCTCCTCACGGTCGAGGAGGCTGCCCGCCGACTTCGCATCGGCCGGACCACATGCTTCGCGCTCATCCGCGCCGGAGAGCTGGAGTCCATCCCGGTTGGCCGTCTCCGCCGTGTCCCCGCGGACGCGCCCGCCGCATACGTCGCCCGCCGCCGCGCCGAGCAGCGCAGCGCCTGAATCGCCTCCCTCGGAGGGCTGGTCCTACCTGGGGCCAGCCCTCCGTGCTTTTCATCGCACCTCGGTAAGGAGCCCGCCTGTGGCAGAGGAGAAGAAGCGCACCCGCCGCGCCAACGGCGAGTCCGCGATCTACTTCGGGAAAGACGGCCGTTGGCACGCCCGTGTGCCGATGGGTTACAAGGACAACGGGGAGCCGTACCGCCGACACGTGACGCGCCCGACGCGTGACGAACTGGTTGACGAAGTCCGGCGGCTTGAGAAGCAGCGCGACGCGGGTTCGGCGGCTCAACCCGGCAAGCCGTGGACGGTTGAGAGGTGGCTTTGGCACTGGGTTGAGAACATCGCCAAGCCGACCGTGAGCGAGAACACGTACGACGGCTATGAGGTCGCCGTTCGCGTTCACCTCGTGCCTGGTGTCGGCAAGCACCGCCTTGACCGCTTGCAGCCCGAGCACCTGGAGAGTCTGTATCGCCGTATGCAGGCGAACGGGGCGCGTAAGGCCGGTACGGCTCACCAGGCTCACCGCACCGCCCGAACCGCTCTGGGGGAGGCGGTACGGCGCGGCTACGCGGCGAAGAATGCCGCCGCGTTGGCGAAGCCGCCACGGATGGAAGAGGACGAAACAGAGGTAGAGCCGTACTCCGTGGAAGAGGTTCAGCGTCTGCTGCTCGAAGCCAACAAGCGCCGGAACAGTGCCCGCTGGATGCTGGCGCTCGCGCTCGGACTGCGACAGGGCGAGACGCTCGGACTGCGCTGGTCTGACGTCGACCTGGCCAACGAGTATCTGAAGCTGCGGAGGAACCGTTTGCGCCCCAGGTACGAGCACGGATGCCCCGAAGCCTCACCGTGCGGCAGGAAGGCGGGCTACTGCCCCGGCAAGGTGCAGGTACGGCGCGAGACCAAGAACACCAAGTCCCGAGCGGGCCGGCGCGCCGTGCCCCTGCCGGGCCCGCTGGTCGCCATGCTCCGCGCACACGCCGAGGCGCAAGAGCGCGAGCGCAAGGCGGCCGGGAACCTGTGGGCCGAGTCGGACTATGTGTTCACCAAGCCGCTCGGTGGCCCGCTGAGCCCGAACACGGACTACCACGACTGGAAGCGGCTACTGGAAGACGCAGGGGTTCGGGACGCCCGGCTGCACGACGCCCGGCACACGGCCGCCACCGTGCTCATGCTGCTCGGTGTCCCGGACCGCGTCATCGATCAGATCATGGGATGGGAGCCGGGCACCTCCGCGAGCATGCGGGCGCGGTATCTCCACGTGCCGGACGCCATGCTCAAGGACGTGGCCCGGAAGATCGCCGATGCTATCTGGGGACCCCAGGAAACGCCCCCTGTGGACAAAAACCAGGACAACGAGCACTGAGGACAACGACGAGGGGCCCCGCTGATCATCAGCGGGGCCCCTCGTTTTGCCTGTTCAGGCGAGGTGCGGAGGATACGAGATTCGAACTCGTGAGGGGTTGCCCCCAACACGCTTTCCAAGCGTGCGCCCTAGGCCTCTAGGCGAATCCTCCGCTGGAGACTCTACAAGACGATCGGGAGTGCTCGCGAACTCGTTCCCACCGGGGTCGATCAGCTAAGGTAGGGGCCAGCCCCTCACGTGGCGCTATCTCACCGAACTCCCCCAGGGCCGGAAGGCAGCAAGGGTAAGTGGGCTCTGGCGGGTGCGTGAGGGGCCCCTTGCGTCTGTGGGGCCGTGAAGGGCTGTGGGGATGCGGGTGTGGGCCCGTTGTCCGTGGTCCCCGATATCGTCGTAAGCGTGTCGTCCCTTGCGCTGTACCGCCGCTACCGACCCGAGACCTTCGCGGAGGTCATCGGGCAGGAGCATGTCACCGGCCCGCTGCAGCAGGCGCTGCGCAACAACCGGGTCAACCACGCGTATCTCTTCAGCGGTCCCCGCGGGTGTGGCAAGACGACCAGTGCGCGCATCCTGGCCCGCTGTCTGAACTGTGAGAAGGGTCCCACCCCGGCGCCGTGCGGCGAGTGCCAGTCGTGCCAGGACCTCGCGCGGAACGGGCCGGGGTCGATCGATGTGATCGAGATCGACGCCGCGTCGCACGGTGGTGTGGACGACGCCCGTGAGCTGAGGGAGAAGGCGTTCTTCGGGCCCGCGTCCAGCCGCTACAAGATCTACATCATCGACGAGGCCCATATGGTCACCTCGGCGGGGTTCAACGCCCTGCTGAAGGTGGTCGAGGAGCCCCCGGAGCACCTCAAGTTCATCTTCGCGACCACCGAGCCGGAGAAGGTCATCGGCACGATCCGGTCGCGTACGCACCACTATCCGTTCCGGCTCGTGCCGCCCGGGACGCTCCGCGACTATCTGGGAGAGGTCTGCGGGCGCGAGGCGATTCCGGTCGAGGACGGGGTGCTGCCGCTGGTGGTGCGGGCCGGGGCCGGGTCCGTGCGGGATTCGATGTCGGTGATGGACCAGCTGCTCGCGGGCGCGGCTGACGACGGCGTGACGTACGCCATGGCGACCTCGCTGCTCGGTTATACGGACGGCTCGCTGCTGGACTCGATCGTGGACGCCTTCGCGGCGAGCGACGGGGCGGCGGCGTTCGAGGTCGTCAACCGTGTGATCGAGGGGGGCAACGACCCCCGGCGCTTCGTCGCCGATCTGCTGGAGCGGCTGCGCGATCTGGTGATCCTCGCCGCCGTGCCGGACGCGGCGGAGAAGGGGCTCATCGATGCCCCGGCCGATGTGGTGGAGCGGATGCAGGCGCAGGCGTCGGTCTTCGGCGGCGCCGAGCTGAGCCGGGCGGCGGACCTGGTCAATGAGGGTCTTACGGAGATGCGCGGCGCCACCTCGCCGCGGCTGCAGCTGGAGCTGATCTGCGCCCGGGTGCTGTTGCCCGCCGCCTTCGACGATGAGCGGTCCGTCCAGTCGCGGCTGGAGCGGCTGGAGCGCGGGGCCGTCGCGGGCGGCCTGGGCGGCGGAGTCGGTGCCGGTGGCGGTATCGGCGGTGGTGGCGTCGGCGGTGGTGGCGTTGCGGGGCCCGGGCCCGCCATGGGGTACGTACCGGGGCCCGACGCTCACGCTCCCGTCGGTCCTCCCGCCGGTGGGCCGTCCGGCCCGGCCGCCGCGCGTGCGGCGATGGCCGGGGGCGGGCCCGGTCAGGGGCAGGCCCCAGGCGGTCCGGGGAGTTCGGACGGCGGTGAGGCGCCCGGCGGGTGGCCTGCCGGGGCGCGGCCCGCGGCGGACAGCGGTCCGGGTGGCGCCGTAGACAGTGGACAGCAGGGCGGTGCCCCGGCCGCGACCGCGCCCCCGGAGGGTGGCGGCGGGCAGCGGCCCGGAGCGTGGCCGTCGGGTGCCCAGGCCCCCGCCGCCGAGGGCGGCGGATCGCGGCCCGGAGCCTGGCCCACGGCAACTGCCCCCGGCTCCGGGGCTTCCGGGGCTTCAGGTGCTCCCGGTGGCGCGTCCGGTGCGGGCGGTGCCTCCGGTGGTGGCGGTGGTCAGGGCGCCGGGGCGCCCGCTCGGCAGCCCGGCGGCTGGCCCACGGCCACCGCGCCGGGGCAGGGTGGCGGCCCCTCCTCGCAGACGCCCGCGGCGCCCTCCGCGCCGACTGCCCCGAGCGCCCCGACCGCGCCTTCTGCCCCCGCCGCCGGGCCCGGGCCTTCCACATCCGCGCCGGGCGCACCGAGCATGGCGCAGGGCGCCGTCCAGGTGCGGCAGATGTGGCCGGACATCCTGGAGGCGGTCAAGAACCGCCGCCGCTTCACCTGGATCCTGCTGAGCCAGAACGCCACGGTGTCCGGCTTCGACGGCACCACCCTCCAACTCGGCTTCTCCAACGCGGGTGCGCGCGACAGCTTCGTGGGCGGCGGCAGCGAGGACGTCCTGCGGCAGGCGCTCCAGGACGCCATAGGGGTGCAGTGGCGGATCGAGGCGATCGTCGACCCCTCGGGGGGCGCCGGACAGCAGGGCGGCGGCCCCGGTGGCCCGGGCGGTTTCGGTGGTGCCGGTGGTCCTGGTGGCCAGGGCGGCCCGGGCGGTCAGGGCGGCCCGGGCGGTCAGGGCGGCTACGGCGGAGGCGGCGGCGGCTACGGCGGAGGCGGATCCGGTGCCGGTGGCGGAGGTGCCACCGGCGGTGGCGGCTTCGGCGGCGGGAGCGGCCCCGGCAGCGGCGGCGGCTTCGGCGGCGGTGGCCAGTCCGCCCCGCCCCGCCAGTCCGCCCCCCGGCCCGCTCCCGCCTCCCCGCCCCCGGCCGCGCCCTCCGCGTCCTCCGCGGCGTCCGGCTCCGCGGACGCGGGTCCGCCCCCCGAGGCGGCGGCGTACCGGGAGCCCGAGCCGCCGCGGGTCTCGATCGAGGACGACATGCCGGCCGAGGACGACCCGGACCTGGACGACACCGCGCTCAGCGGGCACGACCTGATCGTCCGCGAGCTGGGTGCCACGGTGATCGAGGAGATCGTCAACGAGTAGGAGGCGCGGGCCCCGCACCCGTGTCTCACGTCGCC
The DNA here is from genome assembly GCF_014712245.1 of Streptomyces sp. 5-10. NCBI lineage: Bacteria > Bacillati > Actinomycetota > Actinomycetes > Kitasatosporales > Streptomycetaceae > Streptomyces > Streptomyces sp. 5-10. The sequence goes on from NZ_JACVYG010000006.1 coordinate 85,541, forward strand.
GCGTCTCCTCCGTACGGCGTAGAGCAAGGCGCACTGGGAGCACGTAGGCTCGGGCTATCGAAGAGAACGACTGTCGAGCGCCAGGAGCGAAGCCGTGATCCCCGGTGGTGGCCAGCCGAACATGCAGCAGTTGCTGCAGCAGGCTCAGAAGATGCAGCAGGACCTCGCCGCGGCCCAGGAGGAGCTGGCCCGCACCCACGTCGAGGGTTCCGCGGGCGGTGGTCTGGTGAAGGCGACCGTGACCGGTTCCGGTGAGTTGCAGGGCCTGGTCATCGATCCCAAGGCCGTGGATCCTGAGGACACGGAGACCCTCGCGGATCTGGTCGTCGCGGCCGTCCGTGACGCCAACCACGCCGCGCAGGAGCTCCAGCAGCAGAAGCTCGGCCCGCTCGCCCAGGGGCTGGGCGGTATGCCCGGGCTCCCGTTCTGACCTTCGGGTTCTCCGGGACCGGCCGTACGAGTCGCGGCGACCGTACGAGTCGCGGCAGCCGTACGAGTCGCGGCAGCCGTAAGAGTCGTCGCGGCGGCCCGGCCGCAAGAGCGTGGCGTCCCCCGGCCGTGAGGGCACGGCGCAACCGAATATTCATGTGAAGTACGGCCACCGCGCGTCGGCGCGAGATTGGATGAAGGCGTGTACGAGGGCGTGGTCCAGGACCTCATCGACGAGTTGGGCAGGCTGCCCGGCGTCGGTCCCAAGAGCGCGCAGCGGATCGCCTTCCACATCCTTCAGGCCGAGCCCACCGACGTCCGCCGTCTCGCGCAAGCGCTGACGCAGGTCAAGGAGAAGGTGCGGTTCTGCGCGGCCTGCGGGAACGTCGCCGAGGCCGAGCAGTGCCGCGTCTGCCAGGACCCCCGTCGCGACCCCGCGATCATCTGCGTGGTCGAGGAGCCGAAGGACGTCGTCGCGATCGAGCGGACGCGTGAGTTCCGGGGCCGCTATCACGTGCTCGGCGGGGCGATCAGCCCCATCGAGGGCGTGGGCCCGGACGATCTGCGGATCAGGGAGCTGCTGGCGCGGCTCGCGGACGGGACGGTCACCGAGCTCATCCTGGCCACCGATCCGAATCTGGAGGGCGAAGCCACCGCCACGTACCTCGCGCGCATGATCAAGCCCATGGGTTTGAAGGTCACCCGCCTGGCCAGCGGCCTCCCTGTCGGTGGAGACCTGGAGTACGCCGACGAGGTCACGCTGGGTCGTGCCTTCGAAGGGAGAAGACTTCTCGATGTCTGACGCAACGCTGCACGACGCCCACCCGGACCCGGACGACTTCGCGGTCCAGATCTCCGACCAGATCGAGAGCTTCATCGTCGCGGTCACCGAAGTCGCCAAGGGGGACGAGCCGGACAGCGCTGTGCCGTTCCTGCTGCTCGAGCTCTCTCAGCTGCTCCTCGCGGGCGGCCGGCTCGGCGCGCACGAGGACTTCGTCCCGGACGAGCGGTACGAACCGGACGCCGGCCCGGAGCCGGACGTCGACGAGCTGCGTGAGCGTTTCGCCCAGCTGCTGGAGCCGGTGGACATCTACTCGGAGGTCTTCGACCCGTACGTGCCGCGCAGCCAGCCGGTCGCCTGCCGGATCTCCGACGACCTGGCCGGGATCATCACCGATCTGCGGCACGGGATGGCGCACTACCGCGAGGGCCGGATCAGCGAGGCGCTGTGGTGGTGGCAGTTCTCGTACCTCTCCAACTGGGGGACGACCGCCTCGGCGGCCCTGCGCGCGCTGCAGTCGCTGGTCGCGCACGTACGGCTGGACAGCCCGCTGGACGAGCTGGACGGCCTGGACACGGACAGCAACGCGGGCGGTGACGAGGAGCTCGCGGAGGAGGCCGGCCGGGTCATGGCGGCGGAGATCGCGGGACCGCTCGGCCTGCGCTCGGGGCCGAGCTGAGGAGTGCCCGACGTCCGACCCTGTGAGCTGGGTTACGTTCCCGTGTGCTTCCGCGGTGAGCGGGCAGGGTTCGTCGCTGAGCGGGTGGGAGGGATGCGGGGAATCTCGCGTGTGCGTGGACGTCGCGCCGTGTGATGCCCCTCGCCTTCCCCTGATCACTTTGCGAGGCATTCGTCTCGCTATGTGATATTGGGAGGGCATATTCCGGCCGCTCGTTAGACTGAGCCGACCGCATTATTGAGAGCTGCGAGGAGCGCACGTGGGCCTTGTCGTGCAGAAGTACGGAGGCTCCTCCGTTGCCGATGCCGAAGGCATCAAGCGGGTCGCCAAGCGAATCGTGGAAGCCAAGAAGAACGGCCACCAGGTGGTCGTCGTGGTCTCCGCGATGGGCGACACGACGGACGAGCTGATCGATCTCGCCGAGCAGGTATCCCCGATTCCTACTGGGCGCGAGTTCGACATGCTGCTGACCGCGGGAGAGCGGATCTCCATGGCCTTGCTGGCGATGGCGATCAAAAACCTCGGTCACGAGGCGCTGTCGTTCACCGGCAGCCAGGCGGGAGTCATCACCGACGCGGTCCACAACAAAGCACGGATCATCGACGTCACGCCGGGCCGTATCCGTGACGCGCTCGAGCTCGGCGCGGTCGCGATCGTCGCGGGCTTCCAGGGCGTGTCCCAGGAGAGCAAGGACATCACCACCCTCGGCCGGGGCGGTTCCGACACCACCGCGGTCGCGCTGGCCGCGGCCCTGGACGCCGAGGTGTGCGAGATCTACACCGACGTGGACGGCGTGTTCACCGCCGATCCGCGCGTGGTGAAGAAGGCTCGCAAGATCAACGAGATTCCGTACGAGGACATGCTGGAGCTCGCCGCGAGCGGCTCCAAGGTGCTGCACCTGCGCTGCGTGGAGTACGCGCGCCGGTACACCATCCCCATTCACGTACGGTCGTCTTTCTCCGGCCACCAGGGCACCTGGGTGCGCAACCGGCCGGAAGCGGGAGAAGGAGAAGAAGGCATGGAGCAGGCGATCATCTCCGGAGTCGCGCACGACACCTCCGAGGCCAAGGTCACGGTCGTCGGGGTGCCGGACAAGCCGGGTGAGGCCGCGGCCATCTTCCGCACCATCTCCGACGCCGAGATCAACATCGACATGGTGGTGCAGAACGTCTCCGCCGCGTCGACCGGGCTGACCGACATCTCCTTCACGCTGCCGAAGACGGACGGCCACCGGGCGATGGAGGCGCTGACCAAGGCGAAGTCGCTGATCGGCTTCGACTCGCTGCGCTATGACGACCAGATCGCCAAGATCTCCCTGATCGGCGCCGGTATGCGCACCAACCCGGGGGTCACCGCGACCTTCTTCGAGGCGCTGTCGAACGCCGGGGTCAACATCGAGCTGATCTCGACCTCCGAGATCCGCATCTCGGTCGTCACCCGCGCCGACGATGTGAAGGACGCGGTCGTGGCCGTGCACAGCGCCTTCGGCCTGGACAGCGAGACCGACGAAGCGGTGGTCTACGGAGGGACCGGACGATGACCGGCCATGGCGGTGCCGCCGGGGGCGACAAACCCACTCTCGCGGTCGTCGGGGCCACCGGCGCCGTCGGCACCGTCATGCTCTCGATCCTCTCCGAGCGCGCCGACATCTGGGGCGAGATCCGGCTGATCGCCTCGCCCCGCTCGGCCGGCCGGAAGCTGACCGTCCGGGGCGAGCAGGTCGAGGTCGTCGCGCTGAGCGAGGAGGCGTTCGAGGGCGTCGACGTCGCGATGTTCGACGTCCCCGACGAGGTCTCGGCGCAGTGGGCGCCCATCGCGGCGAGCAAGGGCGCGGTGGCCGTCGACAACTCCGGCGCCTTCCGGATGGACCCCGATGTCCCCCTGGTGGTGCCGGAGGTGAACGCGCACGCGGCCCGGGTCCGCCCGCGCGGCATCATCTCCAACCCCAACTGCACCACCCTGTCGATGATCGTCGCGATGGGCGCGCTGCACGCCGAGTTCGGGCTGAGCGAGCTGATCGTCTCCTCGTACCAGGCGGTCTCCGGTGCGGGCAAGGACGGCATCGACGCCCTGCGCGAGCAGATCGCGCTGGTCGCCGGCACGGAGCTGGGCACCCACCCCGGGGACGTACGGCGGGCGGTGGGCGACACCGGGCCGTTCCCGGCGCCGATGGCGCTCAATGTGGTGCCGTTCGCCGGTTCGCTCCAGGAGGACGGCTGGTCCTCCGAGGAGCTCAAGGTGCGGAACGAGTCCCGCAAGATCCTGGGGCTGCCGGAGCTGAGGGTCACCGCGACCTGTGTACGGGTGCCCGTGGTCACCACGCATTCGCTGGCCGTGCACGCGCGGTTCGAGAACGAGGTGACGGTCGAGGCGGCGCACGAGATCCTGGCGGGCGCCCCCGGGGTGGTGCTGTGCGACAACCCGGCGGAGGGCGAGTTCCCGACGCCCGCCGACGCCGTGGGCACCGACCCCACGTGGGTGGGCCGGGTGCGGCGGTCGCTGGACGACCCCAAGGCGCTGGAGCTGTTCGTCTGCGGCGACAACCTGCGCAAGGGCGCTGCGCTGAACACCGCGCAGATCGCGGAGGTCGTCGCGGCCGAGCTGGCGGGCGGGGCCGCCACACGGTGACCCCGGGCCCGCCACTGGGTCAAGAGGGGGCCGGGACGCGGTAGTGGCCGGGCGCCGTAAGAGGGGGTCGGGACACGGTAGGAGGGGCCCGGACGCGATATGAGGGGGCCGGGGGACCGTAACGTGAGCGACCGTCTTAAAGTGACGTTTCACCAGTGCGTCGTCCCGCAGATGTGAATATCCTGTGCGCGTGTCACTGGCCTGGACCAGCTGAGCTGGGCCGTTGATGTGATCGACGTATTCGCTCCCCGCCCGCCGCAACCGGCAGTGGGCGGGGAGCGTCTTTCCAGCCGCCCCGCAGTGGGCGCTGGGATAACTGGGGCATTGGGGAAGAGTGGTGCGCATGGGGGCATTCAACGCATCGTCAAAAGCGGTGCCTCGCGCGTACAACCCTGACAGGGGGCGGCGTGTCCAACAGGCGTGGCAGAGGTATTCGGCATCGCAACGGTTCCAGGGCATGGCGGCGCGGCAGTACGCCCCCCGCGTGCCCCAGGTGGCATGCCGGTGATCGCGCCATGGCCGACGGCCCGCCCCGCGCACATCACAACAGGGCGCGAGGACACTGACGACGCGATGGCAGCGGGCACCACAGTCGATCACCTCACCGAGACCTACCGCGCCCACTATCGGTCGCTGCTCGGTCTCGCCGCGCTCCTTCTCGACGACACCGCGTCCTGCGAGGACGTCGTGCAGGAAGCGTTCATCCGTGTGCACTCGGCGCGCAAAAGAGTCCGGGATCCCGAGAAGACCCTCGCCTATCTGCGGCAGACGGTCGTCAATCTCTCCCGCTCCGCGCTGCGCCGGCGCATCCTCGGGCTGAAGCTGCTCTCCAAGCCGATGCCCGATATGGCCAGTGCCGAGGAAGGGGCGTACGAACAGCTTGAACGCGATCAACTGATCAAGGCGATGAGGGGACTTCAGCGCCGTCAGCGCGAGGTTCTCGTGCTGCGCTACTTCGCCGATATGACCGAGGCCCAGGTGGCCGAGACGCTGGGCATATCGCTCGGCTCGGTCAAGGCGTACGGCTCGCGCGGCATCGCGGCGCTCCGCGTCGCCATGGAGGCTCCGGCATGAACCACATCACATCCACGCCGGACCCGGGGGAGCCTGGCCGGCTCCACGGCCACGAGCCGGAATCCCGGGAGCCAGGGGAAACCACGGAGACGGGAGAGGCGACGGGGCCCACGGAGCCGGTAGAGGCGACGGAGTCTGCGGAGGCCGCGGAGTCCATGGCTGGCCGGGAGTCCGCCGGGTCCGCGGAGCCCGTTGAGGCCCGTGAGTCCGCCGGGTCCGCGGAGACCCGTGAGCCTGGGGATGCCCGTGAGGGCGCGGAGGCCCGCGAGCCTGCGGAGCCCGCGGGCGCCGGCCAGCACACCGGGTCCGGCGAGGAGCACACCGGGTCGGCCGAGGAGCACACCGGGTCCGCCGAGGCCACGGAGGGCAAGAAGTCCGCCGGGTCCGAGCCGGAGCGGGTGACGCCCTTCCGGATTCGGCTCGACGACGACGAGCCCGGCGGTGAGGACGAGGAGGCGCTGCGGCGGCTGCTGCACCGCGTCGTCGACGAGCTCGAGCCGTCCCCCGACTCCCTCGACCATCTTCGGCGCGCCGTGCCCGCCCGCCGTGCGCGGCGGCGCCAGGCCCTGGTCGGGGCCGTGGCGGCGGTGGTGCTCGGCTGCGCGGCCGTACCGGCGCTGGTGCACGTCGCGACCACCAGCGACAGTTCGAACGACCGCCCGGCCAACGCCGCCAGCAGCCACCGCACCCCTGAGGCCGGCGGCGGTCCGCACGGCGAGGGCAGCGGCGGCAAGGACGCCGACGGGCCCTCCGACACGGTCGAGGAGCACAAGGGCGGCAAGGGCAAGGACAAGGAGAAGGACAGGCCGTCGAAGGGCGAGGAGGGCGGCTCCGGCGGTGCGGCCCCCGACCCCACCAACACGCTGAACGCCACCTCTCCCACCTGCAGCCGCGCCCAGCTCACCAGCGGTGGCGCCGGATCGGTCGGAGCGGCCGACGCCGAGGGGCGGGTCTACGGCTCGTTCCGCGTCGTGAACGTCTCGGACCGGGCCTGCACGGTCGAGGGCAGCGGCTCGGTGGGTGTGAGCGCCCAGGGCGGTGCGGATGCTTCGCGGATCCTGGTCGTGGACCACACGGCGGGAGACGCGGCGGCGGGACTGCCCGACCCCTCCACCCAGCCGGGCACGCTCATCCTCAAGCCCGGCCAGGCGTACGAGGTCAAGTTCGCCTGGATCCCGGCGTCGGGCGGCGGCACCAGCGGCTGCTCCACCACCGGCACCCCGACCCCCGACCCCTCCACGGAGGCGGCCCAGGACGGACCGCAGGACGACCCCAGCACGGGCGATCCGGGCGGCACCCCGGGTGGCGGCGGCGGTGGCGGTGAGCCGCAGGACGCGAGCGTCCTGGTCAGCCATACGCCGGAGGCGGGCGACCCCGCCGCGGCGAGCGTGACGATCGGCGGCGCCTGCGCCGGAACGATCTACCGCACCGGTCTGCTGGCGTCCTAGAGCCCGACGCTCGCCCTCCACAGCCCGCCGACGTCCTCCCAGAGCCGCGGAGCAGCGGCCTCCCGGGGGCCTTGAGCCGGGAGGCCCCGCGGCCGTCCGGGTGCGCCCAGGCGGGATCCCGGGGCCGCGGCGTAGGGCTCTGTGAGGCGGCCCCGCCGCCGGGGCCGCGACGCGAGGCCCGTACCGTGGGGGTGTGTATCGGTTTCTGCTGACACCCCGCTGGTGGGTGATCAACGTGTTCACCCTGCTGGCGATCCCGGTCTGCCTCTTCATGGGCAGCTGGCAGCTCAGCCGCTTCGAGACGCGTGTCAACACGCACAACCAGCAGCAGGACGAGGCGTCCGCCGAGCGGAAGGCTGCGGCCCGGCCGCTGGGCGATCTGCTGCCGGTCACCGCGAAGACCTCCGGGGAGCGGGCCACCGCCACCGGCCGATACGACACCGCACATCAACTCCTCGTGCCCGACCGGCGGCTGGACGGCCGCGACGGCTTCTATGTGCTGACTCTGCTGCGCGTGGATGTGAACAACGACGGGGACAAGAACGGGGACAAGAACGGGGACAAGGGCGGGATCAAGGCCGGGGGCAGGGGAGAGGCCGAGGGCGGCGCCAAGGCGCTGCCCGTCGTCCGCGGCTGGCTCCCCGGCGACGCCGACGATCCGGCGGCCACCGCCAAGGTGCCCGCACCCCCCTCCGGCGAGGTGACCGTCACCGGTGCGCTGCAGGCGTCCGAGCACCAGGGCGGCGACGGGGTGAGCGCGAGCGGTGGCCTCCCCCGCGGTCAGCTGGGCATGATCAGCGCCGCCTCCCTGGTCAACCTGGTGCCGTACCAGGTGTACGACGCCTGGGTCACCTCCGCCGAGGCTCCCGGGGCTCTGAAGCCGGTGCCCCCCACGGTGGCGGAGGGCACCGGGCTCGACATCAAGGCCTTCCAGAACCTGGGCTACACCGGTGAGTGGTTCGTCTTCGCCGGTTTCGTGGTCTTCATGTGGTTCCGGCTGTTCCGCCGCGAGGCCGAGACGGCCCGCGATCTGGCCCTCGGCATCACGCCGCCCGAGCCGAGGGCTCCGACGGCGCCGGACGCGGACCCGACCCCAGATGACGCCGAGCGAACTCGATCTCCAAGCGCAACTGCTTGATCCGCTCCTCGACGACCAGCGAGCCGTGCCCCGCGTCATAGCGGTAGACCTCATGCGGGGTGCCCTGCCGCTCGAGCCGCTCCACATAGTTGTCGATCTGCCGTATGGGGCAGCGCGGGTCGTTCACCCCCGCCGAGATGTAGACCGGCGCCCGCACCTTCTCCACATAGGTCAGCGGGGACGACGCCTCGAACCGCTCGGGCACCTCCTCCGGGGTGCCGCCCAGCAGGGTGCGGTCCATCGCCTTCAGGGCCTCCATCTCGTCGTGGTAGGCCGTCACATAGTCGGCGACCGGGACCGCGGCCAGCCCCACCGCCCAGGAAGCCGGCTGGGTCCCCAGCCCCAGCAGCGTCAGATAGCCGCCCCAGGAACCACCGGCCAGCACCAGCCGCTCGGGGTCGGCGAGCCCGGAGCTCACCGCCCACTCCCGCACGGCCGCGATGTCCTCCAGCTCGATCAGCCCGACCCGGTGCTTGAGCGCGTCCGTCCACGCCCGCCCATAGCCGGTGGAGCCGCGGTAGTTGACCCGCACCACGGCGAAGCCGTGGTCCACCCAGGCCGCGGGGCCCGCCGCGAAGGCGTCGCTGTCGTGCCAGGTCGGCCCGCCGTGGATGTCGAAGACCGTGGGGAAGGGGCCCTCGCCCGCGGGCTTCTGCACCAGCGCGTGCACCCGCCCGCCGGGGCCGTCCACCCAGACGTCGGTGACCGGCACCGACTCCGGGGCGGTGAATCCGGGCGGGTCCAGCACCGTCCGCCCGCTCGTCGACCGCACCTGGGGCGGCTTCTCGGCCGACGACCACAGGAACTCCACCGTGCCGTCCGGCCGGGCCGTGGCGCCCGAGATCGTGCCCGCCGGGGTCTCCAGGCGGGTCAGCTCGCCGGAGGCGAGGTCGTACCGCCACAGCTCGCTGCGGGCCTGATGGCTGTGCTCGACCAGCAGCGCCGATCCGTCCGGGAACCAGTCCGCCCCCACGTCACCGGGCAGGTCGATCGCCAGCGCCGTCTCCACACCGGTCGTCGGATCCCACACCATGGGCTCCCACCGGCCGCGCCGCTGATGCCCGACCAGCAGCCGGGTGTCCCCCTCCACGGGCGCGAACCCCATCACGGACAGGCCCAGCTCCTCGGTGCCGCCCTTGGTGTCGTCCAGCTCCGCGACGGCCGTCCCGTCCGGCCGCAGGACCCGGATCGCCGAGTGCATCGCGTCGCCGTGCTCGGTGTGCTCGATCGCGATCAGCGTTCCGTCATGGGAGAGATCGCCGACTCCGGCGGACTCGCGGTGCCGGTAGATCTCCTCCGACTCGCCGCCCGGGCGCACCACATGGATGGTCGAGCCGTCCTCGTCGGTGGACCGCCCGACGACCGCCGTGCCGTCACGGCCCAGCGCGAGCCCCGCGGGGTAGGAGGGGGCCAGACCCGGGGTCGCGGGCTCGTCGGCCGGGCGCTCGTCCGTCTCGCCGCCGCTGAACGGCTGGCGCAGCCACACCCCGAATTCATCGCCGTCGGTGTCCGAGAACCACCAGATCCACCGGCCGTCCGGCGACAGCACCCCGTCGGTCGTCCCGTTCGGCCGGTCCGTGACCTGCCGCTGGGCACCGGTGGCCCGGTCCCATGCGTACAGCTCGTACGTACCCGTGGCGTTCGAGACGAACAGCGAGTGGTCCGGGGCGTCTTCCGCCCAGTCGGGCAGCCCCACTCGCGGCGCCCGGAAGCGCTTTTCCCAGTCCGGCATGGACTCCGTGCTCTCAGTCATGCCCACCATTCTGCGCCGCACCCCGACATGCGCGCTGGCGTCGCCCCGCGCCTGTGGATAACGTTCCCGGCGGGATGGACGCCAGGCCGCACACCGAGGGGGAGCTGATGGCCGACATAGCCGCGACGGTGGAGACGTACTGGGCAACGGCCCAGGCCAGGGACTGGCGGGCGTTCGGTGCCACCCTCGCCGACGACGTCCGCTACGAGCTGCCGCAGACCCGCGAGCGGGTGCTCGGCCGGGACGGCGTGGTCCGCTTCAACGCGGAGCACGTGGGCGAGTGGAGCCTGGAGGTCGAGCGCGTCATCACCGACGGCGATCAGGCGGTCTCCTGGGTGAGTTTCAGCGTGGACGAGGAGGAGACGCAGGCGATCAGCTTCTTCACCGCCTCGGCGGACGGCCGGATCCAGACCATCACCGACTTCTGGCCGGCGTCGTACGAGCCCCCGCGTGAGCGCGAGCACTTGGTCGAGCGCTTCTGAATTCCCTCCCGATATCGGATACCCGATACCCGCTACCCTCCCACCCCTCCGGCCCCCGCCCCCTTCCCTTCACCCCGTCCCCCTCCCCTCCCGTTCGCCCCGTCCCCTCCCCGGGCTCGGCTACCTCAGCAGCACCGGCAGCTCCTCCACGCCGTAGACGATGGAGAGCTTCCGGAACGAGAGCTTCTCCGCCGGTACCGCGAGCCGCATCTCCGGGAACCGCCGTATGAGCGCGGGGTAGGCGGCCCGGAGTTCCATTTTGGCCAGCTCGGCGCCGATGCAGCGGTGGATGCCGTACCCGAAGGCCAGATGAGAGGGGGCCTGCCGGTGCGGATCGACCCGCTCCATGTCCGGTCCCAGCTTCTCGTCCCGGTTGGCCCCGCTCAGTGAGCACAGCACCAGATCGCCGGCGGATATCCGGGTGCCCGCGATCTCCATGTCCTCGCGGGCGAACCGCGGGAAGGCCACCTGCACCACCGTGAGGTAGCGCAGCAGCTCCTCCACGAACGGGTCCACGACATCGTCCTGGTCACGTATCGCGGCGAAGTGCTCGGGTGCCTGGAGCAGCACCAGCGTGCCGAGCGCCAGCATGCTCGCGGTGGTCTCCAGACCGCCGGTCAGCACCCCGTCGGCGAGCCCGGCCAGCTCCTGGTCGTCGAGCTCGTCGCCGTGCTCCTGCACCAGCATGCCGAGCAGCCCGTCGCCGGGCGTCTCACGCTGCTTCCGCACGATCCCGTGCAGATAGGAGAGGGAGTCCGACATCGCGCCGAAGGAGGCGTTCGCCCCGCCGAAGAGGTCGAACCGCGCCGTGCTGTGGCGCTGGAAGTCATCGCGGTCCTCGTACGGCACACCGAGCAGTTCGCAGATGACCAGCGCGGGAATGGGAAGCGCGAATGCCTCCACGAGGTCCACCGGGCCCTCGGCCGCGGCCATCTCGTCGAGGCGCTCCTCCACGATGGAGTGGATGCGCGGGGTGAGCCTGCTGAGCCGCCGCATGGTGAATTCGGGCGTCAGCAGGCGTCGCAGTCTCGTATGCGTCGGTGGATCGCTGAAACCGAGACCTCCCGGATTCTGCTGCGGGGCGACGCCGATGTTCCGTTCCGCGAGGTTGGTGAAATCGGAGCTGAAGCCCTTCGCCTTTCCGAGCACCGCCTTGGTCTCGTCATATCCGGTGACAAGCCAGGCATTGATACCGAAAGGCAGCCATATCTTGCTGATGGGTTCCTTTGCCCTGGTTCGGGACAGATCGGAAATGGGGTCGAGGCCGTCGCGCCTCAGCGGTGCCAGTGTGGCGTCCGGGAGGAACGACATCTTGGACAAGTCGAAGCCGTTCTTCTGGATTCTCGAAAAGTACTTGCGGCCCAGCCAGGCGACGATGTTTGAGCGGAGATTCGACATGGCGCAATACTGCCCTGCCGTGCCCGGACGGCCGTGCTCCGATGCTGGACGCGCTCCGGTGTGATGCGCCACAACGGCGTGTGCTCCCTCCCCGTGCGGGCACTCCGGAGAGCGCATCGGCGGGCGCACGGGTGGGCACGCCGGTGGGCACGCCGGTGGGCGGGAAGGTGGCGCGGGCCGGGAAATCAGAGGAAGGTGTACATATCGGGCACGATGCGCGAGCGATGACGGCTGCCTGCGGGACGTCTGTGGCGCCCCCAGGGATACGAGTGAGGTGAGCGGCCTTGCGGGAGAGGTTCCGTGCTGTCCAGGGCGCGCCCTGCTGGGTGAGTCTCATGGCAGCGGATCTGGACCGCGCGCACCACTTCTACGGAGAGCTCTTCGGCTGGGGCTTCCGCCCCACCCGGCAGGGGCACGGCCGTTACACCATCGCGTACACCGAGGGCGGCGTACCGACCGTCGGCATCGGCGCCTCGTCCCCGTCGGCGGGGGTGAGCCTGCCGGTCATCTGGACCACGTACTTCGCGGCGGACAGCGCGGACGAGGTGGCCTCACGCGTCCAGGAGCGCGGTGGCACGGTCGCGGTCGGGCCGCTGGAGTTCGGCAGCGGCCGGGTGGCCTGGGCGGCCGACCCGGACGGGGCCAACTTCGGCATCTGGGAGGGCGATCTGACCTCCGCCTGGTGGGGCGAGCGCAGACCGGGCGCGCCCGTATGGCTGGAGCTGCGCACCCGTGACGCCTTCGAGGCGGCGCTCTTCTACGGGCAGGTCTTCGGCTGGGACACCCAGGGGCGGGAGCGCTGCGACGTCCGCTTCGAGCACGACCGGGTGGTCCTCCATATCGACGGTAAGGCGGTCGCGGGGCTGCGCGGCGGCGCCATCGAGGCCGCCCCGGACCCGAACGTCCGGCCCCGCTGGCGGGTCTACTTCTGTGTGAAGGACGTCGACGAGGTCGCCGAACGCGCCACGGAGCTCGGCGGCGGCGTCCTCGCCCTGCCGGCCGACACCCCCTATGGGCGCATCGCGGCGCTGCGCGACCCGGAGGGCGGGATCTTCAGCGTGGCGGCCGTGCGGAAGGGGCCCGCGGACGGGGATCCCGCCGACTGAGGCGAGGCTGAGGCAGAGGCTGAAGAGAGGCCCGAGGGGAGACCCGAGGCTGAGGAGAGGCCCGAGGCCGAGGAGAGGGCTGAGGCTGAGGAGGAGGGGGCAGGGGCCCTCGACGGCCGTAGGCGGCGGCGCCTACGATCGGGAGTACGGCATCGCGTGTCGGTCACCGGCTGGGTGAGGCATGGAGGTGCCCGTGAGATTGCCTTACGGAGGCATTCCACAGTGTCTGTCGAGTTGAATCACACGATCGTCCATTCTCTGGACAATCACGAATCCGCCGAATTCCTGGCGAACATTCTTGGCCTCGAGGTCGGGAAGGAATGGGGCCCGTTCGTTCCGGTGGAGACCAGTAATGGTGTCACCCTGGACTTCGCCACCATTCCCGGCGAGTCGATCGTCATGCAGCATTACGCGTTCCTCATCTCGGACGAGGAGTTCGACGCGGCCTTCGCGCGGATCCGGGAGCAGGGGGTCACGTACTACGCCGATCCCCATCTGAAGCAGCCGGGCGAGATCAACCACCATCACGGCGGGCGCGGGCTGTACTTCATGGACCCGGCCGGTCATGGCATGGAGATCATCACTCGCCCGTACGGCAACGAGGAGTAGTCCGGGGCGGGCCCGAGGCTCTGGACTGCGGGTGGGCCGGGGCACGCATCCCGGCCCACCCACTCAGCCCTCCTCCGCCCGCTCGCGGTCCCGGCGTTCCCGCCACGCCCGTACGGCCTCGTCGATGTCGAAGGGCGCGAGATTGAGCGGCGGGCCGGGCGGGGGCCGCCGGATCGCCTCCCGGATCTTGTCATTGACCTCCGAGAGGATCTCCCGCACCATTCGCTCCGACGGCGCCTTCTCCACGGCGGCGAGCGCGTCTTCCGCCTCTTTGCGCAGTACGAGTGTCGGCGGCAGAAACGACAATTTCTCGCGGGCCATCTTCTCCTTGACCCACCACAGATCGTCGTAGGGCTTGTCGAGATGGGGGAGGGGCTTTCCCTTGCCCTTGAGGTTGGCGAACGCGCCGCGTTCCTCCGCCTCGCGGATCTGTCGGTCGGCCCACGTTTCGAAACTGATGCCCGGTGGCTTTCGCTCGGTCACCCTCAGATTCTCCCTCGGGTGGCGCGAAGCGCGCCACAGGCCGTATCGGCGGCAGGGGTGACCGGTCAGAGGTGGGAGGCGAGGACCGGCAGCAGATCCTGGAACGTCCGCCCGGTGGCGGGCGCGCCGATCGCCGACATCTGCCAGCCCCCGCTCGCTCCGCCCGTCCCGCCGGCGCGGTGAACCTTGGCCATGACCTGGGCCGTGTACGGGCCGCCGCCGCTCAGGGTGTAGCGGGCCAGCTCCTGGCCGTTGGTTTCGTCGACCAGACGGCAGAAGGCGTTCTGCACCTCGGCGAAGGTCTGTCCGGAGAAGGAGTTCACCGTGAACAGGATCTGATCGACATGGACCGGAACGCGCTGCAGATCGATCAGGATCGATTCGTCGTCGCCGCCCTGACCGGCGCCGCCGACGAGGTTGTCGCCGGTGTGCCGTACGGATCCGTCGTCGCTCGTCAGATGCTGGAAGAACACGACGTCCACGGCTTCGCGTCCGGCGAAGAGCACGGCCGAGGCGTCCAGGTCGATCTCCTTGGCGGTCAGCCGGGCGAGGAACCCCTTCCGCGGCGCGGCCTGCCAGCCCAGGCCCATGCGCACCGCGGTGAGCTCACCCCCGTCGGACTTGCTCAGGCTGATCCGCTGACCCTTGGCCAGGTTTACCGTCATGTGGTTCCTCTCTCGCTCTTCTGACTCGTCCGGGACGGGCTGTGCGACCTCTCCAGCCGGTCGCGCAGAAACGGCAGGATGCCGCGGTGAAGAAGGGCCCTCAGCCAGGCGTCACGGGCCGTGGCCACGGCCGCGTCATCCCGGCGCCTGACGTAGGGCGGGTGCGTGGGTGGATGCGGGTGGATGCGTAGGGGCCGGTGGAGGCGTGGACGCCCATGAGGGCGCGGGCGCTGGTCGGGGGCCGAGGTGCGGTGGCGTACGGCGGTGACGAGCAGACAGGCCGCCCCCACCACCAGAGTGAACGCCGCGATCGTCGCGCTGGTCAGCCCGGCGGTCAACAGTGCGTCGGCCAGCTCCCGTTGGGAGTCGAGGAGCCCCAGCAGCCCGCCGAGGAGCAGAAAGGCCGCGGTCGAGGCGCCGGCCAGAGCCGGGGTGAGGACGGCGAGCACGGGCAGCAGTCCCCTGACGCCTGCCGAGGGGGCGGGCGAGCCGGACAGGGCAGCTACGGCGGGCGCGGTGGACGCGGCGGGCGCGGCGGGCGCTGAAGTCGCCGCGGCGGCGCGTTGCCGGAGGTACGCGGCGTATTCGGGCGCGGCGGCCGTCGCGATCAGCTCGCTCGCCACGAGCGCCTGGGTGCGCAGCCGTTGGACGTCCGCGTCCCCGGTGGCCCCGTTGCGCCGCAGGGCCTCACGGATCTCCGCCGTACGCAGCGCCTGGTGCAGCGCCCGCTCGAAGTCGGGCCTGTCCTCGGCCTGTAAACCGGGTGGGGCGGTCATGTCCGCGCTTCCTCGATGAGTAGGAATGAATCGGCCGCCGGGCCTGCCTCAGGGGGAAGGCCGGGCCCGGCGGCCGCAGGAGGGCGTCAGTCAGAGATTGACGCCGAAGTCGGATGCGATGCCCGCGAGCCCCGAGGCGTACCCCTGGCCGACCGCCCGGAACTTCCACTCCGCGCCGTTGCGGTAGAGCTCGCCGAAGACCATCGCCGTCTCGGTCGCGGCGTCCTCGCTCAGGTCGTAGCGGGCGAGTTCGACGTTGTCGGCCTGGTTGACCACCCGGATGAAGGCGTTCCGGACCTGGCCGAAGTTCTGGTCGCGGCTCTCCGCGTCGTGGATGGAGACCGGGAAGACGATCCTGGCGATCTCGGCGGGCACGGCGGCCAGGTTGACCTTGATGGCCTCGTCGTCGCCCTCGCCCTCACCGGTGAGGTTGTCGCCGGTGTGCTCCACGGAGCCGTCGGGGCTGGTGAGGTTGTTGTAGAAGACGAAGTGCCGGTCGGACGCGACCTTACCGGCCTCGTCGCACAGCAGAGCGCTCGCGTCGAGGTCGTAGTCGGCGCCCGTCGTCGTCCGCACGTCCCAGCCCAGGCCGACGAGGACGGCGCTCAGGCCCGGCGCCTCCTTGCTCAGCGAGACATTGCCGCCTTTGGACAGGGAAACTCCCACGATCTCCTCCTGGTGCTCGGTGGACCGGAGTCAAAATCTACAGCACTGTAGAAATTCGTGGGGCGGGGGAGGGAGGGGTTGGCGAGATCTGGGCGGGTGAGGGGGCGAGGGCAGTGGCCCATCCGGCCGTCCGGCTCACCACCCCACTACCCCACCACCCCAACGCCCATCGGCCTTACACGGTGGCGAGCGACACCTCGGTCGACTTGATCAGAGCGGTGACGCGACTGCCCTCGGCGAGCCCCAGCTCCGCCGCCGCGTCCTGGGTGATGGCGGCCGTGAGTTCCTGGCCGCCGCCGATGTCGATGACGACGGTGGCCATGGCGGCCCCGAGGGTGAGGCGGCTGACGGTGCCCGGGAAGCGATTGCGGATGCTCAGCCCCGAGACCTCCCCGGTGGCCAGGGCCACCTCGGTGGCCTTGGCCAGCGCCGTCACCTCGGAGCCCTCCCCGATGCCGAGCTCCTGCACGGCACTCATGGTCACGGCGGCAGTCACGACCTGCCCCCCGGCCAGCCGCCCCTGGACCGTGGCCATGGCCTCGCCGGGCGTCACGGACACGACGGTGGCGGGGAGCTGATTGCGGATGCTGAGACTCATGGGTGCACCACCCCGGAGGCGGAGGTCGAGGACCTGATACGCCTCACCCTAGGCACCCGCCCAAGGATCCGCGCGCCGACGCACGACGGCCCCACGCGCCGCACTGCGCTGGGCGGCGCCCGCGCACCACCCCTCAGCCGCACCCAGCACCCCACCCCCCGCGTACGATCGGATGAATGCGCCGCTCTCCCGCCGACCTCGTCCGCGAATTCCACCTGGCCTTCGGCCTCGACGCCCGTACGACCCCCACCGAGGTCTCACCGGAACTCGCCGCCCACCGCCAGGACCTCCTGGCCGAGGAGTGCGCCGAAGTGGCCGAGGCGAGCGCCCACGGCACCCTCGACCACCTCGCCCACGAACTGGCCGACGTCGTCTACGTCGCCTACGGCACCGCTCTGGTCCACGGCATCGACCTCGACGAGGTGATCGCCGAGATCCACCGGGCCAATATGACCAAACTCGGCCCCGACGGCCGCCCCACCCTCCGCGCCGACGGCAAGGTCCTCAAGGGCGCCCACTACCAGGCCCCCGACATCCCGGCCGTCCTCCGCCGCCAGGGCTGGACCGACGCGGCCGAATAGGCGTCCCGCCCGACGCACGCCCCGTCGAGGCCGTGAAGTTGGGCAGCTACCGCCGGGCCAAGGGACTTGGATTCACGTACGTCTGCCTGCCGCGCCACGACGAGTACGTCAACGCCCGGTCCGGCTCGTCCGAGACGGCACCCGAGCGACAGCAACTCGCCCGCAGCCAGCCCTTCGTGGCCATGACCCGAGCACGTGACCCGACCGAACGATCATCGCGGCGCCCCGGCCGTCACCGACCGACTCCGAAACGCGTCAGGGGCCCGACCCGCTTACGCGGATCAGGCCCCTGACCTGGTGTTCCTTCAGTCGGGGTGGCGGGATTTGAACCCACGACCTCTTCGTCCCGAACGAAGCGCGCTGCCAAGCTGCGCTACACCCCGAAGCAACGAGCTCTACTTTAGCGGACCTATGGCCAGAGACGAAATCCGGTTTTCGAGGTCCCGCAGGTCGGGGCGGTCCCGGTGGGCGGGTGGGGTCAGGGGGTCTGGGGGGTGAGGGTGAGCAGGGTGGCTTCCGGGGGGCAGGCGAAGCGGACCGGGGTGTAGCGGTTGGTGCCGCAGCCCGCGGAGACGTGGAGGTAGGAGGTGTGGCCGCCGGCCTGGTGCTGGGAGAGGCCCTTGACCCGGCGGGCGTCCAGGTCGCAGTTGGTGACCAGGGCGCCGTAGAAGGGGATGCACAGCTGGCCGCCGTGGGTGTGGCCCGCGAGGATCAGGGGGTAGCGGTCCGCGGTGAAGGCGTCGAGGACGCGCAGATACGGCGCGTGGACCACGGCCAGGGAGAGATCGGCGCCCGACTCGGGGCCGCCGGCCACCTCGGCGTAGCGGTCGCGCTTGATGTGGGGATCGTCGAGGCCGGTGAGGGCGATCTCGATGCCCTCCAGCTTCAGCCGGCCGCGGGTGTTGGACAGCCCGACCCAGCCGGCCGCGTCGAAGGCGTCGCGGAGCTCCGTCCACGGGTTGTGGATGGCGCCGACGACCGGGGGGTTGCCGTTCAGACCGTGCTTACCGCTGGCCTTCTCCAGCAGATAGCGGGCGGGGTTGCGCGGTTTCGGACCGTAGTAGTCGTTCGAGCCGAAGACATACGCGCCGGGGAACTCCATCAGCGGGCCCAGCGCGTCCAGAACCTCCGGCACGCCCTCCGTGTCCGAGAGGTTGTCCCCCGTGTTCACCACGAAGTCGGGGCGCAGCCCGGCCAGGGACTGGAGCCAGCGCTGCTTCTTGCGCTGTCCGCTCACCATGTGGATGTCGGAGACCTGCAGGACGCGCAGGGGGCGCATCCCCCGCGGGAGCACCGGAACGGTGATCCGCCGGAGCCTGAAGGACCGGACTTCGAAGCAGGCGGCATAGGCGAGACCGGCCGCGCCGACCGCCGTGATTCCCAGTGGTACTCCGTATCGCGCGCGCATGCCGTCCATGGTCGCAGAACGCCGCCGGGGGAGAAATCTTCGGGTGATTCCCGGCCAGTGCTGGCACACTCGACGCCATGACCACCACGCTCAAGTCCAGGCTGCAGGACGATCTCACCGCGGCGATCAAGGCGCGCGACGAGCTGCGCTCCTCGACTCTCCGGCTCACCATCACCGCGATCACCAAGGAAGAGGTCGCGGGCGAGAGCGCACGTGAGCTGTCCGACGCCGAGGTGGAGAAGATCGTCGCCCGGGAGGCCAAGAAGCGCCGTGAGGCCGCCGAGGCGTTCGAGAAGGGCGGCCGCGCCGAGCAGGCCGAGCGGGAGCGGGCGGAGGGCGAGGTGCTCGCCGAGTATCTGCCGAAGCCCCTTACGGACGACGAGCTGAACGCCCTGGTGGCCGAGGCGGTACGGGAGGCCGCGGCGGGCGGCGCGGAGGGGCCGCGGGCCATGGGCGCCGTGATGAAGATCGTGAACCCGAAGATCGCCGGGCGGGCGGAGGGCGGCCGGGTCGCCGCCGCGGTGAAGCGGCAGCTCGCGGGCGGGTAGCCCCGCCCTGAGGCCGCGCCTTGTCGCGTTGTGTTACGAGGTGCGTGCGTCGCGTTGATGGGTGGGCGTGCTCGGCGCTGTGGGCTCGTGGGCGCCGTAAGGCTGCCACGGCTCCCATCGCGGCCGTAAGGCTGCCACGGCCCTCATCGCGGCCGTAAGGATCCCCGCGCGCGCATAAGAGCCGTAAGGATCCCCGCGCGCATACATAAGAAGGGGGCCGGACATCTCCGTCCGGCCCCCTTCAGCGCTCCATCACGAGCCACCGCTACCGCGGAAAGCGCCAGCCACCATTCCCGTTGCCGTTCCCGCCGTTCCCATTGCCGCCGCCGATCAGGTCCGGGGGCAGGGAGATGTCCGGCCACGGGTTGTCCTGGCCGCCGTTGTCGCCGTTGTCGTTGCCCTTGTCGCGGCCCGGCCTGCGGTCGCCCGGCTTCTTGTCGTCGTGGGGCTTGCGCTGGTTCGGGTCCTTGATCTGGACGTTCACGAAGTCCGGCGCCGGCTTGCCGTCCAGCGCGCCGCTCATCGCGTCCTTCCAGATCGGGCCCGGGGTGTCCGCGCCGTAGACCTTGTCGTGGGGGACGCCGCCGATGGTGATGTTCTCCATCTTGACGCCCTTGGAGCCCGGGCCGCCGACCCACACCGCACCGGCCATGTTCGGGGTGTAGCCGACGAACCAGGCGGCCCTGCGCTCGTCCGTCGTACCCGTCTTACCGGCGCTCGGACGGCTCTGGAGCCCGGCCTGCTTGCCGGTGCCGTCCTCGACCACTCCGCGCAGCAGCGTGTTGATGGTGTCCGCGGTCTTCTCCGACATCGCGCGGGAGCACTTCGACTGCGGCACCTTCAGCTTCTTGCCGCCGGGGCCGGTGATCGAGTCGATGAAGACCGGGGAGCAGTAGACACCGCGGTTGGCGAAGGTCGCGTAGGCGTTGGCCATCGTCAGCGGCGAGAAGCCCTCGGAGCCGAGGGTGACGGAGGGCACCTGGTTGTGCTCCTTGCCGTCGGCGCGCTTCGCCCCCATCTTGTCGGCCATCCGCGTCACCGGGCAGACCCCGATGTCGCTGATCAGCTGGACGAAGTAGGTGTTGACCGACTTGGCGGTCGCCTCCTTCATCCCGTACGGGCCGACCTCCTTCTCGTTCTCGTTCTCGACCGTCGCGCCCTCGTCGTTGCTCCAGGTGCCCTTGCAGGTGGTGACCGGGCTCGGATACTTCATCTTGTACGGCGAGGAGTAGCGCTGGTACGGCTTCTTGCCCTGCTCGATGGCGGCCGCCGCGGTGATCGGCTTGAACGTGGAGCCGACCTGGAAGCCGTAGTTCGAGCCGCCCATGGACTTGTCCGCGGACAGGTTGATCTGGGTCTCGTTCTCGCCGAAGCCGTACGGCCTGGACTGGCCCATCCCCAGCACCTTGCCGGTGCCCGGCTCGACCAGCGTCACCGCGGTGGCCACCGGGTCGGACTGGTAGACATGCTTCTTGATCGACTTCTGGACCGACTCCTGGGCCTGCGGGTCGAGCGTCGTGCGGATCGTCAGACCGCCCTGGGTCCAGCGCTTGGCGCGCGCCTCCGCGGTCTTGCCGAAGGTCGGGTCGTTGAGCAGGGTCTCGCGGACGTAGTCACAGAAGAACCCGGCGCCCTTGACGGCCGTGATGCAGCCGCTCCTGGGCATGCTGACCTTGAGGCCGAGCGGCTTCTTCTGGGCCGCGGCGGCCTGCGCCGGGGTGATGTCCTTCACCTCGGCCATGCGCCGCAGAACGGTGTCGCGGCGTGCCTTGGCGGCGTTCGGGGCGTTGATCGGGTCGTAGCGGCTGGGCGACTGGACGAGACCGGCCAGCAGCGCCGCCTGCTCCAGCTTCAGATCCTTGGCGGACTTGCTGAAGTAGCGCTGCGAGGCCGCCTCGATGCCGTACGCCTGCTGCCCGAAGAAGGTGATGTTCAGGTAGTTCTCGAGGATCCGCTTCTTGCCCAGTTCCTTCTCGACCTTGATCGCGTACTTCAGTTCCTTGATCTTGCGGCCGATGGACTGCTGGGTGGCCTCGGCGACCTTCTCCTTGTCGTCGCCCGCCTCCTCGACGAACACGTTCTTCACATACTGCTGGGTCAGCGTGGAGGCGCCCTGGGAGACGCCGCCGTCCTGCGCGTTGGTGTTGACCGCGCGCAGCACGCCCTTGAGGTCGACCGCCCCGTGTTCGTAGAAGCGGGCGTCCTCGATCGCGACGATCGCCTGCCGCATGTACGGGGCGATGTCCTTCAGCTTCACGATCGTCCGGTCGCGGGAGTAGACCTTCGCGATCTCCCCGCCTTCGGCGTCCAGGATCGTGGTCCGCTGGCTGAGCGGCGGCGTCTTGAGATTGGCCGGAATTCCGTCGAACTCCTCGACCGTTCCCTTGGCCGCGAGGCCGAGCGCCCCGACGGCGGGAAGCGCGAGCCCGGCCATCACGGCACCGGCCAGCGCGCTGACGCCGAGGAACTTGGCGGCCTGTTGAGCGGTGGACAGCCCTCCGCTCGAGCGCGTGTTTCCCATAGGACGCAGCCTACGTCTCGAATCGCCGGACAGGGGACCGGGTGTTCGCATAAGCTGTTTCACGCCAGTCACAGCTGTGTGGCTGAGCCACACCTCCACCCTCACTCAAGTGAGCGATGAGAGCTGCCCGGATTGCGGCCCCCTGTCCCGAGCTGCCCGCTGTTCGGTGCGTGAACTGCCCGGATTTGCACTAGTAATCGCAAATGTCGTCAGCTCACTCCGTTGGGTGATCTGCCGCGTACCCATAGTCCGTTCGGACCATCCAAGATTGGGCCTGGAGGGGGTGTTGCACTGTGTCTCGCTTCCGTAACGTCCTCAACTGGCGACGGTGAATATGCCGTTTGTCGCCGTGGGGGAGCTCCGATTCGGGAGAGGACGGCGCCAGCATGGGCTGGGTAACCGACTGGAGTGCGCAGGCCGCCTGCCGCACTACTGATCCAGATGAACTGTTCGTCCAGGGCGCGGCACAGAACAGGGCCAAAGCGGTCTGCACCGGATGCCCGGTGCGCACCGAGTGCCTTGCGGATGCCTTGGACAACCGCGTGGAGTTCGGTGTGTGGGGAGGGATGACCGAGCGCGAGCGGCGAGCACTGCTGCGCCGCCGGCCGACGGTGACCTCCTGGCGCAGGCTCCTGGAGACCGCGCGCATCGAGTACGAGCGCAGCGCGGGGATTCTGCCCTTCGACGACGAGGACTACGAGCGCTTCGCCGCGGTCGGATAGACCGGCGGCGGTCCGCCGGTGGCCGCTGACAGCCTTGCCGGGCTGACGGCCTGATGGGTTGCTGACCTGGATGGGTTGCTGACCTGATGGGTTACTGGCCTGCTGGGTTCACGGCCTGCCGGTGTGAGCGTCTCGCCTCATCATCACCTCACCCACCTCTCGTCTCGGCACGAGTGGGGGTGCGAGTACGGGCGCGCCTCGTCAGGGGCGGGTACGGGTACGCGCACGCCTCCGAGCACGACCGCGGCCAAGGCCGCGGTCGGCCGTGGGGCTGTGGGGGCGCGTATGACACGGCCTCGGCTGACATGGCGTCCTGTGGCATGGCCTGGTGCGGCACCCTGGTGCGGCATGGCCTGGTGTGCCATGGTTAACAGGCCGTCGCGGCCCGGGGGTTGGTCCACCGCCTGGGCCACTGGTGCCACCTTCGGCTGCTAGTGCTGCCTTCGGCCACGGGCGACTGTGGCCTGCCTGCGCATGGGGCGTGGGTCTGCCTCTGCCTGTGCGTGCCGTGCGCCGTCGGCTGAGCAGAGGCGTCCGTCGGAGCCTGAGGCAAGCCCGAGCCCCGAACCCGGGGGCCCGGCTACGGGCGTCCGCGCGCCTGTCCTCGGCGTCCGTCACCGGGCGCCGTACGGGCCATCACCGCTGCCGCTGTCGCTCGCTGTGCGTGCTGTTGCTGTCTGTCGTGCTGTCGTGCGTCTCCATCCATGCGCGGGCGGCCGACCGCCCGGCGGGCACCGACTCAGCCCGCCGCGCGCTTGGTCCGCTCCAGCGGGACCGCGAGGCGTTCGCCGATCGCCCGCAGTCCTGCCAAGTCGTGTACGTCGCCAGGGAGTGCGGCCACTTGGGCCACCGGAACCTCGGGGTGGAGCGCCGTGAAGCGGTCGTGTGTGCGCTGCTCGCGTCCGAGCACCTGCATACGCTCCGCGTGCAGCCGAAGCAGTCCCGCGGCGAGCCGCTCCGCCGACGAGTCCGCCGACGTGGGGGAGACGTCGGGGTCCGCTGCCGAGGGGTTCCGCGCTTGAGCATTCCCTGAGGGGGGATCGACAAATCCGCCGTCGGCAAGATTTTCTGCCCCAGCGCCGTTCTTGGCCGGATCGCTACCCTCCGCGGCGTTCGCGGGCGCATCGTCCGGATCCACGGGGTCGCCCGCCAGGGTCAGGATCTCCGCGGCGGCCAACGCACGTTCCGCCGACAGCTGTTCGGCACCGCTGCCGTGCACCCGGTTCAGCACCAGTCCGGCCAGCGGCATCTGGTCCGCGGCCAGCCGTTCCACGAAGTACGCGGCCTCCCGCAGGGCGTCCCGCTCCGGCGCGGCCACCACGAGGAAGGCCGTCCCCGGAGCCTGTAGGAGCCGGTAGGTGGCCTCCGCGCGAGTACGGAATCCGCCGAACATGGTGTCCATCGCGGCAGCAAACGTCTGAACGTCGCGCATCAGCTGCCCGCCGAGCACCTTGCTGACCGTGCCCGTCATCATCGAGACGCCCACGTTCAGGAACTTCATCCCGGCCTTGCCGCCGACCTTGGCCGGGGCCATCAGGACCTTGATGAACTTCCCGTCCAGGAAGGAGCCGAGACGTTTCGGCGCGTCCAGGAAGTCCAGCGCCGACCGGCTGGGCGGGGTGTCGACGACGATCAGGTCCCATTCGTCGCGGGCCCGGAGCTGGCCGAGCTTCTCCATGGCCATGTACTCCTGCGTGCCCGCGAAACCGGCCGAGAGCGACTGGTAGAAGGGGTTCGCGAGGATCGCCCGGGCGCGCTCGGGGTCGGCGTGCGCCTCCACGAACTCGTCGAACGTCCGCTTCATGTCGAGCATCATGGCGTGCAGTTCGCCACCGTTCCCGCCGCCGACGCCCTCCACCCGGCGCGGGATGTTGTCCAGCGCGTCGATGCCCATGGACTGGGCGAGCCGGCGGGCCGGGTCGATGGTGAGGACGACGACCTTACGGCCGCGCTCGGCGGCCCGTACGCCCAGGGCGGCGGCGGTGGTGGTCTTACCGACGCCACCGGAGCCGCAGCACACCACGATGCGGGTCTGCGGATCGTCCAGCAGGACGTCGATGTCCAGCCGGGCTGCCACGTCCATGCTCATGCCGCCTCCTGCGTACGACTCGTTGTCCGTGGCGCCCTTACGGCGGGCGCCGCTCACGCCGGCCACTGCTTGCGCAGATCCGCCGCGAGCCGGTACAGCCCGGCCAGGTCGATGCCGTCCGTGAGCAGTTCCAACTCGTGCAGCGGCAGACCCAGCCCGGTCAGCTCGGCGCGCTGCGCCCGCTCCAGCATCACCCGCTCGGCGTGCTCGCGCGCCTGCTCCAGCAGCGGGTCGACCAGCCGCTCGGCCATGCCGCCGCGGCGCGCGCCGCCCAGGCCGGCCTGGGAGAGCGCCTTGGCGACGGCCGCGCGCTGCCCGTTGGCGGCCACCTCGACGGCCTCGTGGTCGAGGATCGCGGGCCGGACCATGTTGATGATGACCCCGCCCGTCGGAAGGCCGTCGGCGCGCAGCTCGGCGATGCCGTCCGCGGTCTCCTGGACCGGCATCTCCTCCAGGAGGGTCACCATGTGGACCGCCGTCTGGGGCGACTTCAGGACGCGCATCACGGCCTGGGCCTGATTGTGTATCGGACCGGTCCTGGCGAGCCCGGCCACCTCGTGGTTGACGTTCAGGAAGCGGGTGATGCGGCCAGTGGGCGGCGCGTCCATGACCACGGAGTCGTAGACGAAGCGGCCGTCCTTGCCCTTACGGCGCACCGCCTCGCACGCCTTGCCGGTCAGCAGGACGTCCCGCAGCCCCGGGGCGATGGTGGTCGCGAAGTCGATCGCGCCGAGCTTCTTGAGGGCGCGTCCGGCCGAGCCCAACTTGTAGAACATATGGAGGTAGTCCAGAAGTGCGAACTCCGGATCGATCGCCAGGGCGTGCACCTCCCCGCCGCCCGGCGCGGTGGCGATCTTCCGCTCCTCGTAGGGCAGCGGCTCCGTCTCGAAGAGCTGCGCGATGCCCTGACGGCCCTCGACCTCCACCAGCAGGGTGCGCCTGCCATCGGCCGCGAGGGCCAGCGCGAGTGCGGCGGCGACCGTGGTCTTGCCGGTTCCGCCCTTGCCACTGATGACATGGAGCCTGCTCACAGTGGGGAGCCTAACCAGTCCCCCCTCGCCCTACGCACCAGGGCCCGGCGGAGAGGCATTACAGTCGGCCCCATGACCAAGTGGGAATACGCGACCGTACCGCTGCTCGTGCACGCCACGAAGCAGATTCTGGACACCTGGGGCGAGGACGGCTGGGAGCTGGTCCAGGTGGTCCCCGGCCCGAACCCGGAGCAGCTGGTGGCCTATCTGAAGCGGGAGAAGGGCTGATGGCGGACGGCACGGTCGAGGGCAGGCTCGCCGGGCTCGGCCTGACGCTGCCCGCCGTCGCGGCGCCCCTGGCCTCCTATGTGCCCGCGCTCCGCACCGGCCCGTACGTCTACACCTCGGGTCAGCTGCCGCTGGTCGAGGGGAAGCTGGGCGTGACCGGCAAGGTCGGCGCGGAGGTCACCCCGGAGGAGGCCAAGGACCTGGCGCGCACCTGTGCGCTGAACGCGCTGGCCGCCGTGAAGTCGGTCGTCGGCGACCTGGACCGGATCGTGCGGGTCGTGAAGGTCGTCGGCTTCGTCGCCTCGGCGCCGGACTTCACCGGCCAGCCGGGTGTCATCAACGGCGCGAGCGAGTTGCTGGGCGAGGCCCTGGGCGACGCGGGCGTGCACGCGCGCAGCGCGGTGGGCGTGGCGGTGCTGCCCTTGGACGCGCCGGTCGAGGTCGAGATCCAGGTCGAGGTCGCGGACTAGCGGACTAGAGGTCGGACTAGCGAACCAGCGGGCGCCGGGTCTGCGAATCGGCGAGCGGTCCGTGGGCGGTACCGCCGGCGGGCCGGTGGGCGCACGCGCGGGCGGGCTGGTGGGCGCACTGCGGGCGTACACGGACGCGGACCGGGTGTGACGGCCGGTGCGCGAAGCGGCCCCGGCGTGGCGCCGCGGGGGCCACTCGAACATCAGCCCGTAAGCGCATAGCATCCGGCCATGTCCACTACGAATGGCCAGTGGTACCCACCCGAGTGGCCAGAGCGGATCCGGCTCCTGTCGGCCGGTGAGCTCACACCGGTGACACCGCGCCGGGCCGCCACCGTCCTGCTGCTGCGGGACGGCCCGTACGGAACGCCCGGGCAGGACGCACCACAGGACGCTCAGGGCGGGGACGGGGAGCACACACCGGACGGGCTCGACGCGGCGGAGCAGCCCGACGCGGCGCGGGGGACCGCAGGGGCGCCGGAGCCCGCGGGGGCGCCGGAGCCCGCGGGGGCCGCTGAAGGCCCTGAGACGCCCCCAGAGGGCACGCAGGACGCGGCGGGAGGGGCCGCCGGTCCCGCCGTCTACATGCTGCGCAGACGCGCCTCCATGGCCTTCGCCGGAGGCGCGTACGCCTATCCGGGCGGCTCGGTGGACCCGCGCGACGAGCGGATGGTCACCTGGGCCGGTCCCTCACGCGCCCAGTGGGCGCGGCGGCTGGGCCTGGACCCGAGCGAGGGGACGCAGGCACAGGCCATCGTGTGCGCGGCGGTCCGGGAGACCTTCGAGGAGGCGGGGGTGCTGCTGGCGGGCCCGACGCCGCACACCGTGGTCGCGGACACGACGGGGGACGACTGGGAGGCGGACCGCGCGGCGCTGGTCGCCCGGGACCTGTCCTTCGCGGAGTTCCTGGACCGCCGGGGGCTCGTACTCCGCTCGGACCTGCTGAGCTGCTGGGCGCGCTGGATCACCCCGGAGTTCGAACCGCGCCGCTACGACACCTGGTTCTTCGTGGCTGCGCTGCCGCGGGGGCAGCGCACCCGTAATGCCTCCACGGAGGCCGACCGGACCGTGTGGATCCGTCCGGGTGACGCGGCCGACGGCTACGACCGGGGCGAGCTGCTGATGATGCCGCCCACGATCGCGACGCTGCGCCAGCTCGCGGCCTACGGCTCGGTCGCCGACGCGCTGGCCGCCGCGGCGGACCGGGATCTGACGCCGGTCCTGGCCCGGGCGCGGGTGGAGAACGGGGAGCTGGTGCTGAGCTGGCCGGGCCATGAGGAGTTCACCAAGCACATCCCGGGAGCCACGGGGGGACCTTCCGCATGACGTACGCATCCGCTCTGCCCGGCCAGCCGCGCGGGGGCACCATCGGCGGCCCGGCCACCGACCGGGCCGTCTGCGTCCTGGCGCCGAACGCCTCGCCCATGACCCTGGACGGCACCAACACCTGGATCGTCGCCGAGCCCGACTCCGACCTGGCCGTCGTCATCGACCCCGGGCCGCTGGACGACGCCCACCTCAAGGAGGTCATCGCGACCGCCGAGCGGGCGGGCAGGCGCGTCGCGCTGACGCTGCTCACCCATGGCCACCCGGACCACGCGGAGGGCGCGGCGCGCTTCGCCGAGCTGACGCGGACGTCGGTAAGGGCGCTGGATCCGGCGCTGCGGCTGGGGGACGAGGGACTGGAGCTGGGCGACGTCATAACCACCGGCGGTCTGGAGCTGCGGGTGGTGCCCACGCCCGGCCACACCGCCGACTCGCTGTCCTTCCACCTTCCGGCCGATGGCGCGGTCCTTACGGGCGACACGGTGCTCGGGCGGGGCACGACCGTCGTGGCGCATCCGGACGGGCGGCTCGGCGACTATCTGGACTCGCTGCGGCGGCTGCGCTCGCTGTCGGTGGACGACGGAGTGGACACCGTCCTGCCGGGCCACGGGCCGGTGCTGAACGACGCGCGGGGTGCCGTGGAGTACTACCTCGCGCATCGCGCCAACCGGCTCGCGCAGGTGGAGACGGCGGTCGAGGACGGCTACCGGACCCCCTCGGAGGTCGTGGCCCACGTGTACGCGGACGTGGACCGGTCCCTGTGGCCGGCGGCGGAGCTGTCGGTCCGGGCCCAGCTGGACTATCTGCGCGAGCACGGGCTGATCTGACCGCGCGAGCACGGGCTGCTCTGAGGCAGTTCTGCTTTTCCAGAGCCTGTGGACCTGTGGCCTGTAGGGCCGGCCGTTCATGAGCGCCGTAAGGGGCCCGCCGGAATCCGGCGGGCCCCTTACGGTCGGTTTTCGTGTTCCGTCCGGCGTCAGCGGGAGCGCTTGGCCAGCCGCTCGACGTCCAGCAGGATCACCGCGCGCGCCTCCAGCCGCAGCCAGCCGCGGCCCGCGAAGTCGGCGAGCGCCTTGTTGACGGTCTCGCGGGAGGCGCCGACCAGCTGGGCCAGCTCCTCCTGGGTCAGGTCGTGGACGACGTGGATGCCTTCCTCCGACTGCACGCCGAAGCGGCGCGACAGGTCCAGCAGGGCCCTGGCGACCCGGCCGGGGACGTCGGAGAAGACCAGGTCGGACATCTGGTCGTTGGTCTTGCGCAGGCGCCGGGCGACCGCGCGCAGCAGCGCGGAGGCGACCTCGGGGCGGGCGTTCAGCCACGGCTGGAGATCGCCGTGGCCGAGGCCGAGCAGCTTGACCTCGGTGAGGGCGGTGGCGGTGGCGGTGCGCGGGCCCGGGTCGAAGAGCGACAGCTCGCCGATCAGCTCGCCGGGGCCGAGCACGGCCAGCATGTTCTCGCGGCCGTCGGGAGAGGTGCGGTGGAGCTTCACCTTGCCCTCGGTGACCACGTACAGGCGATCGCCGGGGTCCCCTTCGTGGAAGAGCGCGTCACCCCGCGCGAGGGTGACCTCTCCCATGGAGGCGCGCAGCTCAGCGGCCTGCTCGTCATCGAGCGCCGCGAAGAGCGGGGCGCGCCGCAGAACGTCGTCCACGAGTCTCTCCTTGTCGACATGCACAGGGGACCGACGTCCCCATGATGCCGGACGGTAAAACAGTGCGATCAATCACAAGTTTGACGCACTGGCCTGCCGAGCTGTGCGGCAGGGGTCCGATTGGGAGCCTCTTCACGGTGGCCGGGCCGGATGTCAGTGGGTGGGCTTAGGCTGGCCGGGTGTCCAATACGCCGGTGAGAGCACAGGGCAAGGGGGCCGGACGGGTGACCGCACCTCGTAATTCCGCCGTGGGCGAACAAGGGTCCGCCGATTCGACAGAAGCCTCGAAACCACATAAATCGGTCAAGGGCTCGAAGAGCGCCCGTCCCGAGTCCCGGCTCGCCCTCGTCCGCCGCGCCCGGCGCATCAACCGCGAGCTCGCCGAGGTGTATCCGTACGCCCATCCCGAGCTGGACTTCGAGAACTCGTTCCAGCTGCTGGTGGCCACGGTCCTCTCGGCCCAGACCACCGATCTGCGGGTCAACCAGACCACTCCCGCGCTCTTCGCCGCCTATCCGACGCCCGAGGACATGGCGGCCGCGGACCCGGAGGCCCTGGAGCAGCTGATCCGGCCCACCGGCTTCTTCCGCGCCAAGGCCAAATCGCTGCTCGGCCTGTCCGCCGCCCTCCGCGACCGCTTCGGCGGCGAGGTCCCGGGCCGGCTCGAGGACCTGGTCACCCTGCCCGGTGTCGGCCGTAAGACGGCCAATGTGGTGCTCGGCAACGCCTTCGGGGTGCCGGGCCTGACCGTGGACACGCACTTCGGGCGGCTGGTGCGGCGCTGGAAGTGGACCGCCCAGGAGGACCCCGAGAAGGTCGAGGCGGAGATCGCCGCGCTCTTCCCCAAGAGCGAGTGGACGATGCTCTCGCACCGCATCATCTTCCACGGCCGCCGCGTCTGCCACGCCCGCAAGCCCGCGTGCGGCGCCTGCCCGATCGCCCCGCTCTGCCCGGCGTACGGGGAGGGCGAGACCGACCCGGACAAGGCGAAGAAGCTGCTGAAGTACGAGATGGGCGGCCAGCCGGGCCAGCGCCTGCGCCCGCCGTCCGACTACCCCGGCCGTCCCGCCGCCCCCCTGGGAGCCGCCGAGTGACGAGCACGTACGGGGATGTGGAGGTCAGCGCCCAGGGGCTGCCCGAGTGGCTGCTCCCGGTGGCCCGGCTGGCCGAGACGATCGAGCCGCGCCAGCTGAGCCGGTATCTGCCGCCCGCGCAGGGCGGAGGCCGCCCCTCCGCCGTGCTGGTGCTCTTCGGCGAGGGCCCCGGCGGCCCCGAGCTGCTGCTCATGGAGCGCTCCGGCTCGCTGCGCTCGCACGCCGGCCAGCCCTCCTTCCCCGGCGGTGCCCTCGACCCGGAGGACGGCGATCCGGAGGAGGAGGGCCCGCTGCGCGCGGCGCTGCGCGAGGCCGAGGAGGAGACCGGGCTCGACCCCTCGGGGGTGCAGGTCTTCGCGGTGCTGCCGCGGCTCTACATCCCGGTGAGCGGCTTCGTCGTCACCCCGGTGCTGGGCTGGTGGCGCCGGCCCACCCCGGTCGGGCCGGTGGACCCGGCGGAGACGGCCCGGGTCTTCACGGTCCCCGTGGCGGATCTCACGGACCCGGCGAACCGGGCCACCACCGTCCACCCCAGCGGCCACCGGGGGCCCGCCTTCCTGGTGGGATCCGCTCTGGTCTGGGGTTTCACCGCCGGAGTGATCGATCGCATCCTGCATTACGCGGGCTGGGAGCGACCGTGGGACCGAGCCAAGCACGTCCCACTCGACTGGCGCGCGTGAGACGGTGTTCCGGTGAATGTGCTGGACATCCTGCTGCTGCTCGCCGCCGTGTGGTTCGCGATCGTCGGCTACCGCCAGGGTTTCGTCGTCGGCGTGCTGTCGGTGACGGGGTTCATCGGAGGCGGGCTGATCGCGGTCTATCTGCTGCCGCTCATATGGGACGGCACCACCGACGACAAGGCGTCCCCGGGCACCGTCGGTGCCGTGGTGGCGATCGTCCTGGTGATCGTGTGCGCCTCGGTCGGCCAGGCGGCCACCACCCACCTGGGAAACAAGCTGCGGCGGTACATCACCTGGTCACCGGCGCGCGCCCTGGACGCGACCGGCGGCGCGCTGGTGAACGTCCTGGCGATGCTGCTGGTGGCCTGGCTGATCGGCTCCCTGGTGGCGCAGACCTCGCTCCCCACCCTGGGCAGGGAGGTCCGCGACTCCAAGGTGCTGCTCGGGGTGTCCCGCGTCGTTCCCGACGAGGCGAACACCTGGTTCACCGACTTCTCCTCGGTGCTCGCGCAGAACGGCTTCCCGCAGGTCTTCTCGCCCTTCGCCAACGAGCCGATCACCTCGGTGCCGCAGCCCGACCCCGCGCTCGCCCAGTCGCCGGTGGCCACGCGGGCACAGGAGAGCATCGTCAAGGTCGTCGGCACCGCCCCCAGCTGCGGCAAGGTCCTCGAGGGCAGCGGCTTCGTCTTCGCCCCGAACCGGGTCATGACCAACGCCCACGTCGTCGGCGGCGTCAGCGACCCGACCGTGCAGATAGGCGGCGAGGGCCGGCTCTATGACGCCAAGGTCGTGCTCTACGACTGGAAGCGCGACATCGCGGTCCTCGATGTGCCCTCGCTGCAGGCCCCGGCGCTGCAGTTCGCGCAGGGAGACGCGCGCACCGGTGATGGCGCGATCGTCGCCGGCTTCCCGGAGAACGGCGCCTTCGATGTGCGCGCGGCCCGCGTCCGCGGCCGTATCGAGGCCAATGGCCCCGACATCTACCGCCGCTCCACCGTGCACCGCGATGTGTACTCGCTGTACGCGACGGTGCGGCAGGGCAACTCCGGAGGTCCGCTGCTCACCCCGCAGGGGCGGGTGTACGGCGTGGTCTTCGCCAAGTCCCTCGACGACGCCAACACGGGGTATGCGCTGACGGCGGACGAGGTGAGCGAGGACATCCAGAAGGGGCGCACGGCCGACCAGCCGGTGGACAGCCAGGGGTGTGCCCTCTAGTTTCCGGTGTCGCCGTGGCCCCGGGCCGCGCCCGGGATACTGCTAGCGGCTGCGTGGATGGCGCAGTCGCGCCGAGACCCACCGGGCCCGGCGGCGGATGATGCGGGGAATCCCGATGTTCGGGTCATGGCCTTGGGTAGGCCCGGAGCCGCCCCGCTCGGAAACGCTCAGCGCGGCATTGGCAGTAGCGGCGGCCTCGGGGCCGCGGCTGTTTGGTGCGTCACGGTAGTCGTGCGTCCAGCCCATACCTCGGTGTGTGCCCCTGACCCAAGGTCCGTAATCGCCGCTGGCTGCGGCAATTGGCCTATGCTCCAGGCAATTGGCTGTTCGAAAAACAGATGTTCGCCCGTGCGCGGGGACGTGGTCGGAATGCGTACGTCCGACGACGCTCAGCGGTCGGGTTCGGGATCCTTCAGCCAGTTGATCAGTTCGGTGCTGAAGGCCCGCGGGTCCTCCTCGTGCGGGAAGTGGCCGAGCCCGTCGAAGAGCCGCCAGCGGTAGGGGGCCTCCACATACTCACCGGAGCCCGCCGCGCTGCGGGTGCGCATCACCGGGTCGAGTGACCCGTGCAGATGCAGGGTGGGCACCCGCACCGGTCGCTTCATCCGCCGGTTGAACTGGAAACCGTCCGGCCGTGCCAGCGACCGCACCATCCAGCGGTACGGCTCGATCGAACAGTGCGCGGTCGAGGGGATGCGCATCGCCCGCCGGTAGATCTCCACCGCCTCGTCCTCGGGCAGCCGCGGTCCGGACCAGTCCCGGATCAGCCGCCCCACGGCCGCCGCGTCGTCCGCGACCAGTTGGCGCTCGGGCAGCCAGGGTCGCTGGAAGCCCCAGATATGGGAACTGGCGGCGCTCTGCTTGACGTCCGCGAGCATCGCCGAGCGCCAGCGACGGGGATGCGGCATCGAGGCCACCGCGAGCCGCCGCACCAGCTTCGGCCGCATCACGGCGGCCGTCCACGCAAGGTATCCGCCCAGGTCATGGCCGACGAGCGCGGCGTCCGGCTCACCCAGCGAGCGGATCACACCGGTGATGTCGAGGGCGAGGTTGGCCGGGTCGTAGCCCCGCGGCGTACGGTCGCTGCCGCCCACCCCGCGCAGATCCATCGCGACCGCGCGATAACCGGCGTCGGCGAGCGCGGGCAGCTGGTGCCGCCAGGTCCACCAGAACTGCGGAAAGCCGTGCAGCAGCAGCACCAGCGGGCCGTCACCCAGCTCGGCGATGTGGAAGCGTGCGCCGTTGGCCGCGACATCCCGGTGGGTCCAGGGGCCGTCGAGCCGTACGACCGACGCGGAGGTATCAGGGACGGTCATGCCGACGAGCGTGTCACATCCCGCGCCGGGCGTCCGCCATTGCTCTCGGCACGCGGATGCGGCTTGACGCTCCCCAGTACGGCGGCCGTCTCCTTGGACGAGGAAATCGACCGCTTCGGGGCCTTGACCTTCTTGAACTTCAGCAGCGCCAGCAGTCCCAGGATCCCGGCGAACAGCCAGTAGATCCCGCCCACGATCAGGAAGCACCAGGCGAGGCCGAGGCCGGTCCACGAGCGCATCCCGTAGGCGAGGGCGAAACTCAGCACCGGCAGCGAGAACAGCAGCAGCACCCCGGCCGCCATCCCCGCGCCGCTGCCGACCGCGGCCTTCTTGGCCCCCACCCGGAGCTCGGCCTTGGCCAGCGCGATCTCGTCGTGCACCAGCGCCGACAGCTCGGTGGTCGCCGTCGCCACCAGCTGGCCGAGGCTGCGGTTGCCGCCGTCGTCGGCTGCGCTCATCGCCATCTCCCTCTGCTCTTGTGCGTCTTACGCTCGTGTCTTGTGCGTGTTGTGCGTCGTGCTGCTCGTGCTGTGTCGTCCACGCTTGGTACGTCGTCAGTGCTTGCTACGTCTTCTGCGCATTTCTGCGGCTGTCAAGCCTCTCAGATCATGCCGGACCATCGTCGCCGGAGTCGTTTGCGGCAGCCACTTCGGCAAGCCGCCGGTGCTCGGCGGCCTTTGCCTCGTGAATGGCGGCCATCCGCAGGTGGTACGCGGGACTGTCGAGTTCGTAGACATCCGGGATGCCGTCCATGTCCTCGTCCCGCTCCTCCTCCTGACACAGCCGCTGGTACTTGGTGTTGCGCAGTTTGAGGAGGATCCCGGCGAACAGGGCCGCGGTCAGCGAGCCGATGAGGACCGCCGCCTTGACCTCCTCGGCGAGCGTGGGATCGCCGGGGAAGGCGAGTTCGTCGATGAGGAGGGAGACGGTGAAGCCGATTCCGGCGAGGGTGGCCACGGCGAAGACATCGGCCCAGGCCAGGTCTTCGTTCAGCTCGGCCCTGGTGAAGCGGGCGGCGCACCAGGAGCCGCCGAAGACGCCGACGGCCTTGCCCACGACGAGGCCGAGGACGACGCCGAGGGTCTCCGGGCGGGTGAAGACATCCGCCACGGCGCCGCCGGAGAGCGGCACCCCGGCCGCGAACAGCGCGAACAGCGGCACTGCCACCCCCGCCGACACCGGGCGCACCCGGTGCTCGACGCGCTCGGCGGGGGAGCGCTCCTCGCCCTCCCGCACGGTGCAGCGCATGATCAGGCCCATCGCGACGCCGGAGATGGTGGCATGCACCCCGCTGGCGTGCATCAGCGCCCAGATCACCACGGCGAGCGGGAGGTATATCCAGGCCGTCCGGACGCCCTTGCGGTGCAGCAGCCAGAAGAGGGCGAGCGCGGCGACGGACAGGATCAGGGCGACGAAGTTGATGTGCTGGGTGAAGAAGATCGCGATGATGAGGATCGCGCCGAGGTCGTCGACGACCGCGAGGGTGAGCAGGAAGGCGCGCAACGCGGCGGGCAGCGCGGTGCCGATCACGGCGAGGACGGCGAGCGCGAAGGCGATATCGGTGGCGGTCGGCACGGCCCAGCCCTTGAGGCTGCCGCCGCCGCTCGCGCTGACGGTGACATAGACGAGCGAGGGCACGACCATGCCGCAGACGGCGGCGATCACGGGCAGCGCGGCGGCCTTGGGGTCGCGCAGCTCGCCCGCGACCAGCTCACGCTTGAGCTCGATACCGGCGACGAAGAAGAAGATCGTCAGCAGGCCGTCGGTGGCCCAGGAGGCGACCGAGAGACGCAGATGCAGCGCCTGGGGGCCGAAGGAGAAGTCCCTGATGTCTCCGTAGACGCCGCTGAGGGGGGTGTTGGCGAGGACCAGCGCCACGATGGCGGCCACCAGGAGGATCACACCGCCGACGGTCTCGGTGCGCAGCGCGTTGATGACGAACGTCCGCTCGGGCAGCGACGGGCGTCCGAGGAACTTGCGGCTGGTGGGCGCGGCCACGGGCGGGCCTCCTGGGTGGGTCGAGGTGCGGATACACGTATGGCGTATGCCGACCAGACTTCCCGGCGCTCCTGCCCATCATCTTGTCGTAATTTTTACGCGACAGCCACCTGCGAAAGCCGCCCGCCGCCAGGGCCGGCTACCGGCGGCAGCCGCACCGCCGCCTGCGACAGCTACCGGCGGCGGTCAGCCGGTGCGGCGATCCGCAGTGGCCACGACGCAGGGGCGCCCCCGCCAGGCGGGAGCGCCCCTCGTCTGTTCGGCGCAGGTGCTGGGATCAGTCCTCGCTGGGGGCGGAGGGCAGCTTGCTCTGGATCAGCTCCATGACGGAGGAGTCGGTGAGCGTGGTGACATCGCCCAGCGCCCGGTTTTCGGCGACATCGCGCAGCAGACGGCGCATGATCTTGCCGGAGCGGGTCTTGGGCAGCTCGGCCACCGGCAGGATCCGCTTGGGCTTGGCGATCGGGCCGAGCTGCTTGGCCACATGGGCCCGCAACTCCTCGACCAGACCCTCGTCCTCGGCCGCACCGCCGCGCAGGATGACGAACGCGCAGATGGCCTGGGTGGTCTGCGGGTCGGTGGCGCCGACGACCGCCGCCTCGGCGACCTTGGGGTGCGAGACGAGCGCCGACTCGACCTCGGTCGTGGAGATGTTGTGGCCGGAGACCAGCATCACATCGTCGACCCGGCCGAGCAGCCAGATGTCGCCGTCGTCGTCCTTCTTGGCGCCGTCGCCCGCGAAGTAGCGCTTGTCGAAGCGGGACCAGTAGGTGTCCAGGTAGCGCTGGTCGTCGCCCCAGATGGTGCGGAGCATGGACGGCCACGGTTCGGTGAGCACCAGATAGCCGCCATGGCCGTTCGGCACCTCATTGGCCTCGTCGTCCACGACGGTGGCGGCGATGCCCGGCAGCGCTACCTGGGCCGAACCGGGCTTGGTGGCGGTGACGCCCGGCAGCGGGCTGATCATGATGCCGCCGGTCTCGGTCTGCCACCAGGTGTCGACGACCGGCGTGGTGTCCGCGCCGATGTGCTTGCGGTACCAGACCCATGCCTCGGGGTTGATGGGCTCGCCGACGGAGCCGAGGATCCGCAGCGAGGAGAGGTCGAACTTGGCCGGGATGTCGTCGCCCCACTTCATGCAGGCGCGGATCGCGGTCGGGGCGGTGTACAGGATGGTGACGCCGTACTTCTGGATGATCTCCCACCAGCGGCCCTGGTGCGGGGTGTCCGGGGTGCCCTCGTAGAGCACCTCGGTGGCGCCGTTGGAGAGCGGGCCGTAGACGATGTACGAGTGGCCGGTGACCCAGCCGACGTCCGCCGTGCACCAGAAGACATCGGTCTCCGGCTTGAGGTCGAAGACGGCGTGGTGGGTGTAGGAGACCTGGGTGAGGAAGCCGCCTGAGGTGTGCAGGATGCCCTTGGGCTTACCGGTCGTACCCGAGGTGTAGAGGATGAACAGCGGGTGCTCGGCGTCGAACGCCTCGGGGGTGTGCTGCTCCGGCTGGCGCTCCACGATCTCGTGCCACCAGACGTCGCGACCCTCGCTCCAGTCCACCTCCTGGCCGGTGCGGCGGACGACCAGCACATTGCGCACGTTCTCGGTGCCGGGCCGGGTGAGCGCCTCGTCGACGGCGGGCTTGAGCGCGGACGGCTTGCCACGGCGGTAGCCGCCGTCGGCCGTGATGATGACCCGGGCGTCGGCGTCCTGGATACGGGTGGCGAGAGCGTCGGCCGAGAAGCCGCCGAAGACCACCGAATGCGGGGCGCCGATACGGGCGCAGGCCAGCATCGCGACCACGGTCTCCGGGATCATCGGCATATAGATGGCGACGCGGTCGCCGGACTGGACCCCCAACTCGGTCAGTGCGTGGGCCGCTTGGGAGACCTCCCGCTGCAGCTCGGCGTAGGTGAGGGAGCGGGTGTCGCCGGGCTCGCCCTCGAAGTGGAGCGCCACCCGGTCGCCCAGGCCGTTCTCGACATGCCGGTCGACGCAGTTGTACGCCACATTGAGCTTGCCGTCGGCGAACCACTTCGCGAATGGCGGGTTCGACCAGTCGAGTGTCTCGGTCGGCGCGGTCGCCCAGGACAGCCGACGGGCCTGATCGGCCCAGAAGCCCAGGCGGTCCGCCTTCGCCCGCTCATACGCCTCGGCAGTGACATTGGCGTTCGCGGTCAGCTCGGCGGGCGGCGCGAAGCGACGCTCCTCCCGAAGAAGGTTGGCCAGGCTCTCGTTACTCACGACATCTCCCATTCCCAGGGTGTCCGTTGTGTCCCGGGCCATAGCTCATCAGCCAACGGCACACCCTGACAAGGGCTGTCGCCGAAAATTGGTTTAGACCTGTCACTGTGCACGTCACCGCCCCAGCTCCAGGGCGCCCTGTGCGGGGTCGCCGCCCCGCTCCGCCACGCCGGAATGGCCTCTTCCGAGCCGGGTGGGGGCCGCCGTGGCGGCGAGGCAGACGGGCGTCGGCGCGCCATGGTCCGGGCGGACGGGCAGAAACCTCCCCGTACCCGTGTCCAGAACATACGCCTGGGCCTCCGCCACCTGGAAATACATGCCGTGCAGCGCCAGCCCGCCCTCCGCCACCCGCTGTGCCACACAGGCGTGCTCCATCAGATGGTCGAGCTGCTGTCTCACATTGACCAGCGCCAGCCGCTCCACCTCGTCGGCGATCGCCCGGCTCGACAGGGCGACCTCACCGCGCCCCAGTCGGCCGATCCGCTCCATCCGTGCCAGCGCCGGTCTACCGTGGCGCAGCCAGCGCTCCAGCGGCGTGCGCTCCCCGTCGGGGGATGCCCCGGGTCTGCCGATGGACGCCCCAGGTCCGCCCGATGCCTCGGCCCCGCCGCCGGACGCCCCGGGCCGGGACGGTGTGCGGACCGGCGCGGATGAGTCGAGCAGCGCTTGCATCGCACCGCATCCCGAATGACCGCACACCGTGATGCTGCTGATCTTCAGCACCTCCACCGCGTACTCGATCGCTGCTCCCACCGAGTCGCAGGAGTCATCGGAGCCCGGTGGTGGCACCAGATTGCCGACATTGCGCACGGTGAACAGATCGCCGGGCCCGCTGGAGGTGATCATGCTGGTCACCAGGCGGGAGTCGGCGCAGGTGAGGAACAGCTGGCTGGGTCGCTGCCCCTCCCGCGCCAGCCGGGCCAGCTCATCGCGGACCAGCGGTGCCGTATGGCGCTGGAACGCGCTCACCCCGCCGAGCAGCTGACCGCCCGCGTCCCCGCCGGCAGCGACGCTCGCCCCGGCGCCCGCAGTCTTCGGGGCCGG
This sequence comes from Streptomyces sp. 5-10, assembly GCF_014712245.1. NCBI lineage: Bacteria > Bacillati > Actinomycetota > Actinomycetes > Kitasatosporales > Streptomycetaceae > Streptomyces > Streptomyces sp. 5-10. Next base: position 124,415 of record NZ_JACVYG010000006.1, read on the forward strand.
ACGGGTGCAGTGGTGATCGCGCCACGGCGTCCACGGTCGGCAGGCCCGGGCGCCGCCCATCTCCGCGACCCGCCGCACCGCCGGTCCATCGGCTGCTCCCCGCCCGGAGCCCGGGGATCGCCGGGAGGCCGAGGGCCGGAGGGTGCCCGAGGGCCGTCGAGAGCCCGCTGCCCGCTGGGAGTCCGAGGGGCGGAGGGTGCCCGAGGGCCGGACGAGCACTGTGAGGAGGGTGATCGCGAGGGCCACGGTGGCGGCCATGAGTCCGGCCTGGAGCGAGGCACCGCAGGCCGACGCGATGCCCAGCGAGACGGAGGCGATGCCCAGTGAGAGAGGAACGGCGAACCGGAAGAGGGCGGCCGAGGCGGAGAGATCTCCGCGCCTGGGGCGGGAGACCGGGTGGATCCGGTCCAAGAGCTTCAACATTCCCGTCTCCTCCGGGGCTTCGGTCGCGGATAGGAGCGCGGCCGTGGGTCACGGCGTACTGCGGTACTGACTTCCAAGCGTTGGTAAATGAATCGTAATGCCGAGTAAAGTCGCTGGGAAGTCTTTTGTGAGTGAGTGAGCCGGTATTCCACCTATAGGGTGAATAGTCGTTTAAAACGCCTTGTTGCCCTCTGTTCTTTTCCGCGCCCGTGCTGGCCCCACAGGATCCACGGCATCTGGGACTTCTCGCTGCAGCAGATCCCGGTACCGGTACGTTGGGATGTGGTCGCCGGGTGGCTGGAAGCTGCTACCTGGCCGCCGAGCCGGGGCCGGACGTCCGATCGTGAAACGGCGCATGAGTGGACGTCCGGGCACCACGCGCAGACGGCTATGCGGGAGCGGGAGTTGCCGCCGGGCTCTCCCCTGGTACGAACTCCCGTAGCCCGAAGGCGGGGTCGACCTGGGCGGCAAGGTCGGCACCCGTCTTCGCGTTCCCCCAGCTCTGTGCGTTCTTCAGGTGGAAGTGCACCATCTGACGGGTGTACCGCTGCCAGTCGCGCCGCTCGTACGACGCGTCCACCGCGTCCTGAAGTGTCCGCAGCGCGTCGCGGTTCGTCTCCTCCAACTCCTCGAACCGGGGTGCACGGCCCTTCTCCATGGCCCGGACCCAGTCGGAGTGGCCGAACGCGACCAGCAGGTCATCGCCCACCTCCGCCCGGAGGAAGTCCAGATCGTCCTGGCCCTGCACCTTGTTGCCGACCACCTGGAGCGCCACATCGAAGTCGCGGGCGTACTCCTTGTACTGGCGGTAGACGGAGACGCCCTTGCGCGTGGGCTCGGCCACCAGGAACGTCATGTCGAATCGGGTGAAGAGGCCGGAGGCGAAGGAGTCGCTGCCCGCCGTCATATCGACGACGATGAACTCGCCGCGCCCGTCGACCAGATGGTTCAGACACAGCTCGATCGCGCCGACCTTGGAGTGGTAGCAGGCGACACCGAGGTCGGCTTCGGTGAAGGGGCCGGTCGCCATCAGCCGCACCGACCCGTTGTCGAGCGGCAGTGTGCGGGCGCATGCCTGGTAGACGGGGTTGTCCTCACCGATTCGCAGCAGCCGTGAGCCCTCACCCGGCGGGGTGGTCTTGATCATGGTCTCGGCGGAGGCGATCCGGGGGTTCGTGCCGCGCAAGTAGTCCTTGATCAGCGGGAGATGGGCGCCCATCGCGGGCAGTGCGGCGGCCTCCGCCTCGTCGAGTCCGAGCGCCACACCCAGATGCTGATTGATATCGGCGTCGACGGCGACGACCGGGGCGTGGGTGGCGGCGAGATGCCGGATGAACAGCGACGACAGCGTGGTCTTGCCGCTTCCACCCTTGCCTACGAAAGCGATCTTCATGTTCACCTAGCGTAGGTGAGTGATCCCGGACCATGCGGGATTTACGTGAAGAACACCACTCCAACGAGGGCGACCGGTGTGAGGTGCGTAGTGTCGTACTCATGAGTACGTCAGCTGATCCGCTCGCCACCCTGGCCGCGCTGCCCGGCGTGACCGAGTCCGTGAACGCCGTACGGACCGCCGTGGACCGGGTCTATGGGCACCGGGTGATGCGCCGCCGCAGCAATGAGGTCACCTCCGAGGCGGCGTTGCGCGGGGCGCGGGGTTCTGCCGCGCTGGCCGGTGCGGACTGGGCACTGGAAGAGGTGCGCCGCCGCACAGACTTCGGGGCCGAGGGCGAACCGCGCACGGTGGGGGCGGCGCTGCGGCTGACCGCCGAGGCGGGGCAGCTGCTGAGCATCTGGCGGCAGTCGCCGCTGCGGGTGCTGGCCCGGCTGCATCTGGTCGCGGCGGGCGGGGCGGAGGGCGACGAGGGGATCGGCCGCCCGCGGCAGTCGGGTGAGCCGGTGGACGAGCCGCTGATCGGGTCCGATCTGCCGCTGCCGGACGCGGACGAGGTGGCGGGGCGGCTCGATGGGCTGGCCCGGCTGCTGCTCGCGGGCAGCGAGGCTCCGGCGCTGGTGACGGCGGCGGTAGTGCATGGCGAACTGCTCGCCCTGCGGCCCTTCGTCTCCCGCAATGGTCTGGTGGCGCGCGCGGCCGAACGGATCGTGCTGGTCGGCAGCGGTCTCGATCCGAAGTCCATCTGCCCGGCCGAGGTGGGGTACGCGGAGTTGGGCGCCGCGCCGTACATGGCCGCGCTGGAGGGCTATGCGTCCGGGACGCCGGAGGGGATGGCGGTGTGGATCGCGCACTGCGGACGGGCGGTTGAGCTCGGGGTCCGGGAGTCCACGGCGGTCTGCGAGGCGTTGCAGCGCGGGGCGGCCTGACGCGGATGGGTGTGGCCCGATGTCGGAGAGGCGCGGGCCGATGCGGGACGGGTGCGGTCTGACGCCGGACACGGCGGGCTGGCCCCGGACAAGAGTTGCGGCGGTACCACATGGGCACCGCCGCTGGCACAGCTGCCGGGTTACCATGCGTGCAATCTCATTCGCCCATCAGGTCGGGAACTTCTGCCCGTCACCTGGTGCGGCTGGCCCGTAATCGACGGGTCGACGTCGCGTGGGTGCTCAGCATCTGTGCTCGGTCCGTGGGGCCTTGGCGTCTGGGGGTTTCCTCCCGGATACCCCTGGTCTCGCGGGCCGTCGATTCCTTTGTACTCCTGCGAGAGGCCAATCGGAACCCCTCACCGCAGATCTTTGCTGTTACCCCTAAATGCGGGCATAAAGGGCGCGTCGTCGATTGGTGTACCACAGCAGTCCGGCGGTGGCGGCCACCGCGCCGACGGCCGCCACCACGGCGAGAACCGGGCGCGGTGGCATGGAGAGCGAGGGCCTGCGCTGCTTCAGGCGCACCGGGCGGTTGAAGGAGAGCACCGGCCAGCCGCGGGCCGCCGCCTCGCGCCGCAGCGCCCGGTCCGGGTTGACCGCATGGGGGTGTCCGACCGCCTCCAGCATCGGGAGATCGGTCACCGAATCGCTGTAGGCGTAACAGCGCGACAAGTCGTAGCCCTCCGACTCCGCCAACTCGGCGATCGCCTCCGCCTTCGTCGGGCCATAGGCGTAGTACTCCACCTCTCCGGTGAACACTCCGTCCTCGACGACCATGCGAGTGGCCACCACGCGGTCCGCGCCCAGGAGCTCGCCGATCGGCTCGACCACCTCCGCCCCGGAGGTGCTGACGATCACCACGTCGCGGCCGGCCGCGTGGTGCTCCTCGATGAGCGAGGCGGCCTCGTCGTAGATGATGGGGTCGATGAGGTCGTGCAGGGTCTCCGCGACGATCTCCTTGACCTGCTGGACATTCCATCCTCGGCAGAGCGCTGAGAGGTACTCCCGCATCCGCTCCATCTGATCGTGATCGGCGCGGCCGGCGAGGAAGACAAACTGTGCATAGGCGGTACGCAGTGCGGCCCGGCGGTTGATCAGCCCACCCCGGTAGAAGGACTTGCTGAAGGTGAGAGTGCTTGACTTCGCAATGACCGTCTTGTCCAGGTCAAAGAAGGCAGCTGTCCGAGGCAAGGAGTGGTTTTCCACGACGCCGAGCATAGGGCCCACCATTCGGCGTAAGCTCAGGCGCGTGGGTTTGCCTGAGAAGGCTCTCGGGTACACCATGGAAGTCACGGATCGTTCGCGACCGTGCTAACCCGGCCCGACTCCTCCCCCCCCGAGTCGGCCGTGGGGACGACCCCCGCTCTCCCCCCCGGCGGGGGTCGTCGCATGTCCGGACGCTTTTTCGGCGCTCTCATGAGATCTTGCTCCCCTCCCTCGGGCCCGTGTGGCCCGGCCTCTCCACAGCTTGAGCGGTAACCGTACGTAATCGCTAGGCTGCTCTCCGGAAGTCACCGGTTTAGGTGACTGGGATATTCACAACTGATGAGTTGTCCACGGTTTTGGACCAAGATCCCCAAGATTTTCTGGATCGCAGCACGGTGATTCTCCGCGGTGCTCGCACTCGCTGTTCGCGGGGGTGAGAGCGCGTAACGGATATGGGAGGGGATCGTGACTGCATCCATCACACCGGAACGCCCTTCGGCGACCGAAGGACAGCGAAGCAGACCGCTCATCGTCACCGAGGACGAGGCGCTTCTCGACGATCTGCTGCGGCTGTGCGCGGCGGCCGGAGCGGAACCGGAAGTGGCGCATGGCGTGCTCACCCGCCGGGGCAGCTGGGAGGCCGCACCGCTGATTCTGGTCGGCGACGACTCGGCCGCCCGGCTGTCCGACCGAGCCCGCAGACAAGGGGTGCTGCTGATCGGGCGCGATCTGGACGACCACGGCATCTGGCGGCGGGCGGTGGCGCTCGGCGCGGACAATGTGGCGTTCCTGCCCGATGCCGAGACCTGGCTGGTGGACCGGATCGCCGATGTCGCCGAAGGCGTGGGGCGACAGGCCCTGACGGTCGGGGTCATCGGCGGCCGCGGCGGCGCGGGCGCCTCCACTCTCGCCTGCGCCCTGGCGGTCACCGCGGCCCGCTCCGGCCGGCGCACCATGCTGATCGATGCCGATCCCCTGGGCGGCGGGCTCGATGTGCTGCTCGGCGGCGAGGGCGCCCAGGGGCTGAGATGGCCGGCCTTCGCCGAGTCGCGCGGGCGGGTCGCCGGAAGCGCCCTGGAGGAGTCGCTGCCCGAACTGCACGCGCTGCGGGTGCTGAGCTGGGACCGCGGCGATTCGGTCGTCATCCCGCCGTCCGCGATGCGGGCGGTGCTGGCCGCCGCCAGACGGCGCGGCGGGGTCGTGGTGGTGGATCTGCCACGCCGCGTCGACGACGCCGCGGCCGAGGCGCTGTCCCAGATCGACCTCGGGCTGCTGGTCGTCCCGTCGGAGCTGCGAGCGGTCGCGGCCGCCCACCGGGTGGCGTCCACGGTGGGCATGGTGCTGCGGGATCTGCGCGCCGTGGTGCGGGGCCCGTGTGGGCCGGAGCTCGGCGACGAGGAGATCGCGGAGCTGCTCGGGCTGCCGCTGGCCGGTCAGCTGCCACCGGAGCCCGGTCTGGCGGACGCGTTCGAGGGCGGCGAGCCCCCGGGCGGCAGCCCTCGTGGCCCACTCGGCCGATTCTGCGCCGAGTTCTGGGCGCGCGCTCTCGCCGACGAAGGGGGTGTCACCGCATGAGCGTCGTATCGCCGGATCTGCTGGACGCGGTGCGGCTGCGGCTGGCCGGGAGCGGCGCGGAGCCCACGCCCGCGCGGGTGGCGTCTGCCCTGCGCGAGGAGGGGCGGCTGCTCGGCGACACCGAGGTGCTCGGGGTCGTGGAGGCGCTGCGCTCGGAGCTGGTCGGCACCGGCCCCCTGGAGCCGCTGCTGGCCGCCCCCGATGTCACGGACGTCCTTGTCACCGCCCCCGATGAGGTGTGGGTGGACCGCGGCTCGGGGCTGGAGCGCACGGATGTCACCTTCGCGGACGCGGCCGCCGTGCGCAGGCTCGCGCAGCGGCTCGCCGCGGTGGCCGGGCGGCGGCTGGACGACGCCCGGCCATGGGTGGACGCCCGGCTGCCGGACGGGACCCGGCTGCATGCGGTGCTCCCTCCGGTCGCGGTCGGCTCGACCTGTTTGTCGCTGCGGGTGGTGCGTCCCCGGGCGTTCTCCCTCGCGGAGCTGGAAACGGCCGGGACGGTGCCGCCGGACGGCGCGCGGCTGCTGCGGGCCATGCTGGACGCCCGGCTGTCCTACCTGATCAGCGGCGGCACGGGCTCGGGCAAGACAACGCTGCTGAGCACCCTGCTGGGGCTGGTCGGCCCGCGGGAGCGGATCGTCCTCGCCGAGGACTCGGCCGAGCTGCGGCCCGACCACCCGCATGTGGTCCGGCTGGAGACCCGCCCCGCCAACCAGGAGGGACGGGGTCAGGTCACCCTGCGGGATCTGGTGCGGCAGGCGCTGCGGATGCGCCCCGACCGGCTGGTGGTCGGGGAGGTGAGGGGCGCCGAGGTCACCGACCTGCTGGGGGCCCTGAACACCGGCCATGAGGGCGGCTGCGGCACTGTCCACGCCAATACGGCGGCCGACGTGCCCGCGCGGCTGGAGGCGCTCGGCTCGACCGCCGGTCTGGACCGGGCCGCGCTCCACAGCCAGCTGGCGGCGGCGCTGTCGGTCGTGGTCCATCTGGTGCGGGACCGCGCAGGGCGGCGCAGGATCGCCGAACTGCATGTGCTGGACCGGGACCGGGCGGGCTTCGTCACGACCGTCCCCGCGGCCGTCTGGGGCCCCGAGGGCTTCGAGCGGGCGGCGGGCTGGCAGCGGCTCCAGCGGCTGTGCGCACGGGGCGGAGGTGCGGCATGACGGGCGCGGGAGCGGATCCGGGAGCGCTGACGCTCTGCGCGGCCACGCTGTGCGTGGGGGCGGCCTTATGGCTGCTCACCGGGCGGAACCGGGAGCTGCGCCGGGCCAGGCTGCTGTTGGCCGGCGGCGGACCCGTCGAGCCCGCGGGGGCCGACCCGGCGCGGCGGCTGTCCGAGACCACCGCCTGGCTGCGGGAGCGCTGGCGGGTCAAGTACGGCGGGCGGATGGGTCGTGAGCTGCTGTGCCTGCCGGTCGGATGTGCGATCGCGATGCTGGGCGCGTCGGTTCTGCCGCTGCTCGGGGCGGTGTTGGCCACACCGGTCGTCGGCCGCTGGCTGCGGTCCCGGCGGGGCGAGCGGGACCGTGTGCGGCGCGCCACCGGGGTGATCGAGCTCTGTGCCACCGTGGCGGGTGAGCTGCGGGCCGGGCGGCATCCCGGCGAGGCGCTGCTGGCGGTGGATCCGGGGCATCTGAGGGAGCGTTGGGGGTTGGTGACGGCCGCGGCGCGGTTCGGTGGGGATGTGCCGGACGCGCTGCGGAGGGTGGCCCGGCTACCGGGCGCCGAGGGGCTGACCGGGGTCGCCGCCTGCTGGCAGGTGGCGGTCGACGAGGGGGCGGGGCTGGCGGCGGGTCTCGACCGGGTGGCGGCGGCGCTGCGCGCCGAGCGGGACCAGCGGGAGAGCTTGGACGCCAAGCTGGCGGGAGCCAAGGCCACCGCCCTCGGGCTGGCCGTGCTGCCCGTCGTCGGGCTGGTGCTGGGCGGCCTGTTGGGCTCCGATCCGCTGCATGTGCTGCTGCACACCCCGGCCGGGTTGAGCTGTCTGCTGGTGGGCGGCCTGCTGGAGTGGGCGGGCCTGGTCTGGACCGGCCGGATGGTGCGTGCCGCGCGTGAGCCGGGGCGGCGGCGAGGGGATCCGCACCTGGGTCGAGGCCCTGTGGATCGCCGGGGTGGCCGATGAGCGCCGAGAGCGCCGAGGTTGTCCACAGCCTGGGGATTTCGCTGTCCTTCCTGGCGGCGGTCCTGTGTACGGCGATGGCGATGGTCGAGGCCCGGCGGGAGCGATGCGCCCGACGACGGCTGGCGGCGCTGCTTCCGGGCACGGAGGACGGGCGACCGAGGCGGGCCCGGCCGTGGCGGCGGTGGCGCGCCGGGTCCGGTGCGGGCGCTCTGCCCGCCTGGGCCGCGCCGGGCGGCGCGCTGACGATCGCCGTCGTCCTCGTCGGAGGGCCGCCGGGGTGGGCGCTGGGGCTCGCCGCGGCCTGCGGCCTCTGGCGGTGGCAGCGGCACCGCCGGGTCACGGCCGGGCGGCGCGGCCGTGACCGGCAGCTGGAGGCCCTCGCCGCGGGCCAGATCCCGCTGGCCGCCGATCTGCTGACCGCCTGCCTGGCGGCCGGCGCGGGCCCGCGGAAGGCGGCGGAGGCGGTGGGAGGTTCGCTCGGCGGCCCGGTCGGCGAGCGGCTTGCCCAGACCGCGGCAGAGCTGCGGCTGGGCGGCGAACCGGCCCACGCCTGGGGGCGCATCGGCGCCCTGCCCGGAGCGCAGGGGCTGGCGCGCGCCATGGAACGCGCCGGGACGACGGGGGCTCCGGCGGTGGAGTCGGTGTCCCGGCTGGCGGCCGAATGCCGGGCCGAGCAGGGGCGGGATGCGCTGCGACGGGCCGACCGCACCGGTGTGCTGGTCAACGCACCGCTCGCGGGCTGCTTTCTCCCCGCGTTCCTGCTGGTCGGTCTGGTCCCGGTGATGATCGGGCTGGCCCGCGGCCTGGCGGGCGACGGCCCCTGAGCACGGGCGGGACCACGACGACAGCACGGCAACGGCACCGGCGCCAACGGCACCGGCACGAGCGGCAGCCGCACGAGCGGCAGCACGACGAACGACGACACCGCGGTCGGTGGCACCGCGGACGGGACAAGGGGGCCGAGATGGTGAAGCAGTGGTGGGTACGGCGGTACGCGGCGGCGCGGGCGAAGGCCGAGGCAGGCATGACCACCGCCGAGTACGCGATGGGAACGATCGCGGCATGCGGTTTCGCCGCGGTGCTCTACAAGGTGGTGACCAGCGGGACCGTCAGCGGTGCGCTGCAGTCGGTCATCGGACGGGCGCTCGATGCGCATTTCTGAATCGCCGGTGACGGGGGAGCGGACGAGTTCGCGCGCCAGGAGCGGTGTGTGGGGCGTTCCGGGGCCCAGTGACGGCCGGAGGGCCAGTGGCGCCCGGACGGGCCGCGGCGGCGTCCCGAGGGCCCGCAGCGTGCCCAGGACGGGCGCCCCGGGGGCCCGCCGGGGCCCTGCGCGGGACAGCGGCTACGTCACGGCGGAGGCGGCCGTCGCGCTGCCGGTGCTGGCGCTGTTCGCTCTGATGCTGATCTGGGGGCTGATGGCCGCGTGCGCCCAGCTTCAGTGCGTGGACGCGGCCAGAGCGGGGGCGAGGGCGGCGGCGCGTTCGGAGCCGAAGGCGGACGCGATGGCCGCCGCCCGCTCGGCCGCCCCTGATGGGGCTCGGGTCGAGCTGTGGCGGGAGGGGGACCTGGTGCGGGTGCGGGTCCGGACCCATGCCGCCGGTCCCGGTCCGCTGGCGGTGAATCTGCGCGGCGAGGCCGCCGCGCTCGCCGAGGACACGGTGGGCGCGGACGACGCGATGGGCGGGGTCCGCGCGGGCGGTGCGGGCGGTGCGGGCGGTGCGGGCGGTGCGGCCCGGGAGGCGGTCCCGTGAGAAGTGCGGACGACCGGGGGTCGGCCACCGTCTGGACCGCGCTGGCCGCGACGGCGCTGTGCGTGGTGTTCGCGGCCGTGCTGGCGGCCGGACAGGCCATGGTGGCGCGACATCGGGCGGGCGGAGCCGCCGACCTGGCGGCGCTCGCGGCGGCGGACCACGGGCTGGAGGGGGCTCGTACGGCGTGCGGTCTGGCCCGGCGGGTGGCCTCCGCCCAGGGGGCGCGCGTGGTGCGGTGCGCTCTGAGCAGTGAGATCGCGGATCTCACCGTGGAGGTGCGCACCGGCCCGTTCACCCTCCGGGCCCGGGCGCGGGCGGGGCCCGGGGACACTCCGGTCACCCGACCGCCGTCCCCACCGGACGGCGGGGAGCGGTCACTCGGCGGTCGGCGGCTGCTCGGGGGCGCCGGCGAGCAGAGTCGTCAGCAGGCGGATGGCGGCCTTCTTGTCCAGCGGGTCGTTGCCGTTCCCGCACTTGGGCGATTGGATGCAGGACGGGCATCCCGCCTCGCACTCGCAGACCGCGATCGCCTCGCGGGTGGCCGCCAGCCAGCGGGCGGCGGTGTGGAAGGCGCGCTCGGCGAAGCCCGCACCGCCCGGGTGTCCGTCGTAGACGAAGACGGTCGGCAGCAGCGTGTCGGGGTGCAGCGGGATGGACACCCCGCCGATGTCCCAGCGGTCACAGGTGGCGAAGAGCGGCAGGATGCCGATCGAGGCGTGCTCGGCGGCGTGCAGGGCGCCACCGAGGGCCTGGGGGTGCACCCGGGCCTCCTCCAGCTGGTCGTCGGTCACCGTCCACCACACCGCCCGGGTGCGCAGGGTGCGCGGCGGAAGGTCCAGCTTGGACTCGCCGAGGACCTCACCGGTGATCAGCTTGCGGCGCAGGAAGGAGACCACCTGGTTGGTGACCTCGACCGAGCCGAAGCACAGCCGCGCGTCCCCCCAGGGGATCTCGGTGGTGGTCTCCAGGATGGAGATCGCCGTGGTGTCGCGGGCCGTGGTCGAGTAGGGCGGAGTGGCCTCCTCCACCAGGGCGACCGAATCGTCGAGGTCGAGCTGCTTGACGAGATAGCTCCGGCCCTGGTGGAGGTGGACGGCGCCCTCGTGGACGGTGGTGTGGGCCGCCGCGGCGTCCACGGTGCCCAGCAGCCGCCCGGTCGCCGCCTCCACGACCTGGACCGGACTGCCGCCCGTCCCACGGATGTCGGTGAGGTCGGCGGCGCGCTCGCGGCGGGTCCAGTGCCAGGCCCTCGCCCGGCGGCGCAGCAGCTTGCGCTGCTCCAGCTGCGGCATCAGCTCCTCGGTGGCGGGCCCGAAGAGCTCCAGGTCGGGCTCGGTGAGCGGAAGCTCGGCCGCGGCCGCGCACAGGTGGGGCGCGAGGACGTACGGGTTGTCCGGGTCCAGGACGGTGGACTCCACCGGCTGCCGGAAGAGGGCGTCCGGGTGGTGGACGAGATAGGTGTCCAGCGGGTCGTCCCGGGCGACCAGGATCGCGAGGGCCCCTTCGCCGGTGCGCCCGGCCCGCCCCGCCTGCTGCCACAGGGAGGCGCGGGTGCCGGGATAGCCCGCCACGACCACGGCGTCCAGCCCGGCGATGTCCATCCCCAGCTCGAGGGCGGTGGTGGCGGCGAGCCCCAGCAACTCACCGGAGTGCAAGGCCTTCTCCAGGGCGCGGCGCTCCTCGGGGAGATAGCCGCCCCGATAGGCGGCGATCCGGTCCGGCAGCGAGCGGTCCACTTCCGCGAGCCGCTCCTGGGCGATGAGCGCGATGAGCTCCGCGCCCCGCCGGGAGCGCACGAAGGTGACCGTACGGACCCCCTGGACGGCCAGGTCGGTGAGCAGGTCGGCGGACTCGGCCGTGGCCGTGCGGCGCACCGGGGCGCCCTGCTCGCCGTGGAGCTCGGTCAGCGGCGGCTCCCAGAGGGCGAAGACGACCTCGCCGCGGGGCGAGCCGTCCTCGGTGATCTCCACCACGGGCACGCCGGTCAGTCGGCACGCGGCGACCGCCGGATCGGAGGCGGTGGCCGAGGCGAGCAGGAACACCGGCGAGGAGCCGTAGCGGGCGCAGACGCGGCGCAGCCTGCGCAGCACCTGGGCCACATGAGAGCCGAAGACACCCCGGTAGGTGTGGCACTCGTCGATCACCACATAGCGCAGCGCGCGCAGGAAGGAGGACCACCTGGGGTGGCCGGGGAGGATGCCCCGGTGGAGCATGTCGGGGTTGGTGAGCACGTAGTTCGCGTACTGCCGGACCCACTCGCGCTCCTCGACGGGCGTGTCGCCGTCGTAGACCGCCGCCCGGATGCCGGTGCCCAGCGGGGCGGTGAGGCCGGCCACCGCGCGGCGCTGGTCGGCCGCCAGCGCCTTGGTGGGGGAGAGGTACAGGGCGGTCGCCCCCCGGCCGCTGGGCTCCTCCGAGCCGTCCAGCAGGGTGCTGAGGACGGGGGCCAGATAGGCGAGGGACTTGCCGGAGGCGGTTCCGGTGGCCACGACCACGGATTCGCCGCGCAGCGCGTGTTCGGCCGTGCGCGCCTGGTGGGCCCAGGGGCGCTCGATGCCGACCGCGCGAATGGCGTTGATCACCTCTGGCCGGATCGCCGAGGGCCAGTCGGCATGGGTTCCCGGGCGTGGGGGCAAGTGCTCCGTATGAGTGATGCGCGTGCTCCGGCTCGCCCCGGTGCTCAGCCGACCGAGGACGGCCCGGGGTGAGGGGCGTATGCCCGCCTGCCGCGGGATTTGGTTGTCGGCCATCGACACCGAGTGTGTCACTGGTCTGACGGACAATGGTCTCAAGGCGTCGTGCACGCCTGCTGGTAAGTGATTGAATGCCATCGCGGCTGCCGATCCATGGGGGGCGACCGCTCGATGCAAGGTGCTGGAGGATCCGTGGACCTGTCCCTGTCGACTCGGACCGTCGATGACCGCACGGTCGTCGAGGTCGGTGGCGAGATTGATGTATACACCGCGCCCAAGCTGCGCGAGCAGCTGGTCGAGCTTGTCAACGACGGCAACTACCACCTGGTCGTCGACATGGAGGGCGTCGACTTTCTCGACTCCACCGGACTCGGCGTGCTCGTCGGCGGGCTCAAGCGAGTGCGGGCCCACGAGGGCTCGCTGCGCCTGGTCTGCAACCAGGAGCGCATTCTGAAGATCTTCCGCATCACCGGCCTGACCAAGGTGTTCCCGATCCACACCTCGGTCGAGGACGCTGTCGCGGCGACCGACTGACAAGATCGCCGAAGGAAGACACAGAAGGGGGTTCCGGGCGGCGCTCGCCCGGCCCTCCCCATACGCACGCCCATACGCCCGAGGGGGATGGCATGGCCACCGTCGAACTCCGCTTCAGCGCGCTGCCCGAGCACGTCAGGACCGCTCGTCTTGTCGCGGCGGCCGTGGCGCGCCGGGCGGGGGTGGATGAGGCCGTGCTCGACGAAGTGCGGCTCGCGGTCGGCGAAGCCTGCACACGTGCGGTCGGGCTCCACCTGAGCAATGGGGTGGAGGCACCGGTGCGGGTGATCCTGACCGAGGAGGAGAAGAAGTTCTCCATCGAGGTCGGTGACGAATCCCCGACCTCGGCCGCCCTGGCGCCAGGTTCCCATCCGGAGGTGGACGACGAGGCCGAGGGCGAGGACGAGATGGGTCTCGCCGTCATCAGCGGGCTCGTCGACGACGTCGAGGTGACGACCAGCGAGACCGGTGGAGTGATCCGGATGAGCTGGCCGACCTCGCCCCAGGCTCTGGTGTCCTAGCCCAAGCCGGAGCTTCTGAAGTCCTGATCCACCGGTTCGTGTTCCGCCGGTACCGGGTTGGGCCTGTCCTCGCCGGTTCGGGTTCCGCCCGTATTGGGTGGGGCCCTGTCATCGCCGGTTCGGGCCGTGCCCCGGCGGGCCGGGCCTCTTGCCTCGCCCCGAGGCCCGGCGCGGGCCTGAGCCCCGAGGCCCCCAGCGCGGGTCTGAGCTGCCCTGGCCGCCGAATCCGCCAATTCGGGCCCCCCGAGGGGCATCTGCCCGTCATCCCTCGCCCGATCTTCCGGACCACCGGGCCGGGTGTTTCAAGATCGCCGGTCCGGCCGTCGGCGTGCCCGCGCCCGCTCGGCGGCATCGTCCCGGCGCATCCCGGGCGCACCCCCGGCGCATCATTCGGCGCGCGCTTTTTCGATCTCGGGCGTACGCTTTGAACAGCGCTTTTCTCAGTGCGGCGCAACCGCTGCAAGATCGCCATTGAGATCATCTATATAGATCATTTATAGAGATCACTTTACATCCGTCATCGAATTGTCGACCTTCCTTCTTCCGAAGGAATTCGTACCGCCAAACCTATTGATCTTCGCTGGTGCGGGGGAATTCCCATTCCGGCGCCCTGTTTTGATCGTGTGACGCTCCCTACAATCCGTCCACATCTCGAGCTCAGGACGCCTGAGCGTGGCGGCTCTTCTGCGGTCGCAGAACTGCTGCGCGCCCATGTGCCAAACGTCAAGGAGGACGAATGGCGGGGCCTCTCACCCCTCATCAGCTGGACCTCACCCCAACCCTGGCCGCCGCAGAGCTGACCGATGACAACCGTGTGATCGTGCTGGCGATCGCCGCCGTCGCGATCGCGGCGCTCGCGGTCGCGGTGGTGCTGGTACGACAAGTCCTCGCGGCCGGCGAGGGCACGGACAGTATGAAGAAGATCGCCGAAGCCGTTCAGGAAGGCGCCAATGCCTATCTGGCCCGGCAGTTGCGCACCCTCGGCGGATTCGCCGTGGTGGTGTTCTTCCTGCTCATGCTGTTGCCGGCGGACGACTGGGCGCAGCGCATCGGGCGTTCGGTGTTCTTTCTGATCGGTGCGGCATTCTCGGCGGCCACCGGCTATATCGGGATGTGGCTCGCGGTGCGCAGCAATGTGCGCGTCGCCGCCGCCGCTCGTGAGGCCACCCCCGAGCCCCCCACCACACCCGTCAATGGCGATTCGGCCGCTTCCGCGCCCGGTAAGCCGAGCGTGGATCTCACGGCCGTCTCGCACAAGGCAATGAAGATCGCATTCCGTACTGGCGGTGTGGTGGGCATGTTCACCGTGGGCCTCGGACTGCTGGGCGCCTCCTGCGTGGTGCTGGTCTACGCGGCCGACGCGCCCAAGGTGCTCGAAGGCTTCGGGCTGGGCGCCGCGCTGATCGCGATGTTCATGAGGGTCGGCGGCGGCATCTTCACCAAGGCCGCCGACGTCGGCGCCGACCTCGTCGGCAAGGTCGAGAAGGGCATCCCCGAGGACGACCCGCGCAACGCCGCGACCATCGCGGACAACGTCGGCGACAACGTCGGGGACTGCGCCGGGATGGCCGCCGACCTCTTCGAGTCGTACGCCGTCACCCTGGTGGCCGCGCTGATCCTCGGCAAGGCGGCCTTCGGCGACTCCGGGCTGGCCTTCCCGCTGCTCGTCCCGGCCATCGGCGTGGTCACCGCCATGATCGGGATCTTCGCCGTGGCCCCGCGCCGCGCCGACCGCAGCGGGATGAGCGCCATCAACCGGGGCTTCTTCATCTCCGCCCTGATCTCGATGGCGCTGGTGGCGATCGCGGTCTTCGCCTATCTGCCGTCCAGCTACGCGGATCTCGACGGCGTCACCAACCGCGAGATCCTCGGCCACAGCGGTGACCCGCGGGTGCTCGCGCTCGTCGCCGTCGCCGTCGGCATCGTGCTGGCCGCGCTCATCCAGCAGCTCACGGGCTACTTCACCGAGACCACCCGGCGTCCCGTGCGGGACGTCGGCAAGACCTCGCTGACCGGCCCGGCCACGGTGGTGCTCTCCGGTATCTCGCTGGGTCTGGAGTCCGCCGTCTACTCGGCGGCGCTGATCGGGCTGAGCGTCTACGGCGCCTTCCTGCTCGGCGGCAGTTCGATCATGCTGGCGCTGTTCGCCGTGGCGCTCGCCGGTACCGGTCTGCTCACCACGGTCGGCGTGATCGTCGCCATGGACACCTTCGGCCCGGTCTCCGACAACGCCCAGGGCATCGCCGAGATGTCCGGCGACGTCGAGGGCGCGGGCGCGCAGGTGCTCACCGACCTGGACGCGGTCGGCAACACCACCAAGGCGATCACCAAGGGCATCGCCATCGCGACGGCGGTGCTCGCCGCGGCCGCGCTCTTCGGCTCGTACCGCGATGCCATCGCCGAGGCGGTGAAGGACGTGCACACCTCCGTGTCCGGGGAGATGAACCTGAACCTGGATATCTCGCAGCCCAACAACCTCGTGGGCCTCGTCCTCGGCGCCGCCGTCGTCTTCCTCTTCTCCGGGCTGGCGATCAACGCGGTGTCGCGGTCGGCCGGTGCGGTGGTCTTCGAGGTGCGGCGGCAGTTCCGCGAGAAGCCCGGGATCATGAACTACAGCGAGAAGCCCGAATACGGCCGGGTCGTCGACATCTGCACCAAGGACGCCCTGCGCGAGCTGGCCACCCCGGGTCTGCTCGCCGTCATGGCGCCGATCGCCGTCGGCTTCACCTTCGGAGTCGGCGCGCTCGGCTCCTTCCTGGCGGGCGCGATCGGTACCGGCACGCTGATGGCCGTCTTCCTCGCCAACTCCGGCGGCGCCTGGGACAACGCCAAGAAGCTGGTCGAGGACGGTCACCACGGCGGCAAGGGGAGCGAGGCCCATGCCGCGACGGTGATCGGCGACACGGTCGGTGATCCCTTCAAGGACACCGCCGGTCCCGCGATCAACCCGCTGTTGAAGGTGATGAACCTGGTGGCGCTGCTGATCGCCCCCGCGGTGGTCAAGTTCTCCTACGGGGACAACGCCAGCCCGGGGCTGCGCGCGGTCGTCGCGGTGATCGCCGTCGTGATCATCGTGACCGCCGTCTACATCTCCAAGCGGCGCGGAATCGCCGTAGGTGACGAAGGCAACTCCGAGCACGTGGCGAAGTCAGCCGACGCGGCGGTGGTGTCCTAGCCCCGGAAGGGGCCGGGGGGCCGGGAATGCCCCCGCGACATGCGGGCGGGCGGTGTGCGACGGCACATCGTCCGCCCGCTTCCCTGTCCGCGGTGCGCCATCCGCTCGATGAGGCCATGTCCACAATGAGCGTGGTGCAAATGATCCTAAAGATATCCATACGGGACGCTCTCCCCGTGGGCTTCGCCGGATGGACGTGTATGTTCCGGGGCCGAGAGCCATGGAAGGGACCAATCCGGTGAACAAGAAGCTTGTGGCTGCACTGTCCGGCGGTGCGGCACTCGTACTGGCGCTGACCGGCTGCGGGGGCGGCGACGAGGACAAGAAGGTCAACGACTGGGCCAAGTCGGTCTGTGACGAGGTGCAGCCTCAGCTGACGAAGATCCAGGGTGCCAACACCGCGATCCAGGGCGCCGCCGACGAGCAGGACTCCAAGAAACTGCAGCAGACCGACTCCAAGGCGTTCCAGGAGATCTCCGAGTCCTACGGGGCACTCGCCAAGGCCGTGAACAAGGCGGGCCCGCCGCCCGTGGACAACGGCGACAAGACCCAGAAGCAGGCGGTCAAGGAGCTCAACGCCACCTCGGCGTCGTACACGAAGCTGAAGTCGGCCGTCGACAAGCTGGACACCTCGGACAAGTCCAAGTTCGCCCAGGGGCTCAAGGGCGTCGCCGATGAGCTCGACAAGCTCAGCAAGTCGGGTGACCAGGCCCTGCAGAAGCTCCAGGAGGGCAAGGTCGGCTCGGCGATGGCCAAGCAGCCCGGCTGCCAGAAGCCGAAGACGGCCGGCGGCGCCACGACGCAGTCCTAGCCGGTCCTCGCCGGCCCTCAGAGCCCTCGTACTCCTCCCAGCGGTCCCCGTAGCCCCTTACGCGGACCGCCGGGGAAGTTCTGCCGCCAGGGGCAACGCCGCCCTCCGGCGCGCCCTTTGTCGGCCTGTCACCCCGGTCGGCGCGGGCGACGTCGTCCCGATGCCGACTGCCGTCGCCCGCTGTCGGTGGTTGCCCCGACAATGGGGGCGTGAGTACGCACCAGCCCTCGTCCCGCCTCCCCACCGCCGACCCCGAGCGCACCGCCCGCCTTCGCGAGGCGCTGTCGGCCGCCTCCTTCACCGCCGACGGTCTGCTGGACCTGTTCGGCCCGTCCGCGTACGCGGCCCTGGCGCGCGGGGAGACCGTCCCGGCGCTGCGCGCCACCCGGGGCGGGAGCGGCCCGCTGGAGACCCTGGTGCGGCTCTTCCTGCTGCAGCGCCCGGTGGCGTACGGGCGGGCGGCCGCGGCCCTTCCCGTCGAGGACTGCCTCGCCGACGGCTGGCTGGTGCGCGAGGGCGACGAGGTGCGCGCGAGCGTGGACGTGCGGCCTTACGGCGGGCCCGAGGGCCAGGACTGGTGGATCGTCTCCGACCTGGGCTGCGCGGTCGGCGGCGCGGCAGGGATCGGTGGCCCGGGCGGCGCCCGTGGCCGTGAGGACCGCTCCCGGCTCGTGCTCGGGGTCGGCGGCGCGTCCACCACGCTCGCCGGTCTCACCGTGCCCGCGCCGGTGGACCGGGTCCTCGACCTCGGCACCGGCTCCGGCATCCAGGCGCTGCACGCGGGCCGCCACGCCGCCCGCGTGACCGCCACGGACCGCAATCCGCGCGCCCTGGCCATCGCCCGGCTGACCCTCGCCCTGTCCGGGGCGCCGGAGCCGGATCTGCGGGAGGGGTCGCTGTTCGAGCCGGTCCGGGACGAGACGTACGACCTGATCGTCTCCAACCCGCCCTTCGTGATCTCCCCGCGCGCCCCGGAGGGCGGGGAGCTGGTCTACCGGGAGGGCGGGATGTCCGGGGACGACCTGTGCCGCACCCTCGTCCAGCGGTCCGCCGGGCACCTCGCCGACGGCGGCTGGTGTCAGCTGCTGGCGAACTGGCAGCACGTCGAGGGGGAGGACTGGCGCGAGCGGCTGGCCTCCTGGGTCCCGCCCGGCTGTGACGCGTGGATCGTGCAGCGCGAGGTGCAGGACGTCACCCAGTACGCCGAGCTGTGGCTGCGCGACGCCGGTGAGCACCTGGCCGGTCCCGAGGCGTACGCGGCGCGCTACGAGGCGTGGCTGGACGAGTTCGAGGCGCGGAAGACCACGGCCGTCGGCTTCGGCTGGATCACCCTGCGCAAGTCCGGCGCCGACCGGCCCTCGGTGACCGTGGAGGAGTGGCCCCATCCGGTCGAGCAGCCGCTGGGTGCCGAGGTCATGGCCCACTTCGACCGGCAGGACTTCCTGCGCACGCATGACGACGCCGCGCTGCTGACCACCCGCTTCCGGCTGGCCGACGAGGTCGTCCAGGAGCAGGTGGGCCCGCCCGGGGCCGAGGACCCCGAGCATGTGGTGCTCAGGCAGCACCGGGGGATGCGGCGCGCGACGAAGGTGGACACGGTCGGGGCGGGCTTCGCGGGGGTGTGCGACGGCACACTCAGCGCCGGCCGGATCCTGGACGCCATCGCCCAGCTGCTCGGGGAGGATCCGGTGGTGCTGCGCGACCGCACCCCGGAGTCCATCCGGCTCCTGGTCGAGCAGGGCTTTCTGCGGCCGGCCGACGACGGCATGGAGATGTCATGACGGCACAGGGCATGACGGCGCAGGCATGACGGCATAGGAACGCCACAACACGAAACGCGCCGCATGTGCGCCGGGGGGCGTGCGCCGGTGGTACAGCGCTCTGGAACGCGCCCCCGTATGGCAGGAAGCTGCCGCCGGGGCGCCGAAGGGGCCGCCCCGGGGCGGGTACGGACGGGGCCCGGTGAGGCGACGCGCGCTGTTCACCCGGGGTTCGCGCTCACGCCTCCCGTGCGTGCCACGCTCCCGCCATGGAGAGCGGACCTGCGATCTTCGCCGGAACGGCATTCGTGTTGTTCGGCGCCGCGCTGCTGCTGTGGACGGCGGCGCGCCTGAGGCTGCGTGTGCCGGTCGCGCACGGTGTGAGTCCTGTCGCTTCCGCGGTGCTCTCCCTTCTCTTCGGCGTCGCCGCGCTCGGCGGCGGAATCTGGTGCCTGGGTTACGCCTGACAGGGCCTTCCGCGCTGCCTCGTGCCGGTCCGGGCGGCAGACAGGACGGTTGTCGGGTTACCGTTCGAGTGGCGTTGCGGGCTTTTTCCGTTTGACACGGGGGCGGGATGTACCGTCACACTCCGCAGCGTCACCGTAGAGGGAGGCCGTGAGCGTTACCCGCGCGGCACTGCCCGTTCACCGAGAGTCGACCGGAGAGAAGAGCCAAGTTGTCCCCGACCACCAGCGAGACCGCACAGGGCGGCCGCCGACTCGTCATCGTCGAGTCGCCTGCCAAGGCGAAGACGATCAAGGGCTACCTCGGTCCGGGATACGTGGTCGAGGCCAGCGTCGGGCACATCCGGGACCTGCCGAACGGTGCGGCCGAGGTCCCCGACAAGTACACCGGCGAGGTCCGGCGCCTCGGCGTGGACGTCGAGCACGACTTCCAGCCCGTCTATGTGGTCAACGCTGATAAGAAGAGCCAGGTCAAGAAGCTCAAGGAGCTGCTCGCCGACTCCGACGAGCTCTTCCTGGCCACCGATGAGGACCGCGAGGGCGAGGCCATCGCCTGGCACCTCCAGGAGGTCCTCAAGCCCAAGGTCCCGGTCCGCCGGATGGTCTTCCACGAGATCACCAAGGACGCCATCCGGGCCGCCGTGGCCAATCCGCGCGAGCTGAACCAGCGCCTCGTCGACGCCCAGGAGACCCGCCGCATCCTCGACCGCCTCTACGGCTACGAGGTCTCGCCGGTCCTGTGGAAGAAGGTCATGCGCGGCCTGTCCGCGGGCCGGGTCCAGTCGGTCGCCACCCGTCTCGTCGTCGAGCGCGAGCGCGATCGCATCGCCTTCCGCTCCGCCGAGTACTGGGACCTCACCGGCACCTTTTCCACCGGCCGGGCCGGTGACATCAGCGACCCCGGCACCTTCGGTGCCCGCCTTACGGCCGTCGACGGCCTCCGGGTCGCCCAGGGGCGCGATTTCACGTCGCTCGGGCTACTCAAGGACGGCCTCAACGTCCTCCACCTGGACGAGGCGGGCGCCCGCTCGCTGGCCACGGCCCTCGTCGGCACCGCCTTCACGGTGCGCTCGGTCGAGTCCAAGCCGTACCGCCGCTCGCCGTACGCGCCGTTCCGCACGACGACGCTGCAGCAGGAGGCCAGCCGCAAGCTGGGCTTCGGTGCCAAGGCCACCATGCAGATCGCGCAGAAGCTGTACGAAAACGGCTACATCACCTATATGCGTACGGACTCCACCGTCCTGTCGGACACGGCGGTGACGGCGGCCCGGGCGCAGGTCACCCAGCTGTACGGGGCCGACTACCTGCCCGACAAGCCGCGCACCTACGCGGGCAAGGTCAAGAACGCCCAGGAGGCGCACGAGGCCATCCGCCCCTCGGGAGACCGTTTCCGCACCCCGGCGGAGACCGGCCTCACGGGCGACCAGTTCCGGCTCTACGAGCTGATCTGGAAGCGGACCGTCGCCTCCCAGATGAAGGACGCGGTCGGCAACTCGGTCACCGTCAAGATCGGCGGGCAGGCGAGCGACGGCCGGGACGCCGAGTTCTCCGCCTCCGGTAAGACGATCACCTTCCACGGCTTCATGAAGGCGTACGTGGAAGGCGCCGACGACCCGAACGCCGAGCTCGACGACCGCGAGCGCCGGCTGCCGCAGGTCGCCGAGGGCGACCGGCTCACCGCCGAGGAGATCACCGCCGACGGCCACGCGACCAAGCCCCCGGCCCGCTACACCGAGGCGTCGCTGGTCAAGGAGCTCGAAGAGCGCGAGATCGGCCGCCCGTCGACCTACGCCACGATCCTGGGCACCATCCTCGACCGCGGCTACGTCTTCAAGAAGGGCACCGCGCTCGTGCCCTCCTTCCTGAGCTTCGCCGTGGTCAACCTGCTGGAGAAGCACTTCGGCCGGCTGGTCGACTACGACTTCACCGCCAAGATGGAGGACGACCTCGACCGCATCGCGCGCGGTGAGGCCGAGGCCGTGCCGTGGCTGAAGCGCTTCTACTTCGGCGAGGGCGCGCAGGCCGGCGCCGCCGAGGCCGGGAACGGCGACGGCGACCACCTCGGCGGCCTCAAGGAGCTGGTCACCGACCTGGGCGCGATCGACGCCCGGGAGATCTCGTCCTTCCCCGTGGGCGACGGCATCGTGCTGCGCGTCGGCCGCTACGGGCCGTACGTCGAGCGCCCGACGGAGGTCGAGGGCGGCACCGGCCGCCGCGCCGATGTCCCCGACGACCTGCCGCCGGACGAGCTGACCGTGGAGCTCGCGGAGGAACTGCTCGCCAAGCCGAGCGGTGAGTTCGAGCTGGGTCCTGACCCCGAGACCGGTCGCATGATCGTCGCCAAGGACGGCCGCTACGGCCCGTACGTCACCGAGGTGCTTCCCGAGGACACCCCCAAGAGCGGTAAGAACGCCATCAAGCCGCGCACGGCCTCCCTGCTGAAGTCGATGTCCCTGGACACGGTGACCCTGGAGGACGCGCTCAAGCTGATGTCGCTGCCGCGTGTGGTCGGCACCGACCCCGAGGGCGTGGAGATCACCGCGCAGAACGGCCGCTACGGCCCGTACCTGAAGAAGGGCACGGACTCGCGGTCGCTCGAGACCGAGGAGCAGATCTTCACCATCACGCTCGAGCAGGCGTTGGCGATCTACGCCCAGCCCAAGCAGCGGGGCCGGGCCGCGGCCAAGCCGCCGCTGAAGGAGCTGGGCACCGACCCGGTCAGCGAGCGGCCCGTGGTGGTCAAGGACGGTCGCTTCGGTCCGTACGTCACGGACGGCGAGACCAACGCGACGCTGCGCCGCGACGACGACGTGGAGACCATCACGCCCGAGCGCGGCTACGAGCTGCTCGCCGAGAAGCGGGCCAAGGGCCCGGCCAAGAAGACCGCCAAGAAGGCGGCCGCCAAGAAGACCGCGGCGGCGAAGACGACCGCGAAGAAGACGACCACGAAGAAGACGGCCGCCAAGAAGACCGCGGCGGCGAAGACGACCGCGAAGAAGACGACCACGAAGAAGACGGCCGCCAAGAAGACCGCGGCGGCGAAGACGACCGCGAAGAAGACGACCACGAAGAAGACGGCCGCCAAGAAGACCGCGGCGGCGAAGACGACCGCGAAGAAGACGACCACGAAGAAGACGGCCGCCAAGAAGACGACCGCGAAGACCGCGGCCAAGAAGACGGCGGCCGAGAGGTCGTCGGCCAACGCCGAGTAACCGGAGGAGCCGGCCGACGGCGGGCGGCCGGCGGGAAGCGGAGCAAGGCGGAGCAATTCGCACGCCATCCACGGCTCACCGCCCGTTTGTTCGGCCGGGGGGCCGTGGATTCACGTGATCCGGATAGGCTGGCGGGATGACGCGAGAGCAGCCAACGGACGTGACCGCCACTTCCGGTGCCCTTGCCGCGGACTCCCGCGAGCGGGCCGTACGAGCCCTGCTGCGCTATCAGCCGCTGCGACGGCTGTGGAGCGCTCAACTCGTCGGCGGTGCCGGGGACGTGCTCGCCGTGCTGGTGCTGGTGCTGCTGACGCTCCAGGCGTCCGTGGCGGCCGGCTCCTTCGGCGGCGGGTATCGCGGCGCGGCCTTCTCGGTGGCGGTGGTGCTCGGCGTACGGCTCTTCGCGACCGTGCTGTTCGGCGCGGTGCTCCTCGGGCCGCTCGCCGCGCTGATCGGCCCCTCCGGGCCGCTGGACCGCCGCTGGACCATGGTCGGCGCGGACGGTCTGCGGCTGGCGCTGCTCCTCATCGCGCCGCTGTGGATCGACTGGGCCCCGGCCGACGCCGTCGCCTGGCTGCTCATCACGACCTTCGTCGTCGGCGTCGTGGAGCGCTTCTGGACCGTCGCCAAGGACGGCGCGGCCCCCTCGCTGCTCCCGGCACCGCCCGCCGAGGGCGCCGCCGTGCGGCCGCTGCCCGACCACCTGGACGCGCTGCGCCGGCTCTCGCTCCGTACGAACTTCCTGACGCTGCCGATCGCGGCCGCCGCGCTGCTCGTCGTCACGCTCATCGGCAGGCTGCTGGGCACCGGCGTGGAGTGGTTCCACACCCACCAGGCCGCCCTCGGCTCGTACGTCGGCGCCGGGCTCTTCGCCGCGTCGATCTCGATCCTCGCCTTCATCGAACTGCCCGGCGCGCAGACCAGCCGCACCCGCTCCCCCCTGGAGGGGCTGCGCCGCCCCCGCGCCGCCTCCGGGACCGGCGCCGACAAGGGCCGCACCGGAGCCGTTCCGCTGATGGTGCTCGCCTGCGCCGGGGTGGCGGGCGCGATCGCCGCGGCCGTGGGCGTCGCCCCGCTGCAGGCCATGGACCTCGGTGGCGGGCCGGTCGGCTTCGCGCTGCTCGTCCTCGTCCTGACCGGCGGTCCGGCGATGGGCATCCGCTGGGCCCCGAAGGTCCTCCCGGGTCTGTCGCGGCGCCGGCTGCTGGCGCTGTCCGTCGCGCTGACCGGGCTCGCGCTGCTCGCGGTGGGCCTGGTGCACGACACCACCACCGTCGTGCTGATCGCCCTGATCGCGGGCGTGTCGGCGGGCGTCGCCGCCCACACCGGCCACTCCCTCCTGGACCAGGAGTCCGAGGAGACCCGCCGGCCCCGGATGACCGAGCACTTGCAGGCCGTCGTCCGGGTCGGCGTCGGGCTCGGCGCGGTCGCCGCGCCGCTGCTCGCCGCCGTCATCGGACCGCACCGGCTCGGCAGCGGCGACTTCGTCTTCGCCCACGGCGGCGCGGCCTTCACCCTGATGCTGGTGGGCGCGCTGCTGCTGCCCGTCGCCGCGCTGGTCCTCGGCCGGACCGACGACCGGCAGGGCGTGCCGCTGCGGCGCGATCTGCGCGAGGCGCTGCTCGGCGGGGGCGGCACGGACGAGGGCCCGGCCGCCACCGGCTTCTTCATCGCCGTCGAGGGCGGCGATGGCTCGGGCAAGTCCACGCAGGTGGAGGCGCTGGCCGAGTGGATCAGGGCCAAGGGGCACGAGGTCGTGGTGACCCGTGAGCCGGGCGCGACCGCGATCGGCAAGCGGCTGCGCTCGATCCTGCTCGACGTCTCGTCCGCCGGGATCTCGCACCGCGCCGAGGCGCTGCTGTACGCGGCGGACCGCGCCGAGCACGTCGACACCGTCGTCCGCCCGGCGCTCGAGCGCGGCGCGGTCGTCATCTCCGACCGCTACATCGACTCGTCCGTCGCCTACCAGGGCGCGGGGCGCGACCTCGCCGCGACCGAGATCGCCCGGATCTCGCGCTGGGCGACGAACGGCCTGGTGCCGCATCTGACGGTGCTCCTGGACGTCTCGCCGGAGACCGCGCGCGAACGCTTCACCGAGGCCCCGGACCGGCTGGAGTCCGAGCCCGCCGAGTTCCACCAGCGCGTACGGGCCGGATTCCTGGCCCTTGCCGCCGCCGACCCGGCCCGCTACATCGTCGTCGACGCCGGGCAGCTGCCGGAGGCGGTCACCTCCGTGGTGCGCCACCGCCTGGACCAGATGCTGCCGCTGTCCGAGGCGGAGGTGAAGGCCCAGGAGGAGGCCCGTAAGGCCGCCGAGGAGGAGGCCCGTCGGCGCGCGGAGGAAGAGGCCGCCCGCAAGGCCGAGGAGGAGCGGCTGGAGCGCGAGCGCCAGGAGGCGCTCGCCAAGGCGCGCGCCGAGGAGGAGGAGCGCAAGCGGCGCGAGCTGGAGGAGGCCCGCCAGCGCGAGGCCGAGCGGCAGGCGGAGGCGGCCCGTCAGCGGGCCGAGGACGCGCGCCGCAGGGCCGAGGAGGACCGCAAGCGCATCGAGGCCGAGGACCGCGCCCGCGCCGCCGAGGAGGAGCGGCGCCGCCTCCAGGCGGAGGCGGAGGCGCTGCGGCAGGCCGAGGCCGAGGCGCGCCGCCAGGAGGAGCAGCGCAAGGCCGAAGAGGCGCTGCTGCGGGCGGAGCAGGCACGGCTGGCGGCGGACGCGGCGTCCTCCGGGGCGGACGCGCCGACCGTGGAGACCGAGGCCCCGACCCCGCCGCCCGAGGACGAGGACGGCCCCCGGGGCACCGGCGGCGCCCGGGGCGCCGCGGGCTCCGGCGCGGACAGCCCGGACGACCCGCACCCGGATACGACGGAGACCGTCCAGACGCCGCGGTTCGACCCGCGAGCGGGGTACGGCGGCGAGTCCGGTACGGGGCCGGCGGCCGATGAGACCACGGTGCTGCCACCGGTGCCGCCCGCGCCGCCCGTACCGCCCCAGAGCGGCCCGGACGCCGACGAGACCGCCGTGCTGCCGCCCGTACGGCCCCAGGACGGCCCGGAGCGCCGGGGCGGCCCGGACGCCGAGGAGACGGCCGTCCTGCCCCAGCCGCCCGCCGAGCCGCCCACGAACGCGGCCGACGAGACGGCCGTCCTGCCGCCCGTACGGGACGAGCGCTCCGCCGACCCGGCGGATCGGGTCCCGCCGTGGCTGTTCCGCCCGGACGAGGGCCAGGGCCAGGGTCAGGAGCACGGCCAGGGCAACGAGCGCACGCGCGAGATGCCGCGGTACGGCCAGGACCAGGGCCAGGGTCACGGCTATGACCAGGGCCAGGGCCACGGCTATGACCAGAGCCAGGCGCGGGGCGGCGCCGAACCGCCGCGCCGACGTCGCCGCCCCGAGTGGGCCGAGGAGACCCCCCTGGACGACCTCCCGTCCCTGGCCGACGAACTGCTCGGCCCCCGCGACGACGAGGACGGCCGCCGCCGCTGACGGTATGGCGGGGTGCCGTCGCGGATGGCCGCCCCCGGCTGTCGGGCGGGGCGCCGACGGTGGGCCACTGACGGCGGTGAGTCGGCGAACGGCCGCTCATGGTCCGACTGGGTGCCGTCGGCGACGGCCGCGTCCTGCAGGCGGTGGGCCGCTGCGGTGAGCGGGGGATGGAGGCTCCCTGATCGTTCGGCTCGGTCCCGCCGTTGATGGCCGTGTCCGGCAGGTGGCAGTGCGCTGGCGCAGGCTCGCTGATGGAGCGGGCGTCGCCGCCGTCGGCCGCGCCCGGCTGTCGGCGGGACGGCGAAGGGGACGTCGGCGGTGCCTTCCAGCGTTCGGTGGAGTCCTTGGGGCAGCCGTGCCCTTCGGCGTCTGAGGAGCCCCGGAGCGGAGCGGCACCCTCCGGCCCCTCCAGGGGCACCTCCCCGCGGTAGCTGGGGGAGTTCGAGGAGCGGGGCCAGGGGCGGAGCTCCGGCGGGGGGCCGGGGCGGCGCCCCGGTTCGGGAAGGGGCGGGGTGGGAAGGACCGACCGTCCCCGCGTCGCGGCCGATGGCCGTGTCCGGCCGTCGGCGGGACGGCGGTGTCAGGGCGCCGACGGCGGGTGACCGCCGGAGGCCCGCCGGTGCCGGGCGGCGTCAGCGGTGGGTGACGCGTTCGGCTGTCGGTGGGGTGGACCACAATGGGGTGCCGTAGGGACGAGTGGTGGAGGCAGCCATGGCGGTGTGGGACGACCTGGTCGGGCAGGACCGAGTGGCGGCCCAGCTGTCGGCTGCCGCGCGGGATGCGGACGCCCTGGTCACGGCCGCCGGTGAGGCGGCCGACGGCCCCGTTGAGGAGCCCATGGCGTCGTCCAAGATGACCCACGCCTGGCTGTTCACCGGCCCGCCCGGTTCCGGCCGGGCCACCGCCGCCCGCGCCTTCGCCGCCGCGCTGCAGTGCGTCAGCCCGGACCGGGCGCTCGGCGGCGCTCCCGGCTGCGGCTTCTGCGAGGGCTGTCACACCGCCCTGGTCGGCACCCACGCCGATGTGGAGGTGGTCCGTACGGACATGCTCACCATCGGCGTCAAGGAGACCCGTGAGCTCGTCCGCCGCGCCCAGCTCTCGCCCGCCGGAGGCCGGTGGCAGGTGATCGTCATGGAGGACGCCGACCGTCTGACCGAGGGCGCGGGCAACGTGCTCCTCAAGGCCGTCGAGGAGCCCGCGCCGCGCACCGTATGGCTGCTGTGCGCGCCCTCGCTGGAGGACGTGCTGCCCACGATCCGCTCCCGCTGCCGCCTCCTCACCCTCCGCACGCCCCCGGTGGACGCCGTGGCGGACATCCTCGTCCGGCGCGACGGCATCGAACCCGAGCTCGCCGCCTCCGCCGCCCGCGCTACCCAGGGCCACATCGGCCGTGCCCGCCGCCTGGCCACCGACGAGCGGGCCCGCGCCCGCCGCGCCGCCGTCCTGAAGCTCCCGCTGCGCGTCGACGACGTGGGCGGCTGCCTCAAGGCGGCCCAGGAGCTGATCGACGCGGCGGCCGAGGACGCCAAGCAGGTGGCGGAGGAGATCGACGCCAAGGAGACCGAGGAGTTGCGCGCCGCCCTGGGCGCCGCCGCCGGTACGGGCGGGCGGCTGCCGCGCGGCACGGCCGGGGCCATGAAGGATCTCCAGGACCGCCAGAAGCGCCGCGCCACCCGGACCCAGCGCGACAGCCTCGACCTCGCGCTCACCGATCTGACCGCCTTCTACCGGGATGTGCTGGCCCTCCAGCTCGGCTCCCAGGTCGCGCTCGCCAACACCGACGTACGGGACGCGCTGGAGCGGATCGCGTCGGGCTCGAAGCCCGAGCGGACGCTGCGCCGGATAGAGGCGATCACGGCCTGCCGCCAGGCGCTGGACAGCAATGTGGCGCCGCTGCTGGCGGTCGAGGCGATGACCATGGCGCTGCGGGCGGGCTGAGTCACCCATACGGGTTAGCCGCTGGACGCATGGAGCGTGTCCGAGTGGATACTCTCCGTAAGGGGGCGAACCGGTCCTGTCCCGGAGGAACCAGTACAGGGCGATCCATGTGATCCGGCCGGCGCGATCCCGCGACTCGACCGCGAACCGAGGGATCAGCCCATGCACACCCGACTCAGCAGCCGCCCGCTCCGGACCCTCGGCGTCGCCCTCACGACCGCCGCCCTGCTGTCCTCCGGCTGCTCGGCCGACGCCTCCGCTCCGCGCGCCGCGTCGCTGTCGAAGAAGGCCGTTCCCGCCGCCCTCAAGCCGTACTACGCGCAGACGCTGAGCTGGCGCCCCTGCGGCGGCGCGGACTTCGAATGCGCCACGCTCAAGGCCCCGCTCGACTACGCGAGACCCGGCACCGGCCGGGACCTGAAACTCGCGGTCTCCCGTAAGAAGGCCACCGGCACCGGCCGCCGCCTCGGTTCGCTCCTGGTGAACCCCGGCGGCCCCGGCGGCTCCGCGATCGGCTATCTGCAGAGCTTCGCGGCGGTCGGCTACCCGGCCCGGGTGCGCGCCCGCTACGACATGGTGGCGATGGACCCGCGCGGCGTGGCCGCCAGCGAGCCCGTCACCTGTCTGAGCGACAAGCAGATGGACGCCTTCACCCAGACCGACCAGACGCCCGACGGCCGCGGCGAGACCGACCGCCTCGTCGCCGCCTACAAGAAGTTCGCCCGCGGCTGCGCGACCCGCTCCGGCCGCATCCTCGGCCATGTCTCGACGGTCGAGGCGGCCCGGGACATGGATGTGCTGCGCGCCGCGCTGGGCGACCGGAAGCTGACGTACGTCGGCGCCTCCTACGGCACCTTCCTCGGCGCGACCTACGCCGACCTCTACCCCCACCGCGTCGGCCGTCTCGTCCTCGACGGCGCGCTCGACCCGACGCTGTCCGCCCGGCGCGTCAACCGCGACCAGACCGCCGGTTTCGAAACCGCCTTCACCGCCTTCGCCAGGGACTGCGTGCGCCGCACCGGCTGCCCCCTCGGCACCGGCTCCGTGGCCACCGCCCGGGACCGGCTCGGCGCCTTCTTCGCCCGCCTCGACTCCCACCCGGTCCGCACCGGCGAGTCCCGCGCCCTGAGCGAGTCCCTCGCCACGATCGGCGTGATCTCCGCCATGTACGACGAGACCGCCTGGCCCCAGCTGCGCACCGCCCTCCGCTCCGCGATGCGCGGTCACGGCGGAGGTCTGCTCAACCTGGCCGACCTCTACTACGAACGCGACGCCGACGGCTCGTACGCCAACCTCATGTACGCCAACCCCGCCGTCAACTGCCTCGACCTGCCACCCGCCTTCCGCACCCCCGCCGAGGTCAGGAAGTCCGTCCCCGACTTCCGACAGGCATCCCCCGTCTTCGGCAAGGCCCTCGCCTGGGCGGCCCTGAACTGCGCCTACTGGCCCGTCCGCCCGACCGGCACGGCCCACGCCCTGCACGCCAAGGGCGCCGCCCCCATCGTCGTCGTCGGCACCACCCGCGACCCCGCCACCCCCTACCCCTGGGCCCGCGCCCTCGCCACCCAGCTCTCCTCCGCCACCCTCCTCACCTACGACGGCGACGGCCATACGGCCTACGGCCGCGGCAGCGGCTGCATCGACAAGGCGATCAACACCTACCTCCTCACCGGCCGCCCACCCGCCCCCCACACCCGCTGCCACTGACCGGCCCGGGCCCCGCCCCGCCCCAGCCCAGGCCCCACCCGGCCCCGCCCGGCCCCGTACGGAGCACCCCTCGAAACTGTGTAGACTTGGCGACGCTGCTGCTGCCAATCTGGCTCCGCAGCATGCCGCCTTAGCTCAGTCGGCCAGAGCGACGCACTCGTAATGCGTAGGTCAAGGGTTCGATTCCCTTAGGCGGCTCAGTGAGAACCCCAGCCCGGACCATGTCCGAGCTGGGGTTCTTCGGGTTTTCGGGGGGGGTCAGCCGTTGATGGGGGGCTTGGCGGACCAGGCGGTCAGGGACAGCGTGCTGTTGTCGAGGTCGTGGTTGAAGGCGACCGTGCTGTGGGAGTTGCTGCCCGTCGGGGAGATCTGCAGGTACTTCGCGTGTGCGGTCCCGGCGCCGGTGGTGGTCCACACGAGGTCGGCCCAGGCGCTCCTGCCCGGGGCGAGGGTGATCGGGTGGGTGCCCGGGTCGGTGGCGAAGTAGGTGCTGCCGTGGCGGGCGGTGGTCTTGATGGCGGTGTGGCCGGCGCCCTCCAGGGCGACCCCGGCGTAGCCGCTGATCACGCAGGTCTCGTCGCCGGTGTTCGTCACCCGCAGGAAGGTGCCCCGGTGGTTCATCTCGGCCTGGGAGGTGCCGGCGGAGTCCAGGGTCGCCCGCAGCGTGCCCGGCTGGCATTCGGAGGTCGCCTGGGCCTTGTTGGTGCCCGAGCCCAGGGCCGCTGCCCGCTTGCCGGTCTGGTTGCCCGCCTGGTTGTGGATCGAGGCGTCCGACCGCGGCGACTTCGCCGCGGACGACGCGTGGGAGGAGGAGCTCCCCTTGGCGTCGGAGGACGAGTCGTTGCTCCCGCAGGCGGTGAGGGCGACGGCCGAGGCGGCGGCGATCAGCGCGGCCGCACCGGCCTTACGGATACGGCGGTTGAGGATGTGGTGCGACATGACGACCCCCATGGGCTTCTGGTTTGTGCGGTTCCTGCTCACGCACCATCCATGGTGTCGGCCGCCGCTGGCGTTCCCTTAACGGTCGCTGCCGATCCGCTAACGCCCGGCTAACGCCCGCCGTCACCGCTCCGGCGAGGTCCAGTCGGGCGGGGCCCGGTGGTCCTCGCCGGCCCGCCGCGCGCCCGAAGGAAAGAGGCATGAGGGCATGGAGGGTGGGTAGACGGGACCCCAATCAGCCTATGCATGCAGCCGATACAGGGAGTGCGACGGTGAATCACACGGCACCCGCGACGATGTCGATGCTGACAGCAGCGGAAGCTGAGCAGGCACAGGACGTTCGGGTAAGTGACATAGCACTGAATGGAGTTGAGACCGCCGACCCCGTCGATCTGCCCACGGTGGACGATCCGGCGAAGGTGGCGCCCAAGGACGCGCGGGCGCTGACCAAGACGTTCCTGGACCGGCTGACGGAGCTGGAGGAGGGGACGCACGAGTACCAGTACGTGCGGAACACCCTCATCGAGCTCAATCTGTCGCTGGTCCGGTACGCCGCCCGGCGGTTCCACAACCGCTCGGTGGAGATGGAGGACATCGTCCAGGTCGGCACCATCGGGCTGATCAAGGCGATCGACCGGTTCGACCTGAGCCGTGAGGTGGAGTTCACGACCTTCGCCGTTCCGTACATCGTCGGCGAGATCAAGCGGTTCTTCCGCGACACCAGCTGGGCGGTGCATGTCCCCCGCCGGCTCCAGGAGTTGCGGATCGACCTCGCCAAGGCCAACGAGGAGCTGTTCCAGCGGCTGGACCGGTCGCCCACCACGGCCGAGCTCGCGGAGCATCTGCGGCTGAGCGAGGACGAGGTCGTCGACGGACTGGTGGCCAGCAACGGCTATCTCACCACCTCGCTGGACGCGCCCGCGGACCAGGAGAGCGGTGCCACGCGCGTGACCACGTACGCGGACCGGTTCGGCGACGTCGACCCGGCCATGGAGGCCGTGGAGAACCTGCACGCGCTCAAGCCGCTGGTGGAGCAGCTCGGCGAGCGGGACCGCCGCATTCTGCAGATGCGGTTCGGCGAGGAGATGACGCAGTCGGAGATCGGCGCCGAGCTGGGCGTCTCCCAGATGCATGTCTCCCGGCTGCTCAGCCGTTCGCTCGGCAGGCTGCGGCGCGGAATGCTCACCGAGGAGTAGGCCCGGGTACGACGGGGTGCTACCGCCGCGCTGCTGACCACAACGGTCACAGCGGAACACGACCGAAGGGGCCCGGCCGGAGAAATCTCCGGCCGGGCCCCTTCGGTCTCGCGTCGCGGTTTATCTGTGCCGTCTTCGGGCTACCAGCGGTACCACCGTCCTCGCCGCCCGCCGACTGTCGGCCGGGCGATGAAGCCGATCAGCCAGACGGCGAGCACGATGACCGCGATCCACCACAGGGCCTTCAGCGCGAATCCGGCGCCGAAGAGCAGCAGGGCGAGAAGAAGAACGACAAGCAGGGGGACCATGAATACCAACCTCCTCGCCGCGGCGGGTACCCCTTCGGGAATCCGGCACACCTGATCAATTCATGCTCTTTCGAACACTCCGTTACCCCTGGTGGCCGGGTGGCGTGGCGTCCCACGGTGAGCGGAGGCAGGCTGGAAGGGCAGAGGTCAGAGGGTGATACGTCATGATCCAGCCAGCCGATATCCGTGAGTGGCGCGACCAGGATGTCGTCGATGAGCAGGGCCGCAAGATCGGGGTGCTCGAGGCGATCTACGTGGCCACGTCCACCGACGAACCCGCCATGGCCACCGTCCGCACCGGGCTGCCCACCCGCCACCGTCTGGTGTTCGTCCCCGTGGACGACGCGGTGGTCGGGCCGGGCTATGTGAAGGTCTCCTACACGCGGTCGCTGGTGAAGAAGGCACCCTCGCTCGGCATGGACGATGTGCTGCCCGCGGAGCAGGAGGGGGCGATCTTCCAGCACTACGGGAAGACGTACCGGTCGGGCCCGGGCGGCGGGCGGCAGCTCGCGCGCCGCTGATGGCCGAGGACGCTTGACGATCGAGGAGAGGTGTCGGCCGTGGCGCTCTTCCTGTTCCTGGTGATCGTGGCCATCGTGCTCGGCCTCATCGGCTGGGTGGTGCACGGGCTGGGCTATCTGCTGATCATCGGCGTGGTGGTGCTGGTGGTCGACATCGTCCTCGGCCTGGTGCGGCTGGTGCGGAGGTCCCGGCGGCACCGGGTGCGATGACGGGACGCGCCGAGGCCCGCGTCCCCGCCGCCTTCCGCGCCTACGCGGCGGGGGTGCGGCTCCCGTCGATGCCGGCGGTCAGTCACAACTCCTGGGTGGCCGCCCGGTGTCCGTAGGCGCGACCACCGTCTCGCACAGCGACTCCAGGGCGTCCCGGGCCGGGCAGTCGGGCAGCGCCGACAGGGCCGCGCGGGCGGCGTCGGCCTGACGGGCGGTCTCCTCGCGGGCCAGGTCCAGCACCGGATGGGCGCGCAGCCGCGCCACCGCCTCCGCCTGCCCCGCACGCTCGGCGGCCCCGGTGAGTAGTTCGTACAGCTCCCGGTCCGCGGGGTCCGCGGCCCGCGCCAGCAGCAGGGCGGGCAGAGTGGGGCGGCGGGCGGTGGGGGTCGCCACCTCGTCGGCGAGGTGGCCGGCCACGCCCAGCCGTTCGCCGTACCGCGCGAGGGCGTCCGCGACGCTCGGGTCCGCGCCCGAGGCCAGCGCGCCCAGCCGTCCGGAGACGGCGGTCAGCGAGCCGGTCCGGCTCGCCAGCACGTCCAGGTGGTGCTCGACGGGGTCGTGGCCCTCGCGCGGTCCGGTCGTCTCCAGGATCTGGCCGGTGACCTGCCGCCGGAACGCCTGCGCCTGGATCCGTACGGCCCGCGGCCCCAGGTCGGCCAGGATGTGCGAGGCGCGGGCGAAGAGGAAGTCGCCGGTGAGCACCGCCACCGTGTTGTCCCAGTTGGCGTCCGGGCGCGGGGCGTCACGCCGTACGGCCGCCTCGTCCCGGACGTCGTCGTGGTAGTGGGTGGCCAGATGGGTCAGCTCGACGACCACGGCGGCGGGCACCACACCCGGGGCACCGGGGTCGCCGAACCGCGCCGCCAGCAGCACCAGCAGCGGCCGGAGCCGTCGCCCTGCCGTGCGCGTCAGCTCCCGCGCGGCCTCGGTGATGAACGGCACATCGCTCTTGGTGGCCCGCATCAGCCCCTCTTCCACCGCCGCTTGACCGGCCCGGAGGCCGTCCACCAGCGCGTGGTCCCGCACGGTCGGCTGCATGGACAGAAATGTCTCATATGTCGTCAGTGGCGGGCGTGAGGGCGTGTCATCGGCGGCTGGTTCAGTACGTCGTCGGTCAGTGGTCCCGGGGCGGCGGATCAGGAGTCCGGCGCGGCCGGGACCCTGGCCCGGATGCGACTTCCCTGCCCGGGGCGGCTGTCCACGTTGAGCGTGCCGCCCACCTCGCGGGCCCGCTCCCGCATGGAGAGCAGCCCGAGATGGCCGGGGAAGGAGCCCTTGCAGTCGAAGCCCACACCGTCGTCGGCGACCGTCAGGGTCACCGCGCCCGGTTCGTTGAGCAGATGGAGCCGTACGTTCCGGGCCCGCGCATGCTTGGCGACGTTGTGCAGCGACTCCTGGGCGATCCGGTACAGGGCGTGCTTGGCCTCCGGTGTGGTCTCCGGTTCGGCGTCCAGCTCCGCCTCGGTGGCGATCCCGTACCGGGCGCGGAGCGCCTCGACGTGCTGGGTGAGCGCGGCGACCAGGCCCTCGGCCTCCAGTGATTCGGGCCGCAGCCGGCACAGCAGGGTCCGGGTCTCGGCGATCGCGGCGTCCGCGAGCCGCCGTATGTACTCGATGGGCTCGGCGAGTTCGGCCAGCTCGGCGAGGTCCACGACCTCCCCGGCGGTCTCGTGCCCCGCCGCCGGCCCGGCCCGGCGGCCCGGCGCTTCCCCTCCGCTCGCCGGCTCGGTCCGGCCTTCCCCTCGGCTCGCCGTCCCGGTCCGGCCTTCCACCGGCTCCGCACTGTCGATGTCGCGCTCCAGCATCTCGCGGGCCGTACGGGCGCCCAGCGCGATGCCGTAGAGAGCCTGTGAGACCGAGTCGTGCAGCTCGCGCGAGATGCGATGCCGCTCCTCATGGACGGCCTTCTCCTGGGTGGCCGCCCGCTGCCGGTCGTTCTCCACCGCGCAGGACGCATGTCCCGCGATCACTTCCAGGAGGGTGATGTCCGCCTCGCCGGGGTCGCGTCCGGGCGGGAAGTGGCAGCACATCGCGCCGATCGCGGTGGATTCGCGCAGCAGCGGCCAGGCGGCCACCGCGCCCCGCGCCGGGCCCTCGCCGTCCGCGCCGGTACGGCCGCCGCCGTGGATGACGGGCGCGGCCCCGCCGATCGCCTCCAGCGCCGGTTTGCGCGACGGCGGGGTGTGGCCGTGGCCGCCGCCGACCAGGCGCAGATTCGCCGACGGTCCGGGCTCCAGCAGATAGACGGTGCAGCTCGCGGCGCCGGTACGGGCCACCGCGCCCGCGGCCAGGGAGTCCAGGGTCCGCCGTACGCAGGGGCCGGAGGAACGGGGGGACACCGAGGGGTCGGACGAGCCACCGGAACCGTTGGTGCCCGGCCCGGCCGCCGCCGACGCCAGCCGCCGCAGATGCTCCCGGTGCCGGATCTGGGCGACCGCGTGGCCCGCGGCCGCCGCGAACAGCCCCACGGTGCTCACATCGGCGTGGGTGAGCCGGCGCCCGCCGCCGCGGTTCGCCACCTCGATCACCCCCACGGGGTGGCCGCGCACCAGCAGCGGCGCGTCCAGCACCGAGGCCGGGACCGCGTGCCGGGGCTCCCGGCCGCGCCGGCGCGGCCGCCGTTCGCCGCCGGAGACCGTGGGCCGTTCGCCGCCGGAGACCGTGGGCCGTCCGGCGCGGATCGCCTGGCGGGCGGGGGAGGAGCCGCCGGGCGTCAGCGGTCCGCTCGGCGCGGTCCACGGGGCGCCGTCGGTGGCCCGTATCGTCAGGACGTCGCCCGGCTCCAGCACCATCACCCGGGCCATGTCGGCGCCCAGGAGCTCCCGCACCCGGCGGGCGATCAGCCGGAGCGTGGCGTCGGCGGTCTCGCCCGCCAGGATGTGCTGGGTGACCTCGGCGAGCGCGGTGGCGCTCCGCCTCCGCCGGGTCGGGGTCCACCGTCTACTGATCACGCCGACCACCACTGCTCCCTCGTCGTCGACTCCGCTGCTTCCGGAGGGGTGAGCTCACCCGCGGGCACCAGGCCGGACTGCACCGCGTAGATCGCCGCCTGGGTCCGGCTGTGCACCCCCAGCTTGGTCAGGATGTGGCTCACATACGTCTTCACCGTCTGCTGGCCGATCCGCAGATCGTGGGCGATCTCCTTGTTGGCCTTGCCGCGCGCGAGCATGGTCAGCACCTCGGTCTCCCGCTCGGTGAGCTGCTCCGGGCCGCTGGGCTCCCTGACCTGGCCCATCAGCCGGGAGATCGCGGCGGGGGAGACATGGATCTGGCCCGCGGCCGCGGCCTTCACCGCGTTGCGCAGGTCGTCGGCCTCGGCGTTCTTCAGCAGGAAGCCGATGGCCCCCGCCCGGACCGCGCCCATGACCATGGCGTCGTCGAGTGAGCTGGTCAGCGCCACCACCTCGACCTCGGGGAGGTCCTGGCGGATCTCCGCCGTGGCGGATACGCCGTCCATCACCGGCATCAGCAGGTCCATCAGGACGACGTCGGGGCACAGCTCCCGGGCCAGCCGCACGGCTTCCCGGCCGTTGGTCGTCTCGCCGACCACCTTGATGTCGTTGTCGAGGCCAAGGATCATGCGCAGGCCCTGCCGGACCACCGCATGGTCGTCTGCGATCAGCACGCGAAGCGCCACTTGGTTCACCTGCCCATGGAGTACCCCGCCGCACGGGCGGAGACATACGCGGAAACGGTCGCGATCAGCGGTTCGAAGAGGGGGAGTGCCAGCAGGACGAGGACGCCCGTCGCCCATCCGCCCAGGACGTCACTCACCCAGTGGGTGCCCAGATAGACGGTGGTCAGACCGACGCCGACGGCCATCACGCAGGCGGCCAGCGCGCCCGTCCGCC
Source organism: Streptomyces sp. 5-10 (assembly GCF_014712245.1). Classification (NCBI taxonomy): domain Bacteria; kingdom Bacillati; phylum Actinomycetota; class Actinomycetes; order Kitasatosporales; family Streptomycetaceae; genus Streptomyces; species Streptomyces sp. 5-10. The sequence continues at coordinate 161,135 of NZ_JACVYG010000006.1, forward strand.
GGTGGTGACCGGCGAGATAGGCGAGGGTGCCCCAGACGACGACGGCGTTGGCGGTGTGACCGGAGGGGAAGACCATGCCGCCGTGGAAGAGCTCGGCGGATCCGGGGGTCCGGGCGTCGTACGGGCCCAGCCGACCGGTGAGGATCTTGACGGCGCCGACGCTCGCGTTGAGCAGCACCAGCGCCACGCCCAGGACCAGCGGCGGACGCGGGCTTCGGGTCCGGCCGCCGCGCCAGACGGCCCAGGCCAGGGCGGCCACGGCGGTGGGCCCGCGCTGGCCCGCGATGACGAAGGCGTCCAGCACCGGCCGGAGCCGCGGCCACTGTGCGTACGGCTTGAACAGGGCCACCTGCCAGTCGAGCCGGACCAGCTGCGAGCCGGTGAGGACGGCCGTGAGGACCGCCGCGTAGCAGGCGGCGGCCACCAGGAGGGCGATCGCGTGCCCGCGGCTCAGCGGGCATCGGATCCGTCCAGGGACTCGCATGAGGAGGGAACCCGTCCCGGTAGCTCCGCGATTCCATCCGAAGGGGGACTTTTTGCCCCATGTGGCCCCGGTCGCCCCGCCCCAGGTGGTCTCGCCCCCTGTCACCCCGCCCCCGCCAGGTGGTCCCGTCCCCATCCGTACGGGCTCATCCGGGTGAACCCGTACGGCGAAACGCCAAACGGCCCCCCGCACCAGAGGGGGCCACCGCCGCACACCGACGGCGGGCACGGGTCAGGACACGGGTCAGGACACGGGTCAGGGCACGAGGCAGGACACGGGCCGGATCAGCCCGTCACTCACTCCTCCGGCCCCTCCGGCTGCGCGGGCTTGAAGCCGAATTCGGCGGCCTTCGCGACCGCCTCCAGCTGCGAGCGCGCCTCCAGCTTCTCCAGGATCCTGCGCACATGCGTGCGCACGGTGGCGTAGCTGATGCTCAGCCGCTCCGCGACGGCCCGGTTGTCCAGGCCCTGGCTCATCAGCGTGAGGATCTCCTGCTCGCGTGGGGTCAGGCTCTCCAGGCGCTCGGTCTGCTCGGCGGTGGACCGCGCGTCCTCGCGGTGCCGTGCCAGCACCTCCACCAGCGTGCTGGCCGGGATGAGGGTCTCGCCCTCGGCGGCCGAGCGGATGGCCGACGCGATCTCGTCGCCGCTCGCCGACTTCAGCAGATAGCCGCAGGCGCCCGCCTCCACGGCGGCCAGCAGGGCCGAGTCGCTGGCGTCGGCGCTGAGGATCACGATGGCGACGGACGGGTCATGGGCCCGGATGCCGCCGGCCGCGTCGGCCCCGGTGCCGTCGGGCAGCCGGAAGTCGACCAGCGCCACATCGGGCTTCAGCTCCTTGGCCATGGGCACGGTCTCGGCGACCGAGTCGGCCCAGCCGACCACCGTCAGGTCCGCGTACTCGGCCAGCAGGGCCCACAGCCCCTCGGCCACCACCCGGTGGTCCTCGACGATCAGCACCTTCGTCAGTTCGGGAGGTGCGGTCACGGCTGCGGGTCCCCTTCGGGGGAGTCGGTGGAGTCGGTGGAGTCGGGGGTGGCGAGCGGCGCGTCCGGGGGAGTGCCCAGCGGCACCCAGAACTCCACGGTGGTGCCGGAGCCGGGTTCGCTCTCGATCCGGCACCAGCCGCCCGCGATCTGGGCCCGCTCCTGGATCAGGGAGAGCCCGAGGTGGCCGGGGCGGGACTCCACCTCGAGCGGGTTGTAGCCCTCGCCGTCGTCGACGATCCGCACCAGGCAGCCGTCGTCGAGCCCGAGCAGCTGCACATGGACCGTCTTGGCGTGGGCGTGCTTGCGCACGTTCACCAGCGCTTCCTGGGCGGTCCGGTAGATCAGCGCCATCGTCTCGGCCGGGGGATGGGCGGTGAGCCGGTCCTCCAGCCGGTAGGTGACGCCGGTCTCGGTGCGCATCTGCTCCAGCAGGCCGCGCAGCGCCCCGGCCAGGCAGCCGTGCTCCAGGCTGGACGGCCGCAGGTCGAAGATCAGCTGGCGCAGCCGGCTGAGCGAGAGCTTCAGGGTCTCGTCCAGCTTGTCCATCACCCGCTGCTCGTCCGGGTCCCGCAGCCGCCGGCGCAGCTGCTGGAGGCGGAGGCTGGCGGCGGTGATCACCTGGATGGTGTCGTCATGGATGTCGGCGGCTATCCGGCCGCGCTCGGCCTCCTGGGCGTGGACCAGATGGCTGAGCAGCGCCTGGCGGTCGCGGTCGGTGACCTCCAGCAGCTCCAGGCTGCGCTCCAGGACGAACTGGGCGCGCTGCACCTCGGTGATGTCGCGGATGGTCAGGACGGTGAGCAGGCCCTCCTCCGTACGCAGCGGGCTGATGCTGACGTCGGCGGGGAACTGCTTGGCGTCGCTGCGCCGCCCGACCAGCTCCATGCTGTGGCCGACCGGCTCCTCCAGGCTGTCGTCCCATTCGCGCAGCGAGATGGTGAGCGGCTGGTCGGGCAGCAGCGCCTCCACGGCCCGGCCGATCAGATGGTCGCGGTCGTAGCCGAAGAGCGCCTCGGTGCGGTGGTTGGCCGCCTGGATCCGGCCGCTGGTGTCCACGATCAGCATCGCGTCCGGGGAGGACTCGATGAGCTGGCGGAACCGGCTCTCGGCCGCCCGCAGCTGGCTGAGGTCGGCGACGAAGACCACCCCGCGGGGCTGCCGGCCCTGCAGATGGCCGCCGCTGAACTGGGCGGGGAACTCGCTGCCGTCGCGGCGGCGGCCGCTCATCGCGGACGGCGTGGTCAAGACCCGGCCGATCAGCTGCTCGGAGGCGGTGCGGTAGCGCTCGGGGACGAGGTCCCGCAGCCGCTTGTCGCGCAGCTCGGCCGAGCTGTAGCCGAACATGTGCCGGACGTGGGCGTTGGCGTACTCGATCCGGCCGCGCGGGCCGACCACGAGCACTCCGCAGGGCGCGTGGCCGAGCAGCTCCAGGTACGAGTCCTCCAGGCGGTTGCCGACCAGGTCCTCGAACCGCCAGGAGGCGCGCTCGGCCCGGCGCAGCGGCTCGGCGCAGTCGGCGAGCAGCTCCGCTGACATGCTGAACTGATCGCGGGCGGCCCGGATGATCGCCTCGAGGATCTCCTCGGCGGGGGTGCCCTTGACCAGATAGCCGCTGGCCCCGACGGCGAGCATGTTCAGCACCGTCTCGCGTTCGCCGTGGGCGGACAGGGCCACCACCCGGGCCTCGGGGACCTGGTCGCGGATGGCCCGGACGCTGCCGGGGGCGTCGCCCCGGGGCATGTGCACATCCATGATCACGACCTGGGGGCGGTGGTCCACCGCCGCGCGCACGGCCTGCTCATGGTTGATGGCCAGGCCCACCAGCTCCAGGTCCGGGTGGGAGTCGATGAGGTCGGCGAGCGCCTCACGGACGGCCGGGTCGTCATCGGCCACCACAACGCCGATCCGGTTGTCGCCCATCGCTACCCACCTCCCTTGAGGACGGCACCCCGCAGCTCGCGGGGTTCGAGTTCATCGCGCCGGCAGTGCGCCAGCGACGGCATGACCGCGGCCAGCGGCGCGACCAGCACGTTGTAGTGGCCTCCGATGCGGTCGCAGACGGCCACCGCGGTCGCGGCGTCCCAGACCGCGGCCCAGAAGGCCCAGTCGTGTCGGTGGTGGTTCCGCGCGGCGTCCAGGGCGGCCCGGCGCGCCACCGAGGCGGCGACCAGGATCCGGTACCGCTCCTCGGGCGTGGTGGTGCGGTGGACCACCGCCCAGCCCTCGGCGCGGGTCTGGCTGGACGTCTGCTTCCACAGATCGGCCACCCGGTCGATTTCCTCCGGGGAGAGGTCTTCGATATGGGTCAGGAATTGTAGGACTCTTCGTGAGTTAGGGCCGAAAATTACGCTCATAGGACACTCCAGGACGCATGGTACATCTACGGAACTGGTGAGCCGCCCGGGTGAGCCGCCCCATGGCCGCCGGCGGCCGGTCGCTCCCTGGAACGTGGGCCTGTTTCCCCGCCGTGTCCGCGGCTTCCCGGCGCTTCCCGGCGCTTTCCGCCGCCTCTCGGCGCTTCCCGCCGCTTCCCGCCGCCTCTCGGCGCTTCCCGGCGGACGGCACGACCCGGCCCACGCTCTCCCTCGGCGCCACGCGCGGTCCCTAATCCCCACGGCCCTGGGACATGTTGATGCTGGCCCTGGCGACGCCACCGCTCTTCTGGCCGATGAGCTGGAAGGACACACCGCTCTCATCCGCCTTCGTGATCTTGTACGAGCCCACGGCCGACGCCTTGCCCCGGCTGTCCACCTGGAAGGTCCCGATCTTGCGCTGGCCCTTCGAGCCCGAACCGGCATAGGCGTCCACCGTCTCGCCCGGGGCGAACCCCGCGACGTAGAAGCTGAGGGTGGTGCCCGCCCTGCCGCCGAAGGCGCTGGGCTCGGCGGACGGGGTGTACGGCAGCACGGTGAAGCCCGAGCGGACCACGGCCCGGCTCTGGTCGCCGATCGCCATCAGCGTCTGCCGCCCCTTGAGGCCGAACGGCACGTTGAACGCCACGTCGCGGATCTGGCCCATGCCGTTCGCCTGGGCGGTGAAGGCCGGCAGACCGCCGGTGGAGTTGATGTAGACCAGCACCCGCTCGCCGGGCGCGAACTTGTTGGCGGACAGCGTGATCCGCTGACCGGCCTTGAGCGCGTACGGCTTGGACTTCATCGAGGGGTACATGGCCAGCATCTGGAAGGGCGCGGTGGCCGTGGTCTTGCTGCGCTTGCCCACCAGGACCAGGGTGCTGGAGCCGGTCGGGGCCACGCCCACCTTGATCGCCGCCTGGCCCACGCCACCGCTGCTGTCGGTGTGCAGCGTGGTGACGGGGATGCCGGTGGTCCGGCCCCAGAAGACGTCGATCGGCTCACCCGGGCGGAAGCCGCGGGCGGTGACCGTCACCACGTCGCCGGGCCGGCCCACCATCTTGTTGATCTTGGCGGTGCCGACGGCGCCACCGGTGATCACCTTGGCCTCCGCCGCCTTGCTGCTGCCGCGCTGCTGGGCGACCAGGGTGGCGGGCCGGTTGCCCGCGGTCTCGGGCATGGTGAACCGGGCGTAGATCGACCCGAACCGGTCCGAGCGCACGCTGCCGATGGCGCGGCCCTTGGTGTCCGTCTTCCGGGCCTTGAGCAGGATGTCCACCGTGGCCTTCTTGTCGAAGCCGCCGCCCTCGACCGCGGCGCTGCCGCCGGGGGTGACCAGGCCCGGGTTGATCACGATGATCGGGCCGGATGCCTGGGGGACCCGCTGGTTGCCCAGCTTGATGGTCTTGGGCTGCTTGGGCGGGCGTATCTCCTGCTCCTGCCGGGAGTGGTGCTCCTTCTTCGGGGCGCCGCCGCCTCCGCTGCCGGTGGTGTTCAGGGCGCCTCCGAAGCCGCCGCGCGCGACCACCTGGACGAGCGATCCGACGATCGCGAAGACCACGAGTGCGAGCAGGACGGTCTTCCAGGTGAGCTTTTTCTTCTTCTCACCGTCGGGGGTGTGCTCCTCGTTCTCGGGATCATCCCTGTCCTCCGGAACATCCCAGTCGTCGTCGTACTCAGGCATGGCCTTCACCTCCTCTTCCCATGGCTACTGCACACGGTAGATTTCCAGCTTGATATTGCCCTGGGTATCCGACCAGACGCGGGTGGAATTACGCAGCGCCTGGAGAATCCAGTTCTCCCGGCCGTCGGAATTGTTGGTCATCATCGATTTGCGCATCTTGTTCGACATGATGATGTAGTCGACGTTCTGCCATCTCTTCCTGAAGAGCTTGTCGCGCACATCCGGGTCGGACGAGGCGTTCCAGTGGGAATGCGCGTACGGGTAGAACGGGCGCACATCGTGCAGTTCACCCCACAGGTCGTCGTCCATGATGATGCGCGAATTCGGCGGTACGTGCTTGCGCACCCAGGCGATCTGGGCATGCTGCATTCCGGTGAGATTGATCTTGGACTGGTATTGGTCGGCGATCTGCGTACGGCCCTCGGTATTGGTGTGGACGAGATATCCGGAGGCCGGTGACACCAGGAGCAGAATCGCGACGAACGACGGTACGGCGACCCGGGTCAGGGAATGCGCGCCGCGCATGAACCGATTGGCGAACGAGCCCTTGAGCAGCCGGTCGGTGATCATGCCGATATTGAGCGCGAACATCGGGATCAGCGGGGTGACGTAGAAGTCCAGCACCACGCTGCCGCGCACCAGGTAGAAGGCGTATCCGAAGGCCAGCGTCCCGGCGATCAGGAAGCCCAGATTGCGCCTGCGGTCCCGGGTGCCGATCCACAGGCACATCACCATCGCGCACACCCCGGCGATCAGCAGGAACTTGTCCCGGACCAGCCAGCTGGTCTGCAGCAGACCGGTGTGGCTGAAGAGGGTGCCCTGGTTGCGGTTGAGCTGCCACCACAGGGTGTAGAGCAGCGAGACGTGGTCCGCGGGCGGGTTGTTCAGGTCGAAGTCGAAACCGCTCGGCAGCAGCTCGTTCTTGAGCAGTGCGTAGGTCACATAGGCGCCGATCGGGGTGGCCGCGGCGAACGGCCAGAGGGTGCTGGTGAACCGGCTGCTGGCCGACCCCTTGACCCTTCGGTAGAGCAGATACATGAAGCTGGGCACGAAGAAGATCGCGTTCTCCTTGGTGATCAGGGCGATCCCCAGCGCCAGTCCGCCGCCGAACACGGATCTGATCGTGATTTCCCGTCTGAGCAGCATGAACAGGCTCAGCAGCAGCCAGAGGATCATCAGGTTGTCCAGCAGGACCTGCCGCTGGAAGTAGACCGCGATCGGCGAGACGTTGAAGAGGAACGAGGTGACGGTGGCGGCCAGCACGCTGCCGGACAGCCGCCGGGCGATCTCGAACAGCAGATAGACGCTGGCGACGTGCACCAGCAGCATCAGGAACCGTCCGGTGTTGATCGCGTTCCCGAAGGTCTCGAACTGCTTCGGCAGCGGGTAGACCCATCCGGCCAGGGTGATCCAGCCCAGCGGGGCGTGGTCGTAGTCGTAGGTGTACGGGGACAGGCTGGTCTCCCGCACCAGCGACCACGCCCGCTGCATGTAGATGCCCTCGTCGGTGAGGTAGAGGGGGTAGCGGAACAGGTGGTAGCCGTGGGTGAGCAGCCCGGTCAGCAGGGAGACGACCAGGGCGATCTTGCCCTTGGTCCCCAGCGGCGGGAACCAGCCGCGCTCCACGGAGAACCGCGGGCGGCGGCGGCGCGGACGCCGGGCGGGGGCCTCGGTGCCCTTGCCCGCGGCGGTGCCGTTGCCGGCCGCGGTGCCGTTGTCGGGCGCGATGCCGTTCTCGGCCGTGGTGCCGTTCTCGGCCGTGGTGCCGTTGTCGGGCGCGGTGCCCTTGCCCGCGGCGGTGTTCTTGTCCGCCGGGGTGTTCCGGCCTTCCGCGTCGACGGCCGCCGGCCGCGAGGGCGTGGGGTTATCCGACACGCGACTCCGCCTCCTCGGTGGTGGCCCGGTGGGCGCCTACGTGCTGTGTCTTCTCCCAGTCGTGGCGGCCGAGCATCTCCCGCCGCATGGCCCGCAGCGCGGCGTACGCCAGCACCATCTGGAAGGGGAACCAGGCGATGGCCATGCGCGCGATGGCCTTCGGCGAGGCTTCGAGGCCGTGGGCGCCGGTGAACTCGTACAGGCCGACCGCCTGGACCAGAAAGTGCGCGGCCAGCAGCAGAACGGGCAGATAGGAGCAGAGTGCGATCAGCACCGGCACCTTGAGGATCAGGATCATGCCGAGCGAGATCGGCAGATAGATGCCCAACAGCGCCTGTCCGCGCGGGAACGCCAGGACGTAGAAGGCCAGCCAGCGCTGTTTGCGCGTCGGCATCTTCTTCCACGTGCCCTTCTTCAGGGTCTGCATGAAGCCCTGGCTCCAGCGGGTGCGCTGGCGGATGAAGTGGCCGAGGGTCGGCGGGGTCTCCTCCTTGGTCACATACCGGTCGTCGTAGACCACCCGCACCCGCTCGCCCATGGCGGATATCCGCAGCCCCATGTCGGCGTCCTCGGTGAGGTTGCGGTCGTCCCAGCCGCCGAGCCGCAGCAGCAGCTCACGGGCGAAGAAGACGGTGTTGCCGCCGAGCGGGATCGAGCCGTAGTGGGCGTGGTAGTGCAGCCGGCTCTTGAACCAGAAGAAGTACTCCAGGACGTTGAGCGTCGAGTACCAGTTGGACTCGAAGTTCATCAGCTGCACCCCGGCCTGGACCACCTTGACCTTCTCCTGGACCATCACGGTGTTCACCAGGGAGAAGATCTCCGGGTGGATGTCGTCCTCCGCGTCGAAGATCGTCACCACTTGGTTGGCGGTGTGCGGAAGGGCCGTGTTGAGGCCGTGCGGCTTGTTGATCGGCTTGTCGTCGAACACCACGACCCGCACGTTGTGCAGCCCTTTCCGCTTCAGGTCGTCGATCTTCTCCTCGGCCTTTTTGATCGTGCCGTCGTCGTCCTGTGAGCAGATCACGAAGACCTCCAGCAGTTCGGCCGGATAGTTGGCCCGGACCACGCGCTCGATGGTGCTCTGGATGACGTCTTCCTCATGCCGGGCGGGCAGCAGGACACTGAAGGAGATCTGGGGCGGCAGGAATTCATCCGGCGCCCGGGCCTGCCGTTCGGCATCCGCCCGGTCCCAGGTGTAGAGCATGAGATAGAGGACATGGGCCGACTGCACGGTGAGCAGGATCGAGACCACGATCAGCACCAGGTAGATGATGGCGACAATCATCGGCTCCGCCTCCCCCAGACCCAGCCGGTACTCGACGCGAAGTTGACCGCGAAAGCCGCCGCGATGCCGAGGCAATTCGCCAGCAGCAGATGCATTCCGGTGCGGACCAGTGACCAGACGATGAGCACATTGACCCCGAGTCCGCCCAGGACCGAGACATTGAACTTGAGGAATCGTCCGAGGGAAGGAGTGGCCACCGCGAAGGTCCACCGGTCGTTCAGCAGGTAGTTGTGAACGACGGCGATTTCCACCGCTATCGACGAGGCCGCCAGCAGCGGCAGTCCGACCCAGTGATAGAGGACGAAGAGGACCACCGTGTTCACGACCACACCGCCCCCGCCGACCACCGCGAAACGCAGTGCCAGACCGGGCATGCCCGCCATCGGGTTCCGGATCCGGCGGGCTCGGGACAGTATTCCGGCCCGCCTGCGGGCATTGCGGTCGGTGCTGTCCGCCTCTTCGCCCGGCTCTCCGGTGCGCTCGCTGAACGTTCGGAAACGCTGCATCGCGACTCCCTCGGCAGGAGGCTCTTATCGCCGTTGACCCAAGAGTGCGTCACCCGAAAAGGAGGTAGTACCCGCGCCCGGGGGAGCGGGTGGTACACCTTCGGCGGATCCCTCCTCTCCCCCGTATTGGGGAGAGCCAGGGCCCGGGTATCCGGACCGGTCCCCCAAAGAAGGGACGGGACGCTCACCCTCTCGCGGGTGCCAGTACCTGCGGGGGATGCCCAAAGATGAAATGGGCCGGACGGCCTTGCGTCCCGTGCGAGGAGAGTAGGTGACGTAATGTCAGGTCACGTGATGTCACGCCATCCATTCGCCGGCCGGGCCGGAGCGGTCATCGCCGTGATGACACTCGCACTGGCCACGCCGGCCGCGGCAAGTGATTTCGATTCCGGACGGCTGCGCGATTCCAGTGGGCTGCGCGATTCCGGAGGGCTGCACGATTCCGAATGGGCGCTGACGGCCCTCAAGGCGGAGCGCGCCTGGAAATTCAGCAAAGGCGCCGGAGTGACCGTGGCGGTCATCGGCACCGGGGTCGACGCCTCCCATCCGGATCTGCGCGGCCGCGTGGTCCGCGGAAAGGATTTCGCGGGCGGCACCGGCGGCTACGGCACCCGGGACGGCGGCAAGGCGGCCGAGCAGTCCACCCATGCCGCCGGAATCATCGTCGGCACCGGCCGCAATTACCGAGGCGACGGGGTGTACGGCCTCGCGCCCAAGGCCAAGGTGATGCCGCTCGGCGTCTACCGCGACGGAAAGCCCCTGGCCGACCCCACCGCGAAGGCCATCCGGCACGCGGTGGCCCATGGCGCGCGCGTCATCGACCTGGCCGTCACCTCTCTGCGGCCGACCCCCGCACTGCGGTCCGCGGTGAAGTACGCCGTCGGCAAGGACGCCGTGATCGTGGCCGGCGCGGGCGACAACGGCAAGATCGGCAACCGGCCCACCTACCCGGCCGCCCTCCCCGGAGTGGTCGCCGTGGTGGCCACCGACAAGAAGGGCGCCGTCTGGACCTCCTCCCACCACGGCGGGAAGACCCTCCTGGCCGCCCCCGGCGTCGCCATCCTCACCACCTCCGGCAACAACGACTACTGGACCGGCGACGGCACCGGCTTCGCGGCGCCCTGGGTCGCGGCGGGCGCCGCGCTGCTGCGCTCGGAGCACCCACGCTGGAACGCCAACCAGGTGGTCCAGAAACTGATCGACACCGCCGACCGCAAGGGCTCGGCGGGCCATGACCCGCGCTATGGGTACGGGGTGATCGCCCCGGCCAAGGCGCTGGCGGACCGGGCCGCGCCCCCCGCCTCCGCCGAGCTCTCCGCGCCCCGCCGCCATCCGTCCGCCACCCCGGACGCCGCCGCCCCCAGAACCGAGGATGATGAATCCGCCCTGGTCACGATAGGTGTGGTGGCCGGAGTCCTGGTGGTGCTCGCGATCCTGGCGGTGGTCCTCATCAGCCGCCGCAGGCCGCCCGACAACTCCCACCGCGGCTGAGGCCGGGCAGGAGTCGTCATGATCACGAAACTGTGCGGCCGCGACCGCCGCCCCCGCCCGCCGGTGCGCGCCCGCACCTCCCGGTGGGCGGGGCGGGGCATCGCCCAGCTGATCGTGATGGTGCTGGTGGTCGAGGTGGTGATGGCGGCGACCACCGTCCAGGCCCTGTTCGTGGGCCCGGTGCGGGCGCCCGCCACCAGGCCGTCGCTCCCCGTGGCCAAGCCGTTCTTCCCGGCCACGACCCGCTTCTACGTCGACCCCCACAACCCGGCCGCGACCTGGGTGCGGGACCATCCGCACGACCGGCGGGCGGCGGCCATCGCCCGGCGGATCGCCGCCGAGCCCCAGGCCGCCTGGCTCACCGAGACCAATGAGTCCCTGATCGAGCAGCGGGCCCGCGACCTCGTCCGCACCGCCGCAGCCCAGCGACGGCTGCCGGTGCTGGTCACCTATACCATCCCCCAGCGCGACTGCCAGCAGCTGAGCTCCGGCGGCGCCGGGGACACGGCCGCCTACCGGCGCTGGAGCGACGCCCTCACCCGGGGGATAGGGGACGGGCGCGCCATCGTCATCCTCGAACCGGACGCGCTGGCCCATATGAGCTGTCTCAAGCGGCGGCAGCAGGCGGATCGGTTCGCGGCGCTGGCGTACGCGGCGCGGGCGCTCCAGCGGGGCGCGCCCCGCGCCCGGGTCTACTACGACGCCGGGAACTCCGGATGGCAGCCCGCGCGGACCATGGCCGAGCGGCTGCGGCGCGCCGGTATCGAGCGGTACGGGGACGGGATAGCGGTCAACGTCTCCAACTTCAACGCCACCGCCGACGAGGTGCGCTACGGGCTGTCCGTGATCCGGGAGCTGCGCCGGCCCCGGCTGGGGGTGGTGGTGGACACCAGCCGTAACGGGGCGGGGCCCACGCGTCGTCACCGCTTCTGCGATCCGCCGGGCCGCAAGCTGGGCAGGCCTCCCACCGCCGCCACGGGCATCCCTGGGGTCGATGCCTTCCTGTGGGTCAAGCAGCCGGGCCAGGCGGACGGCTGTGCCGCCGGTGCGGGGATGTTCGTCCCCGGCTACGCGTATCGGCTGACGCGCTGACGCTCCGGCGTCCTCCGGCCTCGTCCTGGGGCGTACGCGGCCGAGCTCGGCGCCTGCGGCGTGCCGTTCCCCACCCCGCCCCTCCCCGAAACTGGGGCCCCGCCCCAGCCCCCGGCCCGGGGCCCCGCCCCAGACCCCTTTCGGGGCTGCGCCCTGGGCCCTGTTCGGGGCTGTGGCCCGGGCCCTGTTCTGGGCTGCGCCCCAGACCCCGTTCCGGGGCTGCGCCCCAGACCCCTTTCGGGGCTGGCCGCAGGCCCTGTTCCGGGCTCCGGTTGGGGCTCTGCCCAGGGCTCCGGTTCCGGGTTCTGCCGTGGGCCCCGGTTCCGGGCTGCGCCCCGGGCCCTGTTCCGGGCCCCGGTTCGGGGCTCCGCTCCGGGCTCCGGTTCCGGGTTCTGCCCTGGGCCCCGGATCCGGGGTGTGCCCCGGGCCCTGTTCCGGGTTCTGCCCTGGGCCCCGGATCCGGGGTGTGCCCCGGGCCCTGTTCCGGGTTCTGCCCTGGGCCCCGGATCCGGGGTGTGCCCCGGGCCCTGTTCCGGGTTCTGCCCTGGGCCCTGTTCGGGGCTGTGGCCCGGGCCCTGTTCTGGGCTGCGCCCCAGACCCCGTTCCGGGGCTGCGCCCCAGACCCCTTTCGGGGCTGGCCGCAGGCCCTGTTCCGGGCTCCGGTTGGGGCTCTGCCCAGGGCTCCGGTTCCGGGTTCTGCCGTGGGCCCCGGTTCCGGGCTGCGCCCCGGGCCCTGTTCCGGGCCCCGGTTCGGGGCTCCGCTCCGGGCTCCGGTTCCGGGTTCTGCCCTGGGCCCCGGATCCGGGGTGTGCCCCGGGCCCTGTTCCGGGTTCTGCCCTGGGCCCCGGATCCGGGGTGCGCCCCGGGCCCTGTTCCGGGCTCTGCCCCAGGCCCCGTTCGGGGCTCCGCCCCAGGCCCTGTTCCGGGTTCTGCCCCGGGCCCTGGTTCGGGGCTCTGCCCCGGGCTCCGCCCCAGGCCCCGGATCCGGGCTCCGCCCCAGACCCAGGGGTCCAGGGGCGAAGCCCCTGGATCGGGAAGGGGCGGGGAGGGGAAAGATCCATAGGCGCCGGTCACCCCGTGACCGGCGCCTTTTGCATGTCCGGAGGGTCCCTGGGCGGCCTCCGAGCACCACTTGAGCCCCTCCTGAGCTCCTCCTGAGCCTCCCAAACCACCCCTCAAATCGGACATAACCCGTATAAAGCGGCCGAATTCCTCTACCTCAATTGAGGTAGGCGGAATTCGGCCGTTTGGTGTGTCCGGAATTCCTGCAATTGAGGTACGCAGATTTCAGCCAGGCGTACGGCGATTCCCGCTGCGGTCACTCCCTAATGTCGTGCAGCGAAAGGACAAGCCCCGAAGGAGCTCCCATCGATGCACAGAGTTCTCGTCGTGGAGCACCACCCACTGGTGTTGAGTGCTCTCGCCGATCTCGTTGTCGAGGAGCCCGGACTGGAGCTATCCGGAATTGCAGGATCGGCCCGAGAAGCAATTTCTCTGGTCCATCACGTGCAGCCGGATGTGGTGCTGATCGACGTGGATGAGCCCAGCTGGCAAACGCAGCGGTTGGTCCGCCTGATCGGCGAACTCCTACCGTCCGCGCGGATTGTCCGGCTGACCGCAGTCTCCGACCCGCAGATGGAATGTCTGGAATCTCCGACGAACAACCCCAGCGTCCTGAAAACCGCAGTACCCGAATTGCTCAGGAGCCTCACCGAATGAATTCCCCCATGGACCAGAACAACGCCCCGACCACCGAGACCAAGCGTGCGCCGCGCTCGCAGCGTCTCCGCTTCGGTATCGCCGCGGCCGTCGTCGCTGCTGCTGCCGTGGGTGGCACCGTCACCGCCTTCGCGGTGAACAACACCGATGGCCAGTCGGCCACCACCACGACCTCCGCCGCCGCCGGCGCCAAGGCCACCGGCGCGGGTGCCGAGGGTCCCCTGTCCACCAAGAAGGGCGACATCGTCGACGCCGACGGTAAGAAGGTCGTCCTGACCGGTGTGAACTGGTTCGGTTTCGAGACCGGCACCTACGCGCCGCACGGCCTGTGGACCCGTAACTGGGAGTCGATGCTGGACCAGATGGCCAAGCAGGGCTTCAACACCCTGCGCCTGCCGTACGCGAACGACATGTTCAAGTCGTCGGCCAAGCCCAACGGCATCGACTGGCACAAGAACCCCGATCTGAAGGGCCTCACCCCCCAGCAGATCATGGACAAGATCGTCAAGGGTGCCACCGACCGTGGTATCCGGGTGATCCTGGACCAGCACCGTCCGGACCAGTACGGCCAGAGTGAGCTGTGGTACTCCCAGAGCCTCACCGAGAAGCAGTGGATGGACGACTGGGTCAAGCTGGCCAAGCGCTACAAGAACAACGACCGGGTGATCGGCGCCGACCTGCACAATGAGCCGCGTGGCCAGGCCACGTGGGGCGACGGCAACCCGAAGACCGACTGGCAGCTGGCCGCCACCAAGGCCGGTGACGCCATCCACAAGGTCAACAAGAACTGGCTGATCTTCGTCGAGGGTACGGACCGCCACAAGAACGAGCAGTTCTGGTGGGGCGGTGACCTGCAGGGTGTGAAGAAGCACCCGGTGAAGCTCAAGGAGCCGAACAAGGTCGTCTACTCGGCCCACGACTACGGTCCGGGCGTCTACAACCAGAACTGGTTCATGGCGAAGGACTTCCCGAAGAACATGCCGGCCATCTGGGAGAAGCACTGGGCGTACATCAAGAAGCAGAACATCGCCCCGCTGCTGCTCGGTGAGTTCGGCGGTAAGAAGACCGCCGGTAAGAGCTCCGAGGCCGTCTGGCAGAACGCCCTGATGGACTACCTCAAGAAGCACCAGATCAGCTACACCTACTGGACCTGGAACCCGGACTCGGGTGACACCGGCGGTGTGCTGAAGAACGACTGGAAGACGATCGACAAGAACAAGATGAAGATGCTGGCCAAGTACCAGACGCCGCTCCTGGAGGCGAAGAAGGGGAAGTAAGTCGGAGTAACCCCTTCGGTACACCGCCGATGACCACATAGCTGATCACGGCGTTGGCAAGCAGCGAGGGCCCGCAGGCAGTGCCGCCTGCGGGCCCTCGTCTTGGGTTTTTCGCCGGAAGGGAGTTTTTCGCCGGAAGGGAAGCGGGGCGGCCGCCCGGCGGGTTTCCTTCCCGGGCCGCGGACCGCGCCCGCGGACCGGCCCCCCCACCCCCAGGGAGGCCGATGATGAAGCCCCACCCGGCGACCGGCCGGCTGCTCTTCCCCCTGGTCGCGCTCGCCGTGATCGTGGCCGATCAGCTGAGCAAGGCGATGGCGCTGGCCGCCTGGAGCGGCACCGCGGGGCCGCAGGCCCGGTTCGGGCCGTTCTGCGCGCTGCTGGTGCGCAACACCGGGGTGGCCTTCGGCCTGGGCCAGAGCCGCCCCGCGCTGATCGTGGTGATCACGCTCGCGGGCGCGGTGGCCACGCTGGGCGCGGCCGGTGCCGGGCTGCGGGTCCGCGGCCGGGGCGCGGCGCTGGGCCTGGGGCTGATCGCCGGGGGAGCGATGGGCAACGGCGCCGACCGGATGATCCGGTCGCCGGGCCCGCTGCGCGGCGCCGTCATCGACTGGATCACGCTGGACGCCCGCGGGCCGGTCTTCAACCTCGCCGATGTGGCCCTGATCAGCGGGACCCTGCTCACCGCGGCCCTGCTGCTGCGCAGACCCGCGCGGGCACGCGAGCGGGCCGTCGCGCTGCCCGGCCCGGGCGCGAGCGGCTTGGGTACGAGCGGACCGGGCATGAGTGGCCCGAGCGCGGGCGGCCCGAGCGCGGGCGGACCGGGCGCGAGCGGACCGGGCGGACCGGGCGGACCAGGCGGACCGGGCGGACCGGGCGCGGGGCCCGATCCGGTGGCCGTCAGCCTCCCGCCTTGTGCACCGCGCCCTGATCGGCGTCCCGATCCGCCCCCGGCGCCGTCCCGGGAACCGTCTCCGTCGGCATCGCCTCGGTCGGCATCGTCTCGTCCGGCATGGCGTCCGACGGCATCGCCCCGTTCGGCATCACCTCGTTCGGCATCGCGTCCGACGGCATCGCCTCGGTCGGCATCGCCTCGTTCGGCATCGCCTCCGGCGGCACCGTCTCCGTCCCCGGGATCGGCTCCTGCGGCGCCCCCTCCGTCCCCGGCTCCCGGCTCTCCCGCTCCGCGAGGGACTCCGCGAAGTCCCTGAGCCGGTCCAGCACCGCCTCGTCGACCGTCCCGCGGGCGGCCAGCGCCTCGCTGATCCGCTGATAGACGGCGAGCTCACGGGCGCAGCGGTGGCACTCGGCCACATGGGTGCGCACCCGGGCCGCGGCCGGGGCGTCCAGCTCCCCGTCCAGATACGACTGGAGCATCGGCGCGCCCAGGGGACATCGTGTGGTCAGGAGCCGTCCGGTGGTCTGCGTGGTCCCCGTGGTGCGCGTGGTCCGCCACCATGTCCATCTGCTCATGCGCCACCTCGCTCCGATTCCACTCCCGCGGCCAGCAGCTGGTTCCGGATCCGCTTGCGGGCCCGGTGCAGCCTGCTCATCACCGTCCCCTTGGGGACGTCCAGCACCTGTGCGGCCTCCGCGTACGACAGCCCGTCCACGTGCACCAGCCGCACCACCTGCTGGTCCCGCAGCGGAAGCGCCGTGAACGCGGCGTCCACGGCCTCGTCGAACGTCGTGTCCACCACCAGCTCCTCCGGCGTCGCGTCCCGGGCCGGGACCAGCCGCTCCAGCTCCGTGTCCGGATCGTCGAGCAGCCGGGGCCGGCGCTGGCGGCGCCGGCTGACCTCCGCATGCCGCATGATCGTCAGCAGCCAGGCCCGTGGATGTCTCCCGTCAAAACGGCCGACTGCCCGGTACGCCCGTAGTAACGTGTCCTGCACGAGATCCTCGGCGTCGGCTCGCTGGGTGGTCAGTGACATGGCCACGCGCAGCAGCACCTCGACCTCGGGCAGCACATACTGAGCGAACATGCGCTGCTGATGGGCGTCCGGGTCAGCCACGGGGTGCCTCCTCGGATCCGGACCCCCCGGGACGCGGAGCACGACATATCACACTCTGTGTAACATCTCGCTCACCACGCCGCATGGGTTGATCGGCGATCCGAGTGGCAGGTCAGACGTCTCGGTGGCAGGTCGGCCGTCTCGGTGGCAGGTCAGACGTTCAGGGAGACCAGGCGCTTTCCGTCGGCCGTACGGACCTCGAAGCGTTCGATGTCGGAGCGCTTCATGCCGGCGCCGCCGTGCGCCCACAGCGGATCTCTCGCCTCCGCCTTGGGGCTGTCCGCGATGCCGTAGCCCCACTCGGGCACGGACCAGGTCATCAGCGTCTGCTCATGACCGTCCTTGGAGACCGCGATCAGGCTGCAGTCCAGGGGGCCCTTGACGTTCTTCAGCCGGAGGAGGGTGTCGGTGCCCCACATCTTGTCCTCCATCGCGACCGCCGCGTTCACCTTGGTGTCCGGGTCGGTACCTTCCACCTTGTTCGGCATCCCCTTGAAGAGCTGGCTCTCCGTGGGGCTGGCCGTGACGGAGCTGTCCGAGCCGCCGGAGGTGACCGCGATCGTGCCGACCGGGCCGCCGACGATCAGCACGGCCGCCGCCGCGACCAGGTAGAGACCGCGCCGCCGCCGCTTGGCGCGGGACGCGGCGACCTCGCCGACCATGCGGGTGAGCAGGGCCGGACCGGGGCGCGCGGTGAGGGTTTCGATGGCGTTGGGAGTCGCGCTGAAGGCATGCGGAGTGTGGCCCGTGAGCTGGGTCCGCCCGGGGGCGCCGTGGATCCCGGGGACGTCGGCGGCCAGATCGGCCAGCAGCGGTTCCAGTCCGGTCAGCTCGTCCAGCTGCCGTCCGCACTGGTCGCAGCCGGCCAGATGCTCCTCGAAATAGGTGGCGTCCGCCTCGTCGAGCACGCCGAGCACATACGCGCCAACGGCGTCATGTCCCGGGTGGTGCGTCTGCGCTGTCATGCCGTCACTCCTCTCTCCTCGAGCGCGAGCTTCATCGAGCGCAGCGCGTAGAAGACCCGGGACCGTACCGTCCCGCTGGGTATGCCGAGGGTCTGGGCCGCCTCGTTGACGGTCCGCCCCTTGAAGTAGGTCTCGACCAGCACCTCGCGATGGGCGTCGCTGAGGTCCTGCATCGCGTCGGTCAGGGTCATGAGCCGCAGTGCACGGTCGATCTCGTCCTCCGCGGGCATGAGTTCCAACGGGGAGGGGTCGACCTCCTGCGGCCGGGCCTGCCGGCTGCGGTGTCCGTCGATCACGATCCGCCGGGCGACGGTGACCAGCCAGGGCCGGATGGAGCCGGTGGCCCGGGACAGCTGATCGGCGTTCCGCCAGGCCCGCACCAGGGTCTCCTGGACGACGTCCTCCGCGCGGTGCCGGTCGCCCGCGACCAGGCGCAGCACGAACGCGAGCAACGGCCCGGCGTGCTCCTCGTAGAGCGCGCGCATGAGTCGCTCGTCCGGCGTACCACGCCCGGATCTTGACGGACGCTCATCGGCCACGGCGGCGTCGTCGTGCACCTGAACCTCCAGGACCTGACCTGAGTTGGACAACATCAACGGACGACTCCCGGTCTGAGCCCCGGGGGGGATCGGCGGCCATGTCGGCCTCTTCCCCCTTCACTACGCACGGGGGGAGGCGGCCGCTCAACGCGTCGCGAAGAATTTCCGATCAGGTGTCAGAAGCGAGGTGCGGGCGCGGAAGGGGTCAGGAGACCATCGCGTCCAGCAGCAGGGGCTGCACCTTGCCGTCGAGCATCGCGCCGAGCCCCTCGACCGCGCAGACGTCGGGGTGGTCGGCGATGGTCAGCGGCATACCGGTGGCCTCGCGCAGCATCGTGTCGAACCCGGGCAGCACCGCGCTGCCGCCCGCCAGCATGATGCCGCGGTCGGCGAGGTCGGCCACCAGATCGGGCGGACAGCGGCGCAGCACCGTGCCGATGGCGTCCAGCACCCCGGTGAGCGGGGTGCGGATGGCGGTCCGTACGCCCTCGACATCGATCCGTACGGTCCGGGCGAGCCCCGTGGCCACGTCCCGGCCGTGCACCTCGGCGCTCTGTACGGCCTGGGCGCCGTCGGCGCCGCCCGCGCTGTCCTTGACCATCAGGTGCAGCGGGTGGACGGCCTGGCTGGGCAGCATCAGCGCGTGCTCGTTGCGCAGGTGCTGGATGACGGCGTGGTCCACGGTCTCGCCGCCCACCGGCACCCGCTCGGCGGCCACGATCGAGCCCAGCGACAGGACCGCGACCTGGGTGGTGGCCGCGCCGCACACCACGATCATCGTCGCCTCGGGCCGTTCCACCGGCAGACCGCAGCCCACGGCGGCGGCGATGAGGGTGTCCACCAGCTCGACCCGCTTGGCGCCGATCCCGGTGAGCGTCTCCACGGCGGCGCGCTGGGCGAGCGGGTCGGCGTCGTGCTGGACGCAGACGGCGGCGCTCACCAGCGGGCGGCGCCGCCAGGCGCGGCGCAGCTTGTTGCCCAGCAGCAGCCGCAGCATTCGCTGGGCCATCTCGATGTCGACGACGGTGCCGTTGGAGACCGGTCGGACGACGCGGATGTGCGCGGGCGTCCGCCCGGTCATCCGCTGCGCCAGCGTGCCGACCGCGATCAGCCCGCCGGTGTGGGTGTTCACGGCGGCCACGGTCGGCTCGTCGACGATGAGCCCGGTGCGCCTGAGGTAGACGCGCGTCCTGGCCGCGCCGAGGTCGACGGCGATGGAGCAGCGGCGCAGTGCCTCGAGGCTGATGGTCATGGCAGGTCTCCCTGTGGGCGGCGTGGCGGGCCGCCGCCCGGCGGCCCTCCGCTCTCATCGTGTGGGGACCATCAGGCCCGCTGCCCGTGGGGCTGAGCCGGTCGGGGGAGGGGCTGTCCCCTGGGCTCCGGGCGTCATCCGCCGATGTCGCGGGCGCGACGGTCCACCGGACCGGACCTGGGCCGCCTACTTCGCGTCCGCGTAGCACTCCACCGACGCCATGGTGAAGGGGAACCGCACCGGGGTCGGTCCGAAGGCGATCCGGCCGGCCGTCTCGCCCGCCTCGGCGATCGCCTCCCGGACCGCGTCGGCCTCCGCCTCGGGGCAGTGCACGATCACCTCGTCGTGCTGGAAGAAGACGATCTCCGCGCGCAGCCCCGCCCCGGTCAGCGACCGCCGCAGCGCGGCGAGCATCAGCAGGGCCCAGTCGGCGGCGCTGCCCTGCACCACGAAGTTCCGAGTGAAGCGGCCCCGGGCGCGGGCGCTCGCCGTGCTGCCGTACGACGGCTCCTCCTGGTCCCGCGGCAGCCCCGCCTCGTCGGCCGTCTCCTCGGCGGCGCCGCCCGCGGGCGGGCAGGTGCGGCCCAGCCAGGTGCGCACCAGCCGGCCCTCCTCGCCCGCGCGGGCCGCCTCGTCCACATACGCCACCGCCGCCGGGAAGCGCCGCCGCAGGGCCGCGAGGTGCTTCAGGCCGTCGCCGGAGGTCTGGCCGTAGACCGCGCCCAGCAGCGCCAGCTTGGCCTGGTCGCGCCGGCCGGAGAAGGCGCGGTCGGACAGCGTCGCGTACAGGTCCCGGCCGCTGCCCGCGACCTCCATCAGCCCGGGGTCGCGGGAGATCGCGGCGAGCACCCGGGGCTCCATCTGGTCGGCGTCGGCCACCACCAGCCGCCACCCCGGATCGGCCACCACCGCGCGCCGCACCACCTTGGGGATCTGCAGCGCCCCGCCGCCGTTGGTGGTCCAGCGGCCGGAGACGGTGCCGCCGGGCAGGTACTCGGGGCGGAAGCGGCCCTCGCGTACCCAGGACTGGAGCCAGGCCCAGCCGTGGGCGGTGTGCAGCCGGTAGAGCTTCTTGTAGCGCAGCAGGGGCTCCACGGCGGGGTGGTCGATCCGCTCCAGCTCCCAGGCGCGGGTGGAGCCGAGCGCGATGCCCGCGCGGGCGAACGCCTTGACGACCTCGGCGGGCAGATCGGGCCGCACCCGGGTGCCGAAGGCGCGCGAGACCTCGTCGGCCAGCTCGGCCAGGCGCCGCGGCTCCAGACCGCCCGGATAGCGCTCGCCGAGCAGCTCGTCCAGCAGCTCCCGGTGGCGGTCGGCGCGCCAGGGCACCCCGGCGCGCCGCATCTCGGCGGCGATCAGCATCCCGGCCGACTCGGCGGTGGTCAGCAGCCGCATCCGGTCCGGGTGCTCGGCCGCGTCCGTACGGACCAGCTGGCCCGCGTACACCTCGAGCAGCGCCTCCAGCGGATCGGCGCCCGGCGGCAGCGGCGGCGGACCGGGCTCGAACAGCGACGGCTGGTCCCCGGCCGCCCGGGGCGGCGGGTCCTCGGGGACGGGCAGCCCGCGCAGCCGCGCCCAGGCGGCGGCGAGCGAACGCGGTGCGCCCGAACGCCCCTCATGGCCGAGGAGCAGCGCCTCGGCCGCCTCGATGTCATAGGCCCGCTCGACCCGGACCCCGGCGGCCAACAGCCGTGGATAGACCTCGGCGGTGGACCGCCACACCCACCGGTCGGCCTCGGGGCGGGACCGCACGGCCTCGGCCATCCCGCCCTGCTCCGCCGTGACCTCGACGACCGGTCCGGCCGCCTTTCCCCCGGGGTCGAGCGGGCAGAGACGAACACCCCCGTGGTCCGTCTCCGCCGCCGCCCATCTCATGCCCGGGATTCTGGCAGGGGGGTCTGACAACGCTCCGGTGTCCGAGGCCCGCTCAACCCGGAGGGGGACCCGGACGTCATTCATGACGACTGCTCTTCTTCACTCAGGGCAGAAGATCCCGAGTGTCGGGTGATCATGCCGATACGCATGGTGCACGTGCATCTGCTTGTGCATCTGCATGCACATACGCAGGTGCATTTTCCCATGCATTCGCAAAGGAACGCAGCTATGATCCCGGACAGTTGACAGCTGCACGTATGCACGAACAGTGGAGAAGCCCTGTGCGCGACCACCCCTACAACGGCATGGCGGCCGCGGACCTCCGGGGAGTCGTCTGGCAGAAGAGCAGACACAGCAACTCCCAGGGGTCGTGTGTCGAGTTCGCCAAGCTGCCCGGTGGGAACGTGGCCGTCCGCAACTCCCGGTTCCCCGACGGACCGGCGCTGATCTACACCCCGGCCGAGGTCGAGGCGATGCTGCGCGGGGCCAAGGACGGCGAGTTCGACCACCTGGCGCACGATCCGGCAGGTCTGGGCTGATCGCCGCGGACGCGCGACACTGGTAGTGGCGAGCGGGGGGACCCGACCCATGTGAGACGGCGATGAACGGCTCGGTCCGCGTCGGACGTGTACTCGGGGTACCACTGCGGATGCACTGGAGCGTCCCGGTGCTGATCGTGCTGCTCGCTTACGGGCTCGGCCACGAGACGCTGCCCGCGTGGACCCCCGGCCGGACCGGTGCCGTCTACGCCGCCGCCAGCGTCGTCGGCGCCGTGCTGCTGATGGGCAGCCTGCTGCTGCACGAGACCGCGCACGCGGTCGCTGCCCGCAGAAGGGGCGTCTCGGTGGAGGACGTGACGCTGTGGGCGCTTGGCGGCATGACCAAGATGGGACGGCCCCGCACCGCCGGGGTCGCGTTCTGGGTGGCCGTCATCGGGCCGCTCACCAGCCTGGTCATCGGCGGTATCGCGGTCGGCGTCGGGGTCGGGGTGCACGCGCTCACCGGATGGGGAGTGCCCACGGCCGTGCTGATCTGGCTGGGCTGGGCCAATCTGCTGCTGGGCGTCTTCAACCTGCTGCCCGCCGCGCCGCTGGACGGCGGACGGGTGGTGCAGGCGGTGATCTGGTGGCGCACCGGGGACCGGGACCGCGCCGAGCGGGCGGCGGGGCGCAGCGGCCAGATCCTCGGTGTGGTGCTCATCGCCGCCGGCTGGATCTCCTTCCTGCGCGGGAACAACGGCGGGCTGTGGCTCTCGCTCATCGGTCTCTTCATGGTGATCATCGCCAACGCGGAGCGGCAGCGGGCCGGGGTCAACACGGCGCTGCGCGGGGTGCGGGTGGTGGACGCGATGTCGGCGCCGGTGGCCGCCGGGGCCGACTGGCTGACCGTGGAGCGGTTCATCGACGAGGTGGCGGCCCACGCCCGGCATTCGGTGATGCCGCTGCTGGACTTCGAGGGACGGCCCAGCGGGATCGTCCAGCTGCGCGCGCTCGCGGCGGTGCCGGCCGAGGCCCGGGAGGAGCGGCGGGTGCGCGATGTGGCGGTACCGCTGGCGCGGTGCACGGTGGCCGAACCGCATGAGCTGCTGAGCGAGGTGCTGGAGCGGGCGCGTCCGGGTGGCGGCGGGCTGCCGGTGCTGGTGGTGGACCACGGGCGGCTGGAGGGGATCGTCACGATGCACGATGTGAACCGGCTCTTCCAGCTGCACGGCCTGGGCATCACCACGGCCCCGCCGGAGTCCACCCGCCCGTGACGGCGGTGGCGTATCCCCGTGACGATGGTGGCGTATCCCCGATGCGTCGTGGCGGTATCCCTGTGACGGTGGTGGCGGATCCCGACGCGTCGTGGCGTACCTCTACGCGTCGTGTCGTATCCCTACGCCTCGGGGAGACGGAAGACGGCCCAGACGATCTTGCCGCGCGGGGTGCCCACCAGCGGCTGCCAGCCCCAGCCGTCCGTGAAGGACTCCACCAGATGGAGCCCGCGCCCGGACTCCTCGCCGCAGCCCGCCTCGCCGGCCACCGGCCCCACCTCGCTGGGGTCGCGTACGGCGCACACCAGCCGTGAGGGGCCGCGCATCAGATGGAGCCGCACCGGCCGCTCCGGCTCACCGGCCGCACCGGTGCCGGACAGGGCGTGCCGGAGGGCGTTGGTGACCAGTTCGGAGACGACGAGCGCCACTTCGTCGAGGAGTTCGGGGATGTTCCACTGCCGCAGGGTGGAGCCGGTGAACTGCCGGGCCCCCTTGACCGCTTCATAGCGGGCGGGCAGGGCGCAGGAGACGGCTCCGGAGACGGCGGAGGGATCGATCGCGGCAAGCCCTTGCCACAAGGGTTCCAGCAGGGTCGAACCTTCGCTCCCCATGCGAGCACTCCTGCATCCGTGGCCGTGACGAACTCTGGCCAGATTTCGTACGAGCTAGCACGTGCGCACACCCTATGGTTCCGAATGCGCACGTCAGATGCAAGGGCAAATGCACGTGCACGCGGACCAGTTGGTCCGATCCGGTCGGTTTTACTGTGATTTCTGACTCCGTACACTGGCGTACATCATCGGGTTGAGTAACGACGCGCCTACGGCGTGAAGCCCGAACAGTGGCAGACTTCGCCCTCAGGGGCTGCGGGGGCGCCGTTCGCAAGGATGCTTTCCGTACAGGGAGGATCGCGGAAATGGCCGCAGGCGAGTCGAGTGGATCGGTGGTACGCCGCATCCTCCTGGGCTCTCAACTCAGGCGGTTGCGCGAGGACCGCGGCATCACCCGCGAGGCGGCGGGCTATTCGATCCGGGCCTCCGAATCCAAGATCAGCCGGATGGAGTTGGGCCGGGTGAGCTTCAAGGCGCGGGACATCGAGGATCTGCTGACGCTGTACGGAGTCACCGACGACGCGGAGCGCGCGGCACTGCTCGGGCTCGCCCGCGAGGCCAATGTCGCCGGGTGGTGGCACAGCTACGGCGATGTGCTTCCCGGCTGGTTCCAGACCTATGTCGGGCTGGAGGGCGCCGCCTCCGATATCGCCTGCTACGAGGTCCAGTTCATCCACGGTCTGCTCCAGACCGAGGGCTACGCCCACGCCGTGGTCACCCGCGGTCAGCCGCAGGCCTGCTCCGACGAGGTGGACCGGAGGGTGGCGCTGCGGCTGGAGCGGCAGAAGCTGCTGGTCTCCGAGCGCGCCCCGGAATTCCACGTGATCCTGGACGAGGCCGCGCTGCACCGCCCGTACGGCGGGCGCGGCGTGATGACCGCCCAGCTGCGCCATCTGATCACGGTCTCCGAGTATCGACACGTGACGCTGCAGGTGATGCCATTCTCCTTCGGCGGGCACGCGGGGGAGAGCGGGGCGTTCACCCGGCTGCGCTTCCCGGAGTCGGACCTCCCCGACATCGTCTACCTGGAGCAGCTCACCAGCGCGCTCTACCTGGACAAGCGTGATGAAGTCTCCCACTACGAGCGGGTGTTGGAGCGGCTCGGCGCGGACAGCCTCTCCCCCGAGGGGAGCCGGGATCTGCTCCGGGGCCTCCTCCGCGATGCCTGACCCGTCAGTAGGATGACGTTCTGTCAGGGATACCCCCCACACGTGCGCGGCTGTCGGGGACCGGCACCGCGTCCTGCAGATAGGGATGGCATGTCCTACTTCTCCGAATTGGCCCTTCAGTTCATCGACGGTGAGTGGCGCGGCGGAAGCGGTTCCTGGGACATCGTCGACTTCAACCCCTACAACGGGGAGAAGCTGGCCTCCATCACCGTGGCGACCGTCGAGGAGGTGGACCTGGCCTACCGGGCGGCCGAGCGGGCGCAGCCGGAGTGGGGCGCCACCAACCCCTACGCCCGGCGGGCGGTGTTCGAGCGGGCGCTGCGGATCATCGAGGACCGCGAGAAGGAGCTCACCGAGACGATCATCGCGGAGTGCGGCGGCACCCATGTGAAGGCGGGCTTCGAGCTGCACCTCGCCAAGGAGTTCCTGCGCGAGGCGATCCAGCTGGCGCTGCGGCCCGAGGGCCGCATCCTGCCGTCGCCGGTGGACGGCAAGGAGAACCGCCTCTACCGGCTGCCGGTGGGCGTGGTCGGCGTCATCAGCCCGTTCAACTTCCCCTTCCTGCTGTCGCTGAAGTCGGTCGCCCCCGCGCTGGCCCTCGGCAACGCCGTCGTCCTCAAGCCGCACCAGAACACCCCGGTCTGCGGCGGCGGTCTGGTCGCCAAGATCTTCGAGGAGGCGGGGCTGCCCGCCGGGCTGCTCAATGTCGTGGTCACCGACATCGCGGAGATCGGCGACGCCCTGATCGAGCACCCCATACCGAAGGTGATCTCCTTCACCGGCTCGGACAAGGTCGGCCGGCACGTCGCCACCGTGGCCGCCTCCCACTTCAAGCGCACGGTCCTGGAGCTGGGCGGCAACAGCGCGCTGGTCGTGCTGGACGACGCCGACCTGGACTACGCGGTGGACGCGGCCGTCTTCAGCCGCTTCGTCCACCAGGGGCAGGTCTGCATGGCGGCCAACCGGGTGCTGGTGGACCGGGCGGTCGAGCGGGAGTTCACGAGGAAGTTCGTGGCCAAGGTGGAGACGCTGAAGGTGGGCGATCCGGTCGACCCCACCACCCACATCGGCCCGCTGATCAACGAGGGCCAGGCCGAGGCGATCACCCAGCTCGTCGACCAGACGATCGCCGATGGCGCCACCGCGCTGGTGCGCGGGCGGACCGAGGGCACCCTGATGGGGCCGACCGTGCTCACCGGGGTCCCGGAGGGCTCGGCGATCCTCGGCCAGGAGGTCTTCGGCCCGGTGGTGACGCTGATTCCGTTCGACGGCGACGACGAGGCCGTACGGATCGCCAATGACACCGACTACGGGCTCAGCGGGGCCGTGCACACCGCCGACATCGAGCGCGGGGTGCGGTTCGCCCGGCGGATCCACACCGGCATGATCCATGTGAACGACAGCACGGTCCACGACGAGCCGATCGTGCCGTTCGGCGGGGAGAAGCACTCCGGCCTCGGGCGGCTCAACGGGGAGTCGATGATCGAGGACTTCACCACCACCAAGTGGATCTCCATCCAGCACGGCCGGAGCCAGTTCCCGTTCTGATGCGTCGCCCGGCGGGCTGATGCGCCGTCCGGCGGGCTGATGCGTCGCCCGGCGGGCTCGCGGACAGAAGCTGACCGCAAGCCTTCCTAGCGTGGGGTTCATCGAAGGGCGCCGGACCCGGGCGCCCTCCAGATGAGAGGTGGCGGCCATGCCCGTAGTCGTGAACCCCGAAGCGTGCGGCACCGAGCGCGACGCGCTGCTCGCGTACATGGACGCGCAGCGCGGCGCCATCCGGCGTGCCGTGTACGGCCTCACCGAGGAGCAGGCCCGCTCCGCTCCCAGCGCGAGCGCGCTCTCGCTGGCCGGGGTGCTCAAGCACGTGGTCACGGGCGAGCGTGGCTGGCTGCGCGTCCTCCAGGGCAAGGCGGGGAACCCCAAGGACCAGATGGCCGAGTGGGAGCACACCTTCGAGCCCACCGAGGACGAGACGGTGGAGGCGCTGCTCGCCCTGTACGACGAGGTGGCGCGCGAGACCGAGGAAGCCGTACGGGCCCTGCCGTCGCTGGACGAGACGTTCGAGGCGCTCCGGCTCCCCTGGGACGAGGGCGGTACCCGCACCTGGCGCTGGGCGGTCCTCCACCTGATCGAGGAAGTCGCCCGGCACGCCGGCCACGCCGACGTCATCCGCGAGACGATCGACGGCAAGGGCGCCTTCGACCTCGTCTTCGAGACGGGGGCGATGCCGGAGCCCGACTGGTCGGTCCTGGAGCGGTGATCCGCCCGGCCCGCCGACCCCCTAGCCTGGTCATCGCGGGGTGCGGGACCAGGATGGAGACGAGCGGGCGATGTCAGCGATCCGGCTGCTGGTGTTGGGGGCCGTGCGCCAGCACGGGCGGGCGCACGGCTATCAGGTCCGTAACGACCTGGAGTTCTGGGGCGCGCACGAGTGGTCCAACGCCAAACCCGGGTCCATCTACCACGCGCTCAAGCAGATGGCGAAGCAGGGGCTGATGCGCGCTCACGACGTCGCGCCGAGCACGGTCGGCGGGCCGCCGCGGACCGAGTACGAGCTGACCGAGGCGGGCGAGGAGGAGTACTTCCGGCTGCTGCGGGAGGCGCTGCTGCGCCATGACCAGAAGATCGACGAGCTGACGGCCGGGGTGGGTTTCATCGTGGACCTGCCACGGGACGAGGCGATCGCCCTGCTCAAGCGGCGGGTGGCGGCGCTGGAGGAGTGGCGGGCCGAGGTGACCCGGCACTGGACGCCACCGGACGGCACCCCCGAGGAGTGGGGCCATATCGGCGAGATCATGAAGTTCTGGGTGCACTCCGCGGACAGCGGGGCGGAGTGGACCCGTGGGCTGATCGAGCGGCTCGAGGGCGGGGCGTATGTGATGGCGGGCGAGGGGGAGCGCTCGGTGGATGTGCTGCCGGAAGGCGTCACCAATCCGTACGCCGCGCCCGGCGCGGACTGAGCCACCACCCTGCCGACTGAGGACGGCTGACGGCGGGCGGCTGCGTTAATCAAGTTTGACTAGCTGGGGTTCGGGCAGTACGTTTCCGCGTGCGTAGTCAAACTTGACTACGTGGTGCGGAGAAGAGTCACGAGGGAGAGGGGAAGACCTTGGCCGACAGCGATCCCGCGATCGTCGTCGAGGGGCTGCGGAAGACCTACCGGGACAAACCGGCGCTCGCCGGACTCGACCTGACCGTCCCGCAGGGCACCGTGCACGCCGTGCTCGGCCCCAACGGCGCGGGCAAGACCACCTGCGTACGGATTCTGGCCACCCTGCTGCGGCACGACGGCGGCCGGGCCGAGGTCGCCGGGTACGACGTGCTGCGCGAACCCGACGAGGTCCGCTACCGCATCGGCCTCGTCGGCCAGCACGCCGCGGTGGACGAGGAGCTGAGCGGACGGCAGAACCTGGAGATGTTCGGCCGCCTCTACCACCTGGGCGGACGCCGGGCGGCGGCCCGCGCGGACGAGCTGCTGGAGCGGTTCGGCCTCGCCGGCACCGGCACCAAGGCCGTCAGCGGGTACAGCGGCGGCATGCGGCGCAGGCTGGACCTCGCGGCCAGCCTCATCATGCGGCCGCGGATCCTCTTCCTGGACGAGCCGACCACCGGGCTCGACCCCCGGGGCCGTACGGAGGTGTGGAACGCGGTCCGCTCGCTGGTGGACGGCGGTACGACCGTGCTGCTCACCACGCAGTACCTGGAGGAGGCGGACCAACTCGCGGACCGCGTCTGCGTGATCGACGAAGGGCGGGCCATCGCCGACGGGACCGCCGACGAGCTCAAGGCCCGGCTCGGCGGGGACCGTATCGAGGTGGTGCTGCGCGACGCGGGCCAACTGACCGCCGCCGCCTCGGTCGTGGGCAGGGCGACCGGCGCCGCCGAGGTCGAGACCGACCCCGACCGGCGGCGGCTCGGCGCGCGGGTCACCGACCGGGTGGCCGCGCTGACGGAGACCGTACGGGCGCTGGCGGCGGCCGGGATCGAGGCGGAGGACATCGTGCTGCGCCGCCCCACGCTCGACGAGGTCTTTCTACACCTCACCGGGGAACCGGCGTCGGCGGACACGGCGTCGGCGGATACGGCGTCGGCTGACACGGCCGAGGAGGAGACCCTCGTATGACGACCGCGACCCTCATCGACTCCTGGACCATGACCCGCCGCGGACTCGCGCACTGGGCCCGGCAGCCCGTCCAGGTGGCCGTCCAGCTGGTCTTCCCGGTGATGATGCTGGTGATGTTCGCCTACTTCCTCGGCGGCGGGATGACCGTCCCGGGCGGCGGCGACTACAAGGAGTACCTGGTGCCGGGCACGTTCGCGCTCACCATGGTGTTCGGGCTCGAGGGGACGATGCTCGCCATCACCCAGGACCTCAACAAGGGCGTCATCGACCGCTTCCGCTCGATGCCGATGGCCCGCTCGGCGGTCCTGGTCGGGCGCAGTGTGCTGGACATGCTCCAGTCGGCGCTCGGGCTGCTCGTCCTCCTCGGGGCCGGACTCGCGATGGGCTGGCGCTGGCACGGCGGGCCCGGCGACGCGCTGCTCGCCGTCGGGCTGCTGCTGTGGCTGCGCTTCGCGATGCTGTGGCTCGGCATCTTCCTGGGCATGGCCGCCGGACGCCCGGAGATGGTGCAGGCCGTACAGATCCTGGTCTGGCCGGTGGGCTTCCTCTCCAACGTCTTCTCCTCGCCCGAGACCATGCCCGGCTGGCTCGGCGCCCTCGCGGTCTGGAACCCGATGTCGGCGACGGCCACCGCGATCCGCGAGCTGTTCGGCGGTCCCGGCGGCGGTGGCGACTCCTGGGCCGCGGACCACGCCCAACTTCTCGCCGTCTGCTGGCCGCTGGCGCTGATCGCGGTCTTCCTTCCGATCGCGGTGCGGCGTTACGGGAGGCTCAGCCGCTGACGGCGGCCCCCGGATCCGGATGCCGCGCCGGTCACACCTCCACATGCCGCACCGGTCACACCTCCACCGGTCGTCGCCGGTTGCGGATACGGTGCAGGTATGGGGAACGACAGGTCGGGCACGGGGGCGGAGACGGTGAGCGGGCCCGGATACGCCCTGCTGCTCGCCGCCGGTCCGGCCGGCAAACAGCGACTGATGGACGCGGCCGCCGCGTTGCCCCAGCTCGCCGCCGTGCCACCGGCGGCGCTGCTGGGCACGCCCGGCGGCGCCAGCGTCGTCCAACTCGTGGACCCGGTCGACCCGCAGACCGTGCTGACGCATCTGCGGACCGCCGCCGCGCACCCGGGCCCGGTGCTGGTCCATCTCGCGGGTCAGCTCACCCTCGACGCCAAACAGCGGCTGCCGCACCTGGCGTTGGCCCGTACGACGCCGAGGACCGCCCGCTACACGGCGCTGCCCTGGCACTGGCTGGCCGCCGAGCTCGGCCGGCGCCCGCCGGGCAGCACCGTCGTGGTCGCCGACCTGGTGGCCGACGAGACGGCCTGGCCACCGCTGCGAACCGCCGGCCCGTCCGCCCTCGCGGCGGGGCTGACCCTCTACGGCACGGTGGCACCCGCCCCGCCCAAGCGGCAGACGGCCACGCCGGACTACAGCCGCGCGTTCGCCGGACTGCTGCGGGCCGTCGCCGAACGCCCGCCACTCGTGCTACTGCACCAGCGCGCCGTGCTGGAGGCCGGGCTGGGCACCGGCCCCGAACTGCTCCTGGACGGCGCCGAGTCGGGCGAGCCATACCCAACCCCGGACGCCGCTCCTGGCCCGGAGGCCACCCCATGGCCCGGGCAGAGCACACCGCGCGGGGCGACCTGGCAGGCGGGGCCAGCGGCCGAACCGGCTGGGCTGACTGGGCAGGCGGGGCCGGTTGAGCAGGCGGGGCTGGCTAGGCAGGCGGGGCCGGTTGGGCAGGCGGGGCCGGCCGGGGCAGCCGGACCGAGTGGGCCGCCCGAGCAGGCCGGGGCGAGTGGGCGGGCCATATTGGCTGGGCAGGCCGGGGAGATCCGGCCGACCGGGCCGACCGGGGCAGCCGGACTGAGCGGACCGATCGAGCAGGCCGGGGTGACCGGGGCAGCCGGATCGAGTGGGCGGGCCATATCGGCTGGGCAGACTGGAGAGATCCGGCCGACCGGGGCAGCCGGGCAAGTCGGGGCAACGGGGCAGACTCGGGCAGCCGGGCATCCCGGGCCGACCGGGGCAGCCGGACTGAGCGGACCGATCGAGCAGGCCGGGGCGACCGGGGCGACCGGATCGAGTGGGCAGGCCGGGCAGGCCGTATGGGCTGGGGAGGCCGGGGCGGCCGGGCCGGTGGCGGTTACGCCGCCGCCCATGCCGCCGGGCCCTCCCGAATCGTTCCGCCCCGCCGACCCCCTACCGGCGCCCCCATCACTGCACCCGCCCCAGCCGACGCACGCCCCCGCGCCCCCGCCGCCCGGGTGGGCGCCCGTGGCCGATCCGCTCGCCTCGACGCACGCGGCGATATTCGAGGCGGCCAACGCGGGGCGGCACAGCGAGGCGGCCTCGATGGCGGCCGCCTGGGAGCAGGAGGCGCTCCGGACGGCCGGTCCCCGGTCCGACGAGGCGATCCACTGGCTGGAGGTCCGCGCCGATCTCTCCCGTATCGCCGGAGACCCGGCCCGCGCCTGCGAGCTGTGGCTCGCGGTGGCCGACGCGCGGCTGGGCAACGGGGAACCGGCCGAGCACCCCGAGGTCGAGGGGGCCGTGGACCGGGCGCACCACCAGTGGCAGTTCGTGGCGGACCGGGCCAGGGCCGGTGCCCTCGCGCCGCTGTTGATCGAGCTGCGGGGCCGGGTGCCCGGCCGCAGACCCGGTGCGCTGGAGGCGGTCCGGCGCCGGGCCGAGCTGCTCCGGGCCCCGGCCCGGACGTGCTGACCACGGTCACCTCCGGCCCGGACGTGCTGACCACGGTCACCTCCGGCCCGGACGTGCTGACCACGGTCACCTCCGGCCCGGACGTGCTGACCACGGTCACCTCCGGCCCGGACGTGCTGACCACGGTCACCTCCGGCCCGGACGTGCTGACCACGGTCACCTCCGGCCCGGACGTGCTGACCACGGTCACCTCCGGCCCGGACGTGCTGACCACGGTCACCTCCGGCCCGGACGTGCTGACCACGGTCACCTCCGGCCCGGACGTGCTGACCACGGTCACCTCCGGCCCGGACGTGCTGACCACGGTCACCTCCGGCCCGGACGTGCTGACCACGGTCACCTCCGGCCCGGACGTGCTGACCACGGTCACCTCCGGCCCGGACGTGCTGACCACGGTCACCTCCGGCCCGGACGTGCTGACCACGGTCACCTCCGGCCCGGACGTGCTGACCACGGTCACCTCCGGCCCGGACGTGCTGACCACGGTCACCTCCGGCCCGGACGTGCTGACCACGGTCACCTCCGGCCCGGACGTGCTGACCACGGTCACCTCCGGCCCGGACGTGCTGACCACGGTCGCCTCCGGCCCGGACGTTCTGACCGCCGTCGCCCCCGGCCCGGACGTTCTGACCACGGTCACCCCCGGCCCGGACGTCCCGACCGCCGTCGCCCCCGGCCCGGACGTTCTGACCACGGTCACCCCCGGCCCGGACGTCCCGACCGCCGTCGCCCCCGGGACCGGAGACACCGGGCTCAGTGGTGGAACGCCTTGACGGCCTTCCCCGTGGGCGCGGGCTGTGATCGCAGCTCGGGCAGCAGCGAGCCCAGGTCGTCCAGGAAGAGATCGGCGAGGTCCTCCGAGAAGCCGTTGCGGCACACCACCCGCAGGACGGACAGGTCCTCCCAGTTGGGCGGGAAGGTGTACGCGGGCACCAGCCAGCCGCGTTCGCGCAGCCGCCGGGAGACGTCGTAGACGTCGAAGTCGCGGATCCCCTCCGCCGTGGTGAACGCGAACACCGGCAGCTGATCGCCGCGGCTGAGCATGGTGAAGTCCCCGAACGCCTCGATCCGCTCGGCGAGCGAGCGCGCCACATCGCGGGTCCGCTGCTGAACGGCGCGATAGCCCTCCCGGCCCAGCCGGACGAAGGTGTAGTACTGGGCGGCCACCTGCGAGCCGGGCCGGGAGAAGTTGAGCGAGAACGTGGGCATGTCGCCACCGAGGTAGTCGACGCGGAAGACCAGCTCCTCGGGCAGCGCGTCCGGCGAACGCCACAGCGCCCACCCCACCCCGGGGTAGACCAGGCCGTACTTGTGGCCCGAGGTGTTGATGGAGGCGACCCGCGGCAGCTGGAAGTCCCACACCAGGTCCGGGTCGAGGAACGGCGCGACCATCGCGCCCGAGGCGCCGTCCACGTGCACCGGGATGTCCAGGCCCGTGCGCTCCTGGAGGTCGTCCAGCGCCCGGCACACCTCGGCGACGGGTTCGTAGGAGCCGTCGAAGGTGGAGCCGAGGACCGCGACGACCCCGATGGTGTTCTCGTCGCACAGCCCGGCGGCGGCCTGGGGATCGAGGTGGAACCGGTCGCCCTCCATGGGCACCTGCCGCGCCTCCACCTCCCAGAAGGCGCAGAACTTCTCCCAGCACACCTGGACATTGGTGCCCATGACCAGATTGGGGCGGGCGGTGGCCGGATAGCTCACCGGGTTCCGCTTGGCCCAGCGCCGTTTGAAGGCCATTCCGGCCAGCATGCACGCCTCGCTCGACCCCGTGGTGGAGCAGCCCACGACCGCGTCCGGATCGGGCGCGTGCCACAGATGGCCGAGCATCGCCACGCACCGCCGCTCCAGTTCGGCGGTGCGCGGGTACTCATCCTTGTCGATCATGTTCTTGGCGAGGCAGTCGGACATCAGCGTGCCCGCCTGCGGCTCCATCCACGTGGTGACGAACGTGGCGAGATTCTGGCGGGCGTTGCCGTCCAGCATCAGCTCGTCATGGACGAACTGATACGCCGTCGTGGGCGCCATCGGCTCGTCCGGGAGGCGGTGGCGCGGGGGCCTGCCGGCCATTCCGCTGGCCGGATTGGCCTCGCCGTAGAGCGGATTGACGGAGAACTCGGGGCGTTCGTCGAGGGCGCGTCGTCCGGGAGTGCCTTGGTGAAGTGCCATCTTCGTTAAATTAGGCGCATATCGGAGATAAACCCCGATCCCGCGCCGCGTCCCGCGCCCTGCCCGCTGAGGAGCGGCTACCGCGTCACGGCTACCCCGCGCTGCTGAGCGACAGCTTCGCCGCGAAGCCGAGGAACGCCGTGCCCGCGGCCGCCGAGAGCCCCGCCCGCAGCCGCCGGCGCCGCCGGAAGGTGGCCGCCAGATACGTACCGCTGAAGATCAGCACCGACAGATAGGTGATGCTGAACAGCTGCGCCCAGGCGCCCAGCGCCACGAAGGACAGCGCGGGATGGGCGTAGTCCGGATCCACGAACTGCACGAAGAAGGAGATGAAGAAGAGGATCGCCTTCGGGTTCAGCAGGCTGATGACCAGCGCTCGGCGGTACGGACGCTCGCCCTCGGCGGACCCCATGGCCGTATCCTCGGCTGCCCCGGCCCCGGCCCCGGCCCCGGCCCCGGCCGCGCCCCGCGCCTCCGCCGCGCTCCGGGCCGCCTCCGCGGTCCCCGGGCGGCGGCGCCACACGGCCCGCGCCCCGCGCAGCATGCCCACCGCGAGCCAGGTCAGATAGCCCGCGCCCGCGAACTTGACCACCGCGAAGAGCACCGGGCTGGCGTGCAGCAGCGAGGCCACCCCGCCCGCCGACAGCGCCATCAGCACGGCGTCGCCGCACAGCACCCCGGCCGCCGCCCGATAGCCGGTACGGGGGCCACGGCGGGCCGCGACCGACACCACATACAGCGAATTGGGGCCCGGCAGCAGGATGATCAGCGCCAGACCGGCCAGATACGTCGAAAGATCGGTTATCCCCAGCACGATCGGCAGGATGACAGTGGTCCGCCGCGCCGCCCAGTCGATTTCGCCATCCGGACTTGCACCTCACGCGACGTGAGGGAGCACCGTGGAACCCGTACCGAACAGAAGGAGAGCGGATTCGGCCATGAGCTATTCCGTGGGACAGGTGGCGGGCTTCGCCGGCGTCACGGTGCGCACGCTGCACCACTACGACGAGATCGGGCTGCTGCGCCCCGGCGCCCGCAGCGCGGCGGGACACCGGCGTTACGACGACGCCGACCTCGACCGGCTGCAGCGGATCCTGTTCTACCGGGAGCTCGGCTTTCCGCTCGAGGAGGTGGCGGTGCTGCTCGACGACCCGGACATCGATCCGCAGGCCCACCTGCGGCGTCAGCACCAGCTGCTGACCGAAGGGATCGAGCGGCTGCGGAAGATGGCCGCCGCCGTCGAACGAGCCATGGAGGCGCGGAAGATGGGCATCAACCTGACCCCCGAGGAGAAGTTCGAGGTCTTCGGGGACGTCGACCCGGACCAGTACCAGGAGGAGGTCGAGCAGCGCTGGGGGAACACCGAGGCGTACAAGGAGTCCCAGCGCAGGGCGGCCACGTACACCAAGGAGGACTGGAAGCGGATCCTGGAGGAGGGGGACGACATCAACAACCGCTTCGTCGCGCTGATGGGCGCGGGCACCCCGCCGGAGTCCGAGGCGGCGATGGACCTCGCCGAGGAGCACCGGCAGTGGATCAGCCGCAACCACTACGAGTGCGGCCATGAGATGCACACCTGCCTGGGCCGGATGTACGTCTCGGACCACCGCTTCACGGAGAACTTCGACACGGTGAGGCCGGGGCTGGCCGGCTACCTCCGGGACGCGATCCTCGCGAACGCGGAGCGGCACGGCTGGGGGGCCGAGGGATCGTGACGCCTGCGGCGGGCTCGTTCCCCCTCCCCGCCCCTTCCCAGCACCTGACGATATGCGGCTCCGCCGCGTGCGGGGCTCCGCCCCTCAACCCCGGGGTTTTGCGGTGGGAACCAAGGGGACGCACACGGCGTTGATAGCTTTGGGCGGCACACTGCGAAGAACACTCAGTCCGCCCCAACCCTGCGGCCGGGCCTCGCACGAGCCTGCATTCCTCGACCCAGGAGCCTCACCCGTGACCACCCTCGCGCTCGGCCCTCAGTGGCTGGACCCGGACTATCTGATCCAGACCTTCGGTCTGCTCGGCGTTCTGGCCATCGTTTTCGCGGAGTCCGGCCTGCTCATCGGCTTCTTCCTGCCGGGCGACTCGCTGCTGTTCACCACCGGCCTGCTGGTGACCACCAATGTGATCAAGCAGGATCTGTGGCTGGTGTGCGTCGCCGTTGCGGTCGCCGCGATCCTCGGTGACCAGGCCGGATATCTCTTCGGCCGGAAGGTGGGTCCGTCGCTGTTCCGGCGCCCCGACTCCAAGCTCTTCAAACAGGAGAACGTGGAGAAGGCGCATGAGTTCTTCGAGAAGCACGGGCCGAAGTCGCTGATCCTCGCCCGCTTCGTGCCCATCGTGCGGACGTTCACGCCGATCATCGCGGGCGTGAGCCGGATGAACTACCGCTCGTTCATCATCTTCAACATCATCGGCGGTGTGTTGTGGGGCACCGGCGTCACCCTGCTCGGCTCGGCGCTCGGCAAGGTCGACTTCGTGCATCAGCACATCGAGCTGATACTGATCGCGATCGTGCTGCTGTCGATCATCCCGATCGTGATCGAGTACCTGCGGGCCCGCGGCAAGGCGAAGAAGGAGGCCGCCGCGCGGCCGGAGCCGCAGGGACCGGCCGCGGGGCCGCCCTCCCAGGGGCCGCGCGGGCGCCACGCCAAGCGCTGAGCCGCGGGGCGGGCGTCGGCCGCCCTCGGTGATCCCCCGCCCCCCGTTTCCCCCGCCCCCCGTTTCCCCCGCCCCCTGTTTCCCTCGCCTCCCCCGTTTCCTCCGTTCTTCCCCTCGCCTCTCCTCCACCTCTTTCGCCGGGCGTCACACGCGTTACACACCGCCCCACCTCCCCTGCGGCGGTCACCGCACCGCACAATGGGCTCCGGTGGCCGCCGATGTTGCATCCTTGGCTGCTGGGAACCGTACGGGGAGGGCTGGTGAGGAGCGAGGACACGTGAGGTCGGACCGTCAGCAGACGCCGCGTGCCGTGAGCGCGGCGGAGACGGACACGGGGGAGCAGCAGAAGCCGCTGTCCGACGAGGCGCACAGCGCCTTCACCCCGCCCCTGGGCATACCCCTGCCGCCGCCGCCCGAGGACGAGCACCCGACGTCGGAGTTCGCCGTCCCCGACGGGCTGACGGCGGAGGCCCCCGCCGAGCCCGAGGGTTCGGCGTTCGTACCGCCCCCCGGGGTGAAGACCCCCTCGAGCAACCAGACCACCGGCGGCTTCCCCGTCATCACCCCGCCGAACGGCGTGCCCATCGTCCGGCTGACCAAGGACGCCCCCTGGCAGGACCGGATGCGCACGATGCTGCGCATGCCGATCAGCGAGCGGCCGACGCCCGAGCGCGTCGAGCGGCAGGACGAGACGGGCCCGGCCGTGCCGCGTGTGCTCGACCTCACCCTCCGCATCGCCGAGCTGCTGCTCGCGGGCGGCGAGGGGGCCGAGGACGTCGAGGCGGCGATGCTCGGCGTGGCGCACGCGTACGGGCTCGACCGCTGCGAGCCGACCGTCACCTTCACCCTGCTGTCGGTCAGCTACCAGCCCTCGCTGGTCGACGACCCGGTCACCGCCAGCCGGACCGTACGGCGCCGGGGCACCGACTACACCCGGCTGTCCGCGGTCTTCCGGCTCGTGGACGACATCACCTCGCGGGACGACTTCACGCTGGAGGAGGCGTACCGGCGGCTCGCCGAGATACGCCGTAACCGCCACCCCTACCCCGGCTGGGCGCTCACCGTGGCCGGCGGCGGGCTGGCCGGCGCGGCGAGCATGCTGGTCGGCGGTGACTGGCCGGTCTTCTTCGCGGCGGCCCTCGGCGCGATGCTCGGCGACCGGCTGGCGTGGCTGGCCTCCGGGCGCGGGCTTCCGGAGTTCTACCAGTTCGTGGCCGCGGCGATGCCGCCCGCCGCGATCGGGGTGGCGCTCAGCCTCGCCAACTCCGGGCTCCAGGCGTCCGCCGTGATCACCGGTGGGCTGTTCGCGCTGATCCCCGGGCGGGCGCTGGTCGCGGGCGTCCAGGACGGGCTGACCGGCTACTACATCACCGCGGCGGCGCGCCTGCTGGAGGTCGGCTATCTGATCGTCGGCATCGTCTGCGGGGTGCTCACGGTGCTCTACGGGGGTCTCCAGCTCGACGCCAAGCTCAACCCGGAGGCGGCGCTGCGCCATGTGGAGCGGCCGTACATCCAGATCCTGGCGGCGATGCTGCTCGCGCTGACCTTCTGCATCCTGCTCCAGCAGGAACGCCACACCGTGCTGTTCGCCACGCTCAACGGCGGGGTCGCCTGGGTGGTCTACGGCGCGCTGGCCGACACCGC
Source organism: Streptomyces sp. 5-10 (assembly GCF_014712245.1). NCBI lineage: Bacteria > Bacillati > Actinomycetota > Actinomycetes > Kitasatosporales > Streptomycetaceae > Streptomyces > Streptomyces sp. 5-10. Next base: position 199,380 of record NZ_JACVYG010000006.1, read on the forward strand.
CAACGTCCCGCCGGTGGCCGCCACGACCGTGGCCGCCGGGCTGGTCGGCCTCTTCGGTCAGCTGCTCTCGCGGTATCGATACGCCTCGGCGCTGCCGTACGTCACGGCGGCGATAGGGCCCCTACTGCCCGGTAGCGCGACCTACTTCGGGCTGCTCGCGCTGGCCCAGGGCAACCTGGACCGCGGCATTCCGCACCTCACCCAGGCGGCGGCACTGGCCCTGGCGATCGCCATAGGGGTGAACCTGGGAGGCGAGGCCGCGCGCCTCTTCCTGAAGATCCCCGGCGGGGACACCGACCCCTCCGGCCGTCGCGCCGCCAAGCGCACGCGGGGCTTCTGACCGGGACCCCGGGCCGTCGTCCCGGGCCGGGGGACCGCTGTCGGCCCGGCCCCGGAGACCACCGCCACCCCGGTCCCGGAGACCGCCGCCGTCCCGGGCCTCAGGACCCGGAAACGCGGGAGGGCGGGGCACCCGCACGGTGCCCCGCCCTCCCGGCGTGATCAGAGTGATCAGAACTCAGTGGCCGCCGGCGGCCTCGAGACGCTTGATGGACGCCTCCACCTCGGCCTCGGCCTCGGCGCGGCCCACCCAGTTGGCCCCCTCGACCGACTTCCCCGGCTCCAGGTCCTTGTAGACCTCGAAGAAGTGCTGGATTTCCAGGCGGTCGAACTCTGAAACGTGGTGAATATCACGCAGATGCTCCACCCGGGGGTCCGAGGCCGGTACGCAAAGCAGCTTGTCATCGCCGCCCGCCTCGTCGGTCATCCTGAACATGCCGATGGCGCGGCACTTGATCAGGCAGCCGGGGAACGTCGGCTCGTCGAGAATGACCAGTGCGTCCAGCGGGTCACCGTCCTCGCCGAGGGTGTTCTCGACGAAGCCGTAGTCCGCGGGGTAGCTGGTCGACGTGAAGAGTCGCCGGTCAAGGCGGATGCGACCCGTCTCGTGGTCCACCTCGTACTTGTTCCGCGAACCCTTCGGGATCTCGATGGTGACGTCGAACTCCACGGGTGGCTCCTCCATGATCAACACATACGTCTGGTGATTAAGTGTCCCCCACGCAGGTGTGTGGTGGCGAAAGGGGCTGGTCGGTCGTGCCTGAAGCCCGATCGTGGCAGGTCAGGGAGTGGCTGAGCCACCGGCTGAGCCGTGGGCGACGCGAGTTGGACCGGATGCGCGGGCGTGGGCTGCGCGAGTTGGACCGGATGCGCGGGCGTGGGCTGCGCGAGTGGCACCGCGTGCGCGCCCGTGTTCGGCGCGAATGGCGTCATACGCCCCGCGAACAGCAGCGGACATGGCAACTGGTCGCGGTCTCCGCCGCGACCGGCCTGGTGGTCGCCGTGGTGTCGGTGCTGGTGGCCGGGCCCTGGGACGGCGGTCAGCGGACGGCCGAACGCGCCCGCGCCACCGAGGACGGCGTCCCGGGCGAGCGGCACGGCGGCCCGGGGCGGCCCGCGCCCAGCGCCCCGCCCGTCCTGGCGGCGCTCGGCGCGCAGCCCGCGCCCCGGTCGTCGGACAGCGGCGGCGACGCCGTGCCGCCGCCCACCGGGGCGGGGCTCGCCGACACGCTCGAACCGCTGCTGAAGGACTCCGCGTTGGGCGGTGAGCGCTCGGTGGCGGTGATGGACGTGACCACCGGTCAGCAGGTGTTCGGCGCCAAGGCGGGCACGGCCATCGTCCCCGCCTCCACGATCAAGCTCGCGACCGGCGCCGCGGCCCTCTCCGCCCTCGGCCCGGACCACCGCATCAGGACCAGCGTCGTGGCGGGCGCGGGCCGGGACGACATCGTGCTGGTCGGCGGCGGCGACCCCACGCTCACCGCGCGGGCCGTCAAGGGGAACGACCACCCCGCCGCGCTCCGCCAGTTGGCCGATGCCACCGCCCGCGCCCTGAAGAAGCGCGGCGCGGGCCCCTACCGGCTCGGCTACGACACCTCGCTCTACTCCGGGCCGAAGCTCCACCCCATCGGCCCCAACGAGAACCTCTCGCCCGTCGTCCCCCTGATGGCCGATGAGGGCCGTAAGGACGACAGCGACCACGGCCCGGCCCCGCGCGGCGAGGACCCGGCCGCCGACGCGGCCGGCGCCTTCGCCGCGATGCTGCGCGACCGCGGGGTCGAGGTGAAGGGCGAGCCCCGGGCCCGCGGGGCCGCCAAGGGCGCCCGTACGGTGGCCTCCGTCCGCTCCCAGCCGCTGTCCTCGCTCGTCGAGCGGATGCTGACCACCAGCGACAACGACATCGCCGAGGCCCTTTCCCGGCAGACCGCCCTCGCCGCGGGCGAGCCCGCCAGCTTCGCGGGCGGCGCGAAGGCCGTGACCCAGCGGCTGCGCAAGCTCGAGCTGCCGCTGGGCGGTGCCCGGATCGCGGACGGCAGCGGGCTCGACCGCGCCGACCACGTCTCCGCCGGGCTGCTCGCCCAGGTGCTGGTGCGCGCCGCCGACCGCGACCACCCCGAGTTGCGGCCGCTGCTCACCGGGCTGCCGGTGGCCGGATTCACCGGCACCCTGCGCACCCGCTACGCCCAGGACGCGGTCGGCCGGGGCGTGGTCCGCGCCAAGACCGGCACCCTCACCGGGGTCAACAGCCTCGCGGGCTCGGTCGTGGACGCGGACGGCCGGCTGCTGGTCTTCGCGTATCTGACCAACGGCACCACCGATGCCACCGGCGCCCAGCGCGCCCTGGACCGGATGGCCTCGGCCCTCGCCAACTGCGGCTGCCGCTGAGCCGAGGGGTGCCCAGGACGCGGGGTGGCCGCCTGTGCGGACCCCCGGTGTCCTCCCGGATGGGGCGCGGGCCACGTACCGTGAAGCCATGACGAGCATCGGTGGTGTGGAGATGGTCGACTGGAACCTCGCGGTCGCGACCGCGACCCGGCTGGTGCGCCCAGGGCCCGAGGTGAGCCGCGAGGAGGCGCGCGCGGTCGTCGCGGAGCTGCGCCGGCACGCCAAGTCCTCGGAGGAGCACGTCCGCGCCTTCACCCGGATGGCCGTCTCCGGCGGCCCGGCCTCCGACACCCCCGTCCTCGTGGTGGACCGCGCGGGCTGGATCAGGGCGAACGTGGCGGGCTTCCGGCAGATCCTCAAACCGCTGCTCGGCAAGGTGCAGGACCGGCGCGGCGGACTGCCCGGCGGGGCCGTGCTGGGCGCGGTCGGCGGCAAGGTGACCGGGGTCGAGCTGGGGATGCTGCTGTCCTTCCTGGCCTCCCGGGTGCTCGGCCAATACGAGACGTTCGCGCCCGCGACCCGCGAGCTGCCCGGCTCCCCGGGCGGCGGCCGGCTGCTGCTGGTGGCGCCCAACATCGTCCACGTGGAGCGCGAACTCGACGTGGCCCCGCACGACTTCCGGCTGTGGGTCGCGCTGCACGAGGAGACCCACCGCACCCAGTTCACCGCCGTGCCCTGGCTGCGTGACCACATCGAGTCCGAGATCCAGGCGTTCCTCGGCGAGACCGACGTGGACCCGGCCACCCTGCTGGAGCGGGTCCGCGAGGCCGTCCAGTCGCTGAGCGGCGGCCGTCCCGCCGACGAGGGGGACGAGGCGGACGGGCGCGGCGCGCCCAGCATCATCGAGCTGGTCCAGACCCCGGTCCAGCGGGAGATCCTGGCCCGTCTGACCGCGGTGATGTCGCTGCTGGAGGGGCACGCCGACTACGTCATGGACGGGGTGGGGCCGGAGGTCGTGCCGTCCGTCGCGGAGATCCGGGAGAAGTTCCAGAAGCGCCGGGCGAGCGGCGCGGGCCGGCTGGACCAGGCGCTGCGCAAGCTGCTGGGGCTCGACGCCAAGCTGCGGCAGTACCGTGACGGGGAGCGGTTCGTACGGGCGGTGGTGAACCAGGTCGGCATGGACGGCTTCAACCGGGTCTGGACCTCGCCCAACACGCTGCCGACCAAGGCGGAGATCAGCAAACCCGCCGAGTGGGTCGCGCGGGTGCACCGCAAGGCGGAGTCCTAGAACCGGCACACACCCGGCACACACGGAAACGGACGAACGCCCCCTTTAATCACTCGTCCGAGGGACCGTTGGCGACGGGTAGGCGTGCGATGCTCGGGGAACAGCTCGCTTCTGTCACCATCGACATACGCAGCGTGACGAAAAGCTCGTACCGCTCGTACTCCTCGCACCCCCCGAGGCACCCCCTCGAATGACAGATGGGAAACGGACATGGGTCCCCATCCAGCGGTCGCCGCGATACGCCTCGCGGTCCGCCGCGTCCTCCACGACATCCTCGTCGCCCAATCGGCCGCGCCCCCGGCCGCCTCGTCGCCCTCCGCTCCCTCCTCTCCCTCCTCGTCGGCTCCGGCCCCCGGCCCCCGCGGCTCCGCCCCGCGGGACGACGCACCGCTCGTGCTCGCCGCCTGCTCGGGCGGCGCCGACTCCATGGCGCTCGCCTCCGCCCTCGCCTTCGAGGCCCCGCGGGCCGGGCTGCGCGCCGGCGGGGTCACCGTCGACCACGGCCTCCAGCAGGGGTCCGACGCCCGCGCCGCCGAGGTCGCCGACCGGATGCGGGCCCTGGGCCTGGCGCCGGTCGAGGCGATCGCCGTGTCCGTCGGCCGGAGCGGCGGCCCCGAGGCCGCCGCGCGGGACGCCCGCTATGCCGCGCTGGACGCCGCCGCCGAGCGCCACGGCGCCGCCGCGGTGCTGCTCGGCCACACCCGTGACGACCAGGCCGAGACGGTTCTGCTGGGCCTCGCCCGCGGCTCCGGCACCCGCTCGCTGTCCGGCATGGCCTGGGTCTCCGGCACCGGCGGCCGCTACCGCCGCCCCTTCCTCCAGCTGGACCGGCACACCGTGCGCGAGGCGTGCCTGGCCCAGTCGCTGCCCGTCTGGGACGACCCGCACAACGTGGACCCCTCCTACACCCGCTCCCGGGTCCGCCACGAGGCGCTGCCCATCCTGGAGAAGGCGCTGGGCAAGGGCGTCGTCGAGGCGCTCGCCCGCACCGCCCAGCTCTCCCGTGACGACGCCGACGCCCTCGACGCCTGGGCCGCGCGCGCCGAGGCCGATGTGATGACCACCGCACCGGCGGCGGCCGGTGGCGCGCAGGCCGTGCACCTCGACACCGTCGGCCTGCACGGACTGCCCACCGCCGTCCGCCGCCGGGTGCTGCGCCGGGCCGCCATCGCCGCGGGCGCGCCCGCCGGTTCGCTCTTCGCCCGCCACATCGAAGAGGTGGACCGGCTGATCACCGGCTGGCGCGGGCAGCGGGCCATCAACCTCCCCGGCCGCGTCGAGGTCCGCCGGGAGGGTGGCAGACTGGTCATCCGGCAGGGCTGATCCGCCCGAGCCAGACGAGCCGGTAGTCGAACGAGAGTGGCGCGGGTGGACGACAAGGACATGGGCACCGACCTCAAGTCGGTCCTCATCACCGAGCAAGAGATCAACGCGAAGCTGGCCGAGCTGGCCGCCGCCATCGACGAGGAGTACGCGGGCAAGGATCTGCTGATCATCGGCGTGCTCAAGGGCGCGGTCATGGTGATGGCGGATCTGGCGCGTGCCCTCTCCACGCCCGTCACCATGGACTGGATGGCCGTATCGTCCTACGGCGCGGGCACCCAGTCCTCCGGCGTGGTGCGTATCCTGAAGGACTTGGACACCGACATCAAGGGCAAGCACGTCCTGATCGTCGAGGACATCATCGACTCCGGACTGACGCTGTCGTGGCTGCTGTCGAACCTGGGCTCGCGCGAGCCGGCCTCGCTGAACGTCTGCACCCTGCTGCGCAAGCCGGAGGCGGCCAAGGTCGCCATCGAGGTGAAGTGGGTCGGCTTCGACATCCCCAATGAGTTCGTCGTCGGCTACGGCCTGGACTACGCCGAGAAGTACCGGAACCTGCGGTTCGTCGGCACCCTGGCCCCTCACGTCTACGGCGGCTGACGGGCGCGGCCGCCCCCTGGGAACCCGGCGGGGTTTTCCGCCGTTGGAGCAGGGGAAGGCGGTTTCGTTAACAGTCCACGGCGGCGTCGGGTGACAATGCTGGGGTACCGTCCGAAGGTCAGTCTTTTTCGAGACTGAGGATTACACAGCTCATACACCGCAAATACACCGCAATACACCGCACGCACAGGCGCCCCTCCAGGGCTGCCGTGCCTCACTGTGGCAGGAGGGACGGGGCGACTTCGCCCCGTATGGATGGACGTGAAGCGCTACTTCCGTGGGCCGGTCATGTGGATCGTGCTGGCCGTCCTCGCCGTGGTCGTGTTGATGCAGGTCGTCGGCTCGTCCGGCGGCTACAAGTCGGTGGACACCAGTCAGGTCGTCAAGGCGATCAACCAGAACCAGGTCCAGTCCGCCGAACTGACGACCGGCGACGAGCACAAGGTAAAGATCGAGCTCAAGGACAACGTCGCCAAGATCTCGGGCAGCAACAAGCTCCAGGCCACCTACATCGGTGACCAGGGCGTTGATCTCGCCAAGACTCTGCAGGCCAACGCTCAGAAGCCCAATGGGATCCCCGATGGGTACAACGTCTCGACGTCGAAGCAGAACCCCTTCGTCGGGATCCTGCTCTCGCTGCTCCCGTTCGTGCTGATCGTCGTGGTCTTCCTGTTCCTGATGAACCAGATGCAGGGCGGCGGCTCCCGGGTGATGAACTTCGGCAAGTCGAAGGCCAAGCTCATCACCAAGGACACGCCGAAGACGACCTTCACCGATGTGGCGGGGGCCGACGAGGCGGTCGAGGAGCTCCAGGAGATCAAGGAGTTCCTCCAGGAGCCGGCGAAGTTCCAGGCCGTGGGCGCCAAGATCCCCAAGGGTGTGCTGCTCTACGGCCCGCCCGGTACGGGTAAGACGCTGCTCGCGCGCGCCGTCGCGGGCGAGGCGGGTGTCCCCTTCTACTCGATCTCCGGCTCCGACTTCGTCGAGATGTTCGTGGGTGTGGGTGCCTCCCGGGTCCGCGACCTGTTCGAGCAGGCCAAGGCCAACGCCCCGGCCATCGTCTTCGTCGACGAGATCGACGCCGTCGGCCGGCACCGCGGCGCGGGCATGGGCGGCGGCCACGACGAGCGCGAGCAGACGCTGAACCAGCTGCTCGTCGAGATGGACGGTTTCGATGTGAAGGGCGGGGTCATCCTGATCGCCGCCACCAACCGGCCCGACATCCTCGACCCGGCGCTGCTGCGCCCGGGCCGCTTCGACCGGCAGATCGCCGTCGACCGCCCGGACATGCAGGGCCGGCTGGAGATCCTCAAGGTCCACCAGAAGGGCAAGCCGGTCGCCCCGGACGTCGACCTGTCGGCCGTCGCCCGCCGCACCCCCGGCTTCACCGGTGCCGATCTGTCGAACGTGCTGAACGAGGCCGCCCTGCTGACGGCCCGCAGTGACAAGAAGCTGATCGACAACCACTTCCTGGACGAGGCGATCGACCGCGTCGTGGCTGGTCCGCAGAAGCGGACCCGGATCATGAGCGACAAGGAGAAGAAGATCACCGCGTACCACGAGGGCGGTCACGCCCTGGTCGCGGCGGCGTCTCCGAACAGCGATCCGGTGCACAAGGTCACGATCCTCTCCAGAGGCCGGGCCCTGGGCTACACCATGGTCCTGCCCGACGAGGACAAGTACTCGACCACGCGCAACGAGATGCTGGACCAGCTCGCCTACATGATGGGCGGCCGGGCGGCGGAGGAGCTCGTCTTCCACGACCCGACCACGGGCGCGTCCAACGACATCGAGAAGGCCACCGCCACGGCCCGCGCGATGGTCACGCAGTACGGCATGACCGAGCGGCTCGGCGCGATCAAGTTCGGCTCCGACAACTCCGAGCCGTTCCTCGGCCGTGAGATGGCTCACCAGCGCGACTACTCCGAAGAGGTCGCCGCGCTGGTGGACGAGGAGGTCAAGAAGCTCATCGAGGCCGCGCACAACGAGGCGTGGGAGATCCTCGTCGAGAACCGGGACGTCCTGGACAACCTGGTGCTGGCGCTGCTGGAGAAGGAGACGCTGAACAAGGAGGAGATCGCCGAGATCTTCGCCCCGGTCGTCAAGCGGCCGGCCCGCCCGGCGTGGACCGGCTCCTCGCGGCGTACGCCCTCCACCCGTCCGCCGGTGCTCTCCCCCAAGGAGCTGGCCCCGGCCAACGGCGCCCAGCCCACCTCGGCGGCCTCGCTGACCAAGAGCACCGCCCCGGAGGACAGCGTCGAGCGTCCTGAGGGCTCGGGCTCCGGCTCGGAGAACTGATCCCCGCCACCGGGGGCGGCCTCCGCTCCCGGTGACCCGGAATGAATGCCGCGTCCATCAGGTTCTAGCCTGTTGGACGCGGCATTTTCGCGTTCGTGTGCGTATGTGAGGAACGAGGCAGCTCCATGACCGACCCGGTGACGCTGGACGGCGAGAGCCCCATTGGCGTGTTCGACGAGAAGCGCGCCGAGAACGCGATCCGCGAGCTGCTGATCGCCGTCGGTGAGGACCCCGACCGGGAGGGGCTGCGCGAGACCCCGGGCCGGGTGGCCCGCGCGTACAAGGAGATCTTCGCGGGGCTGCGCCAGGTGCCCGAGGACGTCCTGACCACCACCTTCGACCTGGGCCACGACGAGATGGTGCTGGTGAAGGACATCGAGGTGATGTCCTCCTGCGAGCACCACCTGGTGCCCTTCGTGGGCGTGGCCCATGTGGGCTATATCCCGTCCCACGACGGCAAGATCACCGGGCTGTCCAAGCTGGCCCGGCTGGTCGATGTCTACGCCCGCCGCCCCCAGGTCCAGGAGCGGCTGACCACCCAGATCGCCGACTCCCTGATGCGGATACTGGAGCCGCGCGGGGTGATCGTGGTGGTCGAGTGCGAGCACATGTGCATGACCATGCGCGGGGTGCGCAAGCCCGGCGCCAAGACCCTCACCTCGGCCGTCCGCGGCCAGCTGCGCGACCCGGCCACCCGGGCGGAGGCGATGAGCCTCATCATGGCCCGCTGAGCGGGCCCCTCAGGCGCGGGCCGCCGCGCTCGGGCCGTTGCCGTCGTTGTCGTCGTCCTCGGGGAGCTTGAGCACCCGCTCCAGGAAGAACGCGGCCGCCACCACCCCCGCGCCCGCCAGGACCGAGCCCCCGGCGTAGAGCGCCTGATCGCGGCGGGCGGGCACATCGAGCTGCTCCATGGCCAGGAAGACGCCCACTCCGCCGTACATCCCCGCGACCAGCGCCGCCACCAGCGCGCTGGCCTGCCCGAAGACCACCGCACGGGCGGCCACCATCGGGTCCACGCCCTTGGCGTCGGGCTGCCGCTCCCGCTGGGCGCGCAGCCGGGACCGCAGCGACAGCGCGGTGGCGGCCAGCACGACCGCGATCAGGGCCAGCACGATCGGCGCGGCCACCGGGACGCTCGGCAGCGACCCGAAGGTGTCCCACAGCCGGGCCCCCGCCCACGACACCACACCGGCCACGGCGAACAGCCCGACCAGCACGCCGATCCGAAGTTGCTTCACCGAGCGGTCGCCCCTCAATCCAGTACGTACCAGCGTCTCCCGGAACCTATCCGGATCAACGTCTACTCGGGCAGTCGCAGTTCCAGATCGGCGCGGACCCGGACCCCGCCCCGGCCCACCGTCGCCAGCAGCCCCGCGACCGTCCCGCGCCCGGGGACCTCGGCCTGCGGATCCACGTCGTTCCACGGCACCAGGACGAAGGCGCGCTCATGGGCGCGCGGATGCGGCAGGGTCAGCTGCGGGTCGTCGGAGACCACGTCCTGGTACGCCACGATGTCCACGTCGATGGTGCGCGGGCCCCAGCGCTCGTCCCGCACCCGCTCGAACGCCTCCTCGATGGCGTGGCCGCGCTCCAGCAGCGAGGACGGCGGCAGCGTCGTCTTGATCAGCACCACCGCGTTGAAGTACGTGGCCTGGGTGCCGGGCTCCACGCCCCACGGATCCGTCTCGTACACCGGCGACACGGCCTTGACCCGCAGGCCCGGGGTGTCCTCCAGCGCGTCGATCGCGCCCTGGAGGGTCTCCAGGCGGTTGCCCAGGTTGCTGCCGAGCGAGATCACCGCCCGTTTGGGGTTGCTCAACGTCACGTCGGCGGCGTCCACCTGCTCCACCACGGAGGTGGGAACGGGCTGCACGGTCGGGTCGCTGCTGCTCATACTCGGCTCCGGGTGATGGTGATGGTCACGTCGTCGAAGGGCACGGTGATCGGGGCCTGCGGCTTGTGCACCACGACCTCGACCTCCCGCACCACGTCGTGCTCGAGGCACCGGTCCGCGATCCGTTCGGCCAGCGTCTCGATCAGATCGACCGGCTCACCCCGTACCACGTCCACGACCTCCTCCGCCACCACGCCGTAGTGGACGGTCTTGCCAAGGTCGTCGTCGGCCGCGGCCGGCCGAGTGTCCAGGCCGAGCACGAGGTCCACGACGAAGTCCTGGCCCTCCTCGCGCTCATGGGGCAGCACACCGTGGTGCCCGCGAGCCCTCAGGCCGCGCAGCGCGACACGATCCACCTGAACCACTCCTGCTGGTCGTCGGTACGCGGGCACGTCCCAGCCGGAACGCACCACCCGTCCCCTGCCGTATGCGGGGGTACCTGCCTCGAATCTACCTGCGAGCTCCGGCGGCACCCGCCCATGGGGTGGGCGGCGCACGCTGCCGACGCTCCGCGCCACAGCCTCCTACCCCCACCTCGCGGGGCTCGAACGGGATGAACTCAGCCCGGCAGCAGTCCGTCGTCGGCGGGCCCTTCGGGGCCGCCCGGCTCCTCGTCGTCGCTCTCCGCCAGCACCGGGGAGCCGTGGTGCGCCCAGACCTTCCAGCCGTCCTCCGTCCGGCGGAACACGTTCGTGGCCACGACCAGCTGGCCCACCAGCGGGCCGAGCTGGCCCTCCTCCTCCGCCGGGGCGCCGCTGAGGATGTTCTCGGTGCAGGTCACCAGGGCGGTGTCGGCCATCACCGACACCTCGACATCCGTCAGGAAGAACTGGATGTAGTCCGTGTTGGCCATGATCAGCGCGTAGGAGCGGAGCACCTCGCCCCGGCCGCGCAGCACCGGCCAGCCCGGGTGGACACAGGACACCTCGGTGTCGGGGGAGTCCAGCCAGAGCCGCTGCAGCGTGGCGTGGTCGCCCTGCTCCATGGCGTCGTACAGCGCGGTGTTCACCAGCGCCACACGCTCGCTGTCCGTAAGGGAAGTCACAGCGCTCCCGCCGTGGTCTCGGCCGCTTCGATGGCCCGCGCCACGCGTACCGCGTCCGCGCTGGCCCGTACCTCGTGCACCCGGACGGCCCAGGCGCCCTCGCGCGCCGCGATCGCGGTGACCGCCGCCGTGGCGGCGTCCCGCTCCCGGGCGGGCGGCGGGCTGCCCCCGTCACCGGCCAGGACGCGCCCCAGGAACCGCTTGCGGGAGGCCGCCACCAGCAGCGGCCGGCCCAGCTCCCGCAGCGCGGACAGACGGGCCACCAGCGCCAGGTCGTGCCCGGCGTCCTTGGCGAAGCCCAGGCCCGGGTCGACCACGATCCGCTCCGGGTCGATACCGCCCGCGACCGCCCGCTCCAGGCCGGCGCGCAGCTCGGCGACGACCTCGCCGACCACGTCCGCGTACACCGCTCGGTTGTTCATGTCGATCGACTGGCCGCGCCAGTGCATCACCACGAACGGCACTCCCGCCGCGGCCACCATGGGCACCATCGCGGGGTCGGCGCCGCCGCCGCTGACGTCGTTGACCAGCCGGGCCCCGGCCGCCACGGCCCGCTCGGCCACCGCGGCCCGCATGGTGTCCACGCTGATCAGGGCCCCGGCGGCGGCCAGCTCCCGGACCACGGGGATCACCCGGCGCAGCTCCTCGGCCTCGTCGACGCGCGCCGCGCCGGGCCGGGTCGACTCGCCGCCGACGTCCACCAGGTCCGCCCCGGCCGCGACCAGATCGAGGCCGTGCTTGACGGCCAGATCGGTGTCGAACCACTTCCCGCCGTCGGAGAAGGAGTCGGGTGTGACGTTCACCACGCCCATCACCGCGCACCGGTCCCACTCCGGCAGTCCGGCCACCCGGCCCCGCCCACGCAACGTGCTCATGTGCCCAGCCTAGGCGTAGGCCCTGTCGGGCGGATCTACGCGGGCCCGCGAAGATCCGCCCGACAGGGCCTGGGGGTGCGTTCTGGATCAGGCCGCCTGCTGGAGCTCCCGGCTCTCGCTTCGCTGCCGATGGGCGCAGGGCCGGGGCTCGGGGCGGCGGCCGCGGCGCAGCAGCCGGGGCAGGGCGAGCGAGACGAACCCCTCGGCCTGCATCGCGGCCAGGCCGATCCGGGGCAGGTCGCGGGTGTTGCGGAAGACCACGAAGCGCGGCTCCCAGCGCGGCTGGAACTTCGCGTTGAACTTGTACAGCGACTCGATCTGGAACCAGCGGGAGAGGAACACCAGCAGCGCCCGCCAGCCGCGCAGCACCGGACCCGCGCCCAGCTTCTCGCCGCGCGCCAGCGCCGAGCGGAACATCGCGAAGTTCAGCGACACCCGCTCCACGCCCAGCTCGGGGGCGGCCCGCAGCGCGGCCACGATCAGCAGCTCGTTCATGCCCGGGTCGGCGCTCCGGTCGCGCCGCATCAGCTCCAGCGACATCCCGTCCCGGCCCCACGGCACGAAGTGCAGCACGGCCTTGAGGTCCCCGTACGGGCCCTCCTCGGCGCCCTCGTCGGCGGCCTTGTGGGCGGTGGCGATGACCGCGTCCCCGTCCGCCGGGTCACCGATCCGGCCCAGCGCCATCGAGAAGCCGCGCTCGGTGTCGGTGCCCCGCCAGTCGGCGGCGGCGCGCCGGATGGCCTCCAGCTCCTCGGGGCTCAGCTCGTCGGCGCGCCGCACCCGGGTCCGGTAGCCCGCCCGCTCGATCCGCTTGACCATCTGGCGCACATTGCGCATGGCGCGCCCGGAGAGGGTGAAGTCCGCCACATCGACGATGGCCTCGTCGCCGAGCTCCAGCGCGTCCAGGCCGGTCTCGCGGGTCCACACCTCGCCGCCGGTCTCGCTGCAGCCCATCACCGCCGGGGTCCAGGAGTGGGCCCGGGCCTCCTCCATGAAGCGGGCGATCGCACCGGGCCACGCCTCCACGTCGCCGACCGGGTCGCCGCTGGCGAGCATCACCCCGGAGACCACGCGGTAGCAGACCGCGGCCTTGCCGCTGGGGGAGAAGACCACGGCCTTGTCGCGGCGGAGCGCGAAGTGGCCGAGCGAGTCGCGGTGCCCGTGGGCGGTGAGCAGGCCCCGCAGCCGCTCCTCGTCCTCGGCGGTGAGGCGGGCGGCGGGGTGCTCGGGGCGGAAGGCGAGATAGGCCGTGGTGGCCACGGTCAGCAGGCCCAGCGCGCCGAGGGAGTAGCCGACGGTGTAGTCCGCGCCGTGGCGGTAGCCCACCGGCCCCTCGAAGCCGAACAGACCCCACAGCACGTGCTCCAGCTGCTCGCCGAGCGACGGCGCTCCTTCGATGGCGTCCGGATGGGACCGGACGATGAGCAGTCCCACGGTGACGCTGACCGCGCCCATGGCCACGAAGTTGGCCAGCGCCATCCAGCGGCTGCGCGGATCCGGCAGCGCCGCGAACTCGGCGCGGTAGCGGATCAGCACCCCCATCAGGACGAGGGAGAGGACCATGCCGATGACCGAGTGCCGGTAGAGCAGCTGTGCGGCCGCGCCGACCGGCAGCAGCCCCACGGCCGCGACCCAGGCCCGCCGCTTACGCCGTTTGAGGCCGTGGGCCAGCATCAGCAGCAGCAGACCGACCACGATCGAGGCGGCGGCCGCCAGGGAGCTGACGGCGCCCGGCAGCAGCTCGGCCAGCGCGTGCACCCTGCTGTGCCGCAGCCGGGGGAAGACGATGTCCATCAGCCCGATCAGCGTGCACGCGGTACCGACGGCGGTGGGTACCGCCTCAGGCCTGGGGCCGCGTGGCAGGCGCCGTATCCGGGTGGGAACCTTCCCGGATGTTTCGGCATCTTGACTGTCAGACATCTGTATTCCCGTCGCTTCGGTCAAGAGGATCTTCGGTTCTGTTGCGCGCCATCCGCACGATTTGCGCCCAGTAAGACGGCGTTTGAAGGAGCGGGGTTCACTCCCCAGCCAACGGCTGGGAGGTTCCCCCGGCGGCACGGGGGGGCCGGCCGCCCGGCAGAAAGATAGTGATGGGTCTCACGAGCAACAACATCGTGATCGCGGCAGCCGTCGCGGCGTTGCTGCTGTTCGCGGCCACGATATGGCTGTGGCCCCGGCTGGCCGGGCGCGGCGTGGCTCCCGTGCTCGGCCGGGTCGGCATGCTACTGGGGACGCAGCTGACCGTCTTCATGGCGTTCGGACTGTTCGCCAACCAGTCCTTCGGATTCTACGGATCCTGGTCCGACCTCTTCGGTACGCAGGACGAGCCGGGTGTCGTGGTGGACCACGACATCCCGGGTACCCGGGTGCGGGTCACCGAGACCCGCCACCTGGCCATGGACGGCGGCTCCTCGCCCAGGGTCGCCGGGCGCGTCGAGAAGGTGAACATCCAGGGGCCGGTCTCCGGGATCGCGAGCCCGGCGTACATCTATCTGCCGCCGGAGTACTTCCGGCCCGAGTACGCCCGGCGGACCTTCCCCGCCGCGCTGGTGCTGACCGGGTATCCGGGTACCACCGAGGCGCTCATCAATGGCCTGAGATATCCACAGCACTCGCACAAGCTGGTCAAGGCGGGGCGGATGCAGCCCCTCGTCCTGGTGATGATGCGGCCGACGGTCGCGCCGCCGCGCGACACCGAGTGCGTGGACGTGCCCGGCGGGCCGCGGACCGAGACGTTCTTCACCAAGGACCTGCCGAAGGCGGTGGCCGACCACTACCGCGTGGGCAAGCGGGCCCGTAACTGGGGCGTCATCGGAAATTCCACCGGCGGCTACTGCGCGCTGAAGATGGCGATGCGCCACCCGGACGCGTTCTCGGCGGCGGCCGGGCTCTCCCCCTCGTACAAGGCCCCGATCGACGCGACCACGGGCGATCTCTTCGGCGGCAGCGAGCGGCTGGAGCGGGAGAACGACCTGATGTGGCGGCTGGACCACAAGCCGGCGCCGCCGGTCTCGCTGCTGGTGTCCAGCAGCGAGCACGGGGAGCGGAACTACCGGGACACCGTGCGGTTCGTGAACAAGGTGAAGCGGCTCAACCGGCGCGGGGAGCCGACCCGGATCTCGTCGATCATCCTGAACACCGGCGGCCACAACTTCAACACCTGGAAGCGGGAGGTCCCCGCCGCGCTGGAATGGCTCGGCGGCCGTCTCGCCGACCGCTGAGCGTTCCGCTGGAAGGTGCGCTGAGCTGCCGCCGTCGATCGGCTGCGGCGCCGTCGTGGCTGGTCGCGCCCACGCGGCGGAGCCGCACATCGACACGGCCCCGCGCCCCTTCGGGGCGCCTCCTGATCGGGGGGACGGCCGAGGAGCGGGCCCCGGTCAATGGGGGCGAAGCCCCCTACGCGTCGGCGACGGTCTGGAGCTGGACCTCGCCGCGGGCGATGCCGCCCGCGTCGGCGTCGATCGAGCGGCGAAGGGCCTCGTGGAGCCGGGCCGGGGTGAGGACGCCGAGGAAGCGGTCCTCGTCCAGCACCGCGATCCAGCCCGCGTCGTGCTGGAGCATCGTGCTGAACGCCTGCTTGAGCGGCGCCCCCACCGGCAGCCACGCCTCCATCCGGCGCGCGTGGTCCCGTACGGTCCCCCGCGCGCCGTCGGCCGCCTCCGCCGGGATCCAGCCGTGCAGCCGCTCCGCGTCGTCCAGGACGACGGCCCAGCGCGCCCCGTCCGCGGCCAGCTTGGCGGCCGCCTTGGGGAGCGGGTCGTCCAGGTGGACCACGGGCGGCTGGGTCAGGTCGCCGGGCTCGATGGGGGTGACCGACAGCCGCTTCAGCCCGCGGTCCGCGCCGACGAAGTCGGCCACGTACGGGGTGGCGGGTGCGCCCAGCACCGTGGCCGGGGTGTCGAACTGCTCGATCCGCCCCGAGCCGTAGACCGCGATGCGGTCCCCGAGCCGGACCGCCTCCTCGATGTCATGGGTGACGAAGAGCACGGTCTTGCGCACCTGTGACTGAAGTCGCAGGAATTCGGTCTGCAGATGTTCGCGGACGACCGGGTCGACCGCGCCGAACGGCTCGTCCATCAGCAGCACCGGCGGATCCGCGGCCAGCGCGCGGGCCACGCCGACGCGCTGCCGCTGACCGCCGGAGAGCTGGTCGGGGTAGCGGTCGCCGTAGACGGACGGGTCGAGGCCGACCAGGTCCAGCAGCTCGGCGGCGCGCTCCCGCCCCTTCTTCCGCTGCCAGCCCAGCAGATGCGGCACGGTGGAGGTGTTCTCCAGCACGGTCTTGTGCGGGAAGAGCCCGACCTGCTGGATGACATAGCCGATACGGCGGCGCAGCGCGACCGGATCCGCCTCGGCGATGTCCTCGCCGTCCACCAGGATCCGCCCCGATGTCGGCTCGATGAGCCGGTTCACCATCTTCATCGTCGTCGTCTTGCCGCAGCCCGAGGGGCCGACGAGGGTGACCAGCTCGCCCTCCGACACCTCGAAGGAGAGGTCGTCCACGGCCGTCGTGCCATCGGCGTAGCGCTTGGTGACATGCTCGAAACGGATCATGGCTCCCCATTGTTGCCGCATTCGTGGCAGACATTGTTGCTGTTGTGTGGCGATCGGACGAGATTGTCATCTCCCGGGGTTAGGGTCACCTGGAATTGTGATGAGCAACCGGCCCGCGACCCGACGGGGGAGGTGAGCGTATGGCCGACGGAAACTGTCTGATCAGTAACGAGTGGATATGCGGTGAGTATGTACGCACACGCGGTCAAGAGCTGACGGACGCGACGCTCGAGCACGTAGGGATCACGCTCGCCTCGGTGGCGATCGGCCTTCTGGTCGCCTTTCCGCTGGCGCTGCTGGCCCGCCGCTGGCGGTCGGTGGCGGGGCCGGTGCTGGGGCTGACCACGATCCTCTACACGGTGCCGTCGCTGGCGATGTTCTCGCTGCTGCTGCCCGTGTTCGGAGTGTCGGCCGCGGTGGTGATCACCGGTCTGGTGCTCTATTCGCTCACGATCCTGGTGCGCAACATCATGGCCGGTCTCGCCTCGGTGCCCGAGGAGGCGCGGGAGGCGGCCCGGGGCATGGGGTACGGCCCGCTGCGGCTGCTCTTCGGCGTGGAGCTGCCCCTCGCGCTGCCCGCGCTGATGGCCGGGCTGCGGATCACCACCGTCTCCACGGTCTCGCTCACCACGGTGGGCGCGATCATCGGATACGGCGGTCTCGGCAACCTCATCTACGAGGGCATGCGCAGCTTCTTCAAGGCCGAGGTGCTCACCGCCTCGGTGCTGTGCGTGGCGCTGGCGGTGGTGGCGGATCTGCTGCTGCTCGGCCTCCAGCGGCTGCTGACGCCGTGGGCACGCAAGAGTCGGAAGGGCACCACCTGATGGACGTCGTCGCCAAGGCGTGGACCTGGCTGGCCACCGGGGCGCACTGGGCGGGCCCCGACGGGGTGTGGCACCGGCTGGGCCAGCATCTGTTCCTGACCTTCGTCTGCCTGGCGATCTCCTGCGCGGTGGCGCTGCCGATCGCCGTGGCCCTCGGCCACATCGGCAGGGGCGGCGCGCTCGCGGTGAACATCTCCAACGCGGGGCGCGCCGTGCCCACCTTCGCCGTACTGGTGCTGCTGCTGCTCAGCCCGCTGGGGACGCACGGCCAGTGGCCCACGATCATCGCGCTGGTGCTGTTCGCCATCCCGCCGCTGCTCACCAACGCCTATGTCGGGGTGCACGAGGCGGACCGGGAGGTCGTGGAGGCGGCCCGCGGCATGGGGATGACCGGTGGCCAGCTGATCCGCCGGGTCGAGCTGCCGCTGGCGTTCCCGCTCATCATGACGGGCGTACGGACGGCCGCGGTGCAGGTCGTGGCCACCGCGACGCTGGCCGCGCTGCCGGGCGGCGGCGGTCTCGGGCGGATCATCACGGCGGGCTTCCGGCTCACCGACACCCCGCAGGTGGTGGCCGGTGCGGTGCTGGTCGCGGCCCTCGCGCTGGTGGTCGAGGGCGTCTTCGTGCTGCTGGGCCTGGCGCTCGACCCGATGCGGCGCAGGACGGGGCGGCGGTCGACCGCGGCCCGGCGCCCGCCCGCCGACCAGGCGCCGGCCTCACCGGCGCTCACGACGTAGAACCCGCGGGCCGAGCCCTCCCGCGACCGGGCGCGAAGGCGTGCGGACACCCAGGGCGGACAGCGCGGAGAGCGCGGAGAGCGCGGATGACGCATAGATCGCGGACGACGCGGAAAGCGCGGATGACGCGGGAAGCGCGGAGGAAGCGGAATGCGCCGACAACGCGGCCACACAACCGCGGCCACAACGAAGGATGGGGAACCATGGACAAGATCAATCGGGCGGCGGCCGCCGTGGCGGGGGTCGCGGCGCTGGCGGTCGGGCTGACCGCCTGCGGCGGAGACAGCCTGGAGAAGTCGAACGGCGGCGACAGCTCAGGTGAACCGGGCAAGGGCTCGCTGGTGATCGGATCCGCCTCCTTCTCCGAGTCGAAGATCCTCGCGGAGCTGTACGCGGGGGTTCTGAAGGACGCCGGCTATTCCACCTCGATCAAGACGGTGGACGCCCGTGAGCTGTATGAACCGGCCCTGGAGAAGGGCCAGATGGATGTCGTGCCGGAGTACGCGGCGACGCTGGCCGAATTCCTCAACCAGAAGAAGAACGGGTCGAATGCCGCCCCGGTGGCCTCCTCGGACGTGACCAAGACGGTCGCGGCGCTGAAGAAGCTCGCCGAACCGCGCGGGCTGAAGGTGCTGGAGCCCGGCAAGGCCGTGGACCAGAACGCCTTCGCGGTCAGCGCCGACTTCGCGAAGAAACACGGCCTCAAGACGCTCTCCGACCTCGGGAAGTCGAAGCAGAAGATCACCCTGGCGGCGGGCGACGAATGCCCCAAGCGGCCCTTCTGCCAGCCGGGTCTGGAGAAGAAGTACGGCATCGACATCGCCGGGATCGACCCGCTGGACATCGGCAGCGTCCAGGCCAAGCAGGCGGTCAAGGACGGCAAGGACCAGATGGTCCTGACCACGACCACGGACAGCACGCTGGACCAGTTCGGGCTCGTGCTGCTCCGCGACGACAAAAATCTGCAGAATGCCGACAACGTACTTCCCGTGGTGAATGCGAAGTCCGCCGGCTCGCAGAAGATCGCGGACTCGCTGAACAAGCTCACCAAGGTGCTGACGACCGCCGATCTGAGGGAACTCAACAAGAAAGTTGACGCCGAGCGGCTCAAGCCGGGGGATGTCGCCGACGACTACCTGCGGGACAAGGGGCTGGTGAAGTAGGATCAAATCCCCGCTCGGGAGGACTTGGCAAGGGCTCGGCAAGGGATCCCGGCCGCGCGATCGCCGCATTTGCCAACGGATTGACAACAGATCTGGCCCGGCGGGCACCCAAGCGACCCCTTAGCACGGTAAGTTTCGGGCCATGCCACGTGGACGCCACCGCCAATCCCCACCCCTGCACAGGCTCCTCCCTTCCGCTTCGGTCGCAGTCGCGTCAATAACCTGCGCCGCCGGTGCCTGGCTGGTCGGCGACACGGTCGTGATCCGTGGGCTTGCCGCGACCGCGGCCGGCGCCGCCGTCGTCGGCGCCGTCCTGATGCGCCGTTGGGACCGCTCGGCCGGCCGCCGGGTCGCGGAGGCCACGAGCGAGACCGCGCGCCAGGAGATGAAGTACGAGGAGCGGATCGCGGAGCTCGAGGCGGACGCCGACAAGGCGAGCGAGCTCCGCGCCGCGCTCAACACCCGGCTGCGCGCCAAGCGCGCCGAACTCGCCCGGCTCCGCAACGAACACGCCGAGCTGCTGCGCCGCTACGCCACGGCCGAGACCGAGCGGGCCAGCGCCCTGGAGGGCCGCCGCCGGCTCGCGCTGGAGGCCGCGTCCCCGGCGAAGGCGCTGGAGGCCGCCGGGTCCGCCGAAGCCGTCGACTCCGGGGACGAGCCGGACGAGCTCCCCACCGGGCTGCCGTCGGCCGCCGCGTACGCCAAGGCCGACGAGGCGCTGAGCCGGCTCAGGGAGAGCGCCCGGCGGCAGAAGGAGCGGCGGGAGCAGGCCGCCGCCGCGGCCGCCAAGGCCGAGGCTTCGGAGCAGGCCCCGGAGCAGGACGCGGAGCAGGACGCGGAGCACGACGACCGTGAGGGCCCGCGCGAGAGCCGGGGCAAGGACGGTGCCGCCACGCTGGGGAAGCCCCCGGCGGCCGGCGGGCAGGACGGCGACGGCCCGCAGGAGCCGCGCGCCCACGCCCGTACGGCCGCCTCGGCGGTGGTGCCGTATGCCGCGGCGCGCCGGGCCGCCTCCCGTTCGGAGAGCGGCTTCGACTACTTCGGCACCCAGAAGAAGCAGTCGAAGAAGCAGAAGCGGGAGCCCGAACCGGCCGCCGAGGAGGACCTCGCCGATGTGATCGGCGACGAGACCCTGGCGGAGACCAAGAAGGCGGAGTCCCAGAAGGCGGAGTCCCAGAAGGGCGCGGTGGGCGAGGTCATCGACCTGACCGCGCACGACGAGACGGAGCAGATCGACCTCGGGGAGCTGCGCAGCGCGATCTCGTGAGGGATCGCCCGTGCGGCTCGCCCGCTCGCCGGCCTCGTTGGCCTCCTTGTCGTTGCACTACTTGTCGATGTCGCCGACGACGAAGAAGAGCGACCCCAGGATCGCCACCATGTCGGCGACGAGCGTGCCCGGCAGCAGCTCGGTGAGCGCCTGGATGTTGTTGTACGACGCCGAGCGGAGCTTCAGCCGGTACGGCGTCTTCTCGCCCTTGGAGACGAGGTAGTAGCCGTTGAGGCCGAGCGGGTTCTCGGTCCAGGCGTAGGTGTGGCCCTCGGGCGCCTTGAGCACCTTCGGCAGCCGCTGGTTGATCGGCCCCGGCGGGAGCTCGTCCAGCCGGTCCAGGCAGGCGTCGGCCAGCGCCAGCGAGGCGTGCGTCTGCTCCAGCAGGCATTCGAACCGGGCGAGGCAGTCGCCCTCCTGGCGGACGGCGACCTCAAGGACGTCCTGGAGTTCCGGATAGGCCAGATACGGCTCGTCGCGCCGCAGATCGAAGTCGACGCCCGAGGCCCGGGCGATGGGGCCGCTGACCCCGTACGCGTGCACCGTCTCGCGGGCCAGGACGCCGACGCCGCGGGTGCGGCCCCGGAAGATCTCGTTGCCGAGCACCAGGTCGTCGTACACGCCCATCCGCGAGCGCACCTCGGCCACGGCCTGCCGGGCCCGGCCCAGCCAGCCCGCCGGGAGGTCCTCCTTGAGGCCGCCGACCCGGTTGAACATGTAGTGCATCCGGCCGCCGGAGATCTCCTCCATGACGTGCTGAAGGTCCTCGCGCTCCCGGAACGCGTAGAAGATCGGCGTGATCCCGCCCAGCTCCAGGGGGTAGGAGCCGAGGAACATCAGGTGGTTCAGGACCCGGTTGAGCTCGGCGAGCAGCGTACGGGTCCACACCGCGCGCTCCGGGACCTCCATGCCCAGCATCCGCTCGACGGCGAGCACGACGCCGAGTTCGTTGGAGAAGGCGGAGAGCCAGTCGTGGCGGTTGGCGAGCATGATGATCTGGCGGTAGTCGCGCGCCTCGAACAGCTTCTCCGCGCCCCGGTGCATATAGCCGATCACCGGCTCGGCGCTCTGGATCCGCTCCCCGTCGAGGACCAGCCGCAGTCGAAGCACTCCATGGGTGGAGGGGTGCTGTGGGCCGATGTTGAGCACCATGTCCGTGCTCTCGGCGGCGCCGCCGATGCCGACTGTCGTCTCCGTCATGCGTACCAGTCTCTCAGCTGCCCGGCGGGCCACGCGGCGGAGCCGCATATCGACACTTCCCCCTACCCGCCCCTTCCCGTACCAGGGACTCCACCCCTGGCCCCTGGGGCCTGGGGGCGGTGCCCCGTCCGGGGGTGGTGTCCCGTCCGGGGGTGGTGTCCCGTCCGGGGGTGGAGTCGCGCCTGGTGGTGGAGCCGTGCCCGGTGGTGGAGCCGTGCCCGGTGGTGGTGCCGCGCCTGGGGGTGGGGTCCCGTCCGGTGGTGGTGCCGTGCCTGGTGGTGGTGTCGCGCCTGGTGGTGGTGCCGTGCCCGGGGGTGGTGTCCCGTCCGGGGGTGGTGCCGCGCCTGGCGGTGGTGCCGCGTCCGGTGGGGGTGCCGCGCCTGGTGGTGGTGTCCCGTCCGGTGGTGGTGCCGCGTCCGGTGGTGGTGCCGTGCCCGGTGGTGGTGTCCCGTCCGGTGGGGGTGCCGCGCCTGGCGGTGGAGTCGCGTCCGGTGGGGGTGCCGCGCCTGGTGGTGGTGTCCCGTCCGGTGGGGGTGTCGCGCCTGGTGGTGGTGTCCCGTCCGGTGGTGGTGCCGCGTCCGGTGGTGGTGCCGTGCCCGGTGGTGGTGTCCCGTCCGGTGGGGGTGCCGCGCCTGGCGGTGGAGTCGCGTCCGGTGGGGGTGCCGCGCCTGGTGGTGGTGCCCCGTCCGGTGGCGGTGCCGCGTCCGGTGGGGGTGCCGCGTCCGGTGGGGGTGCCGCGTCCGGTGGGGGTGCCGCGTCCGGTGGGGGTGCCGCGTCCGGTGGGGGTGCCGCGTCCGGTGGGGGTGCCGCGTCCGGTGGGGGTGCCGCGTCCGGTGGGGGTGCCGCGTCCGGTGGGGGTGCCGCGTCCGGTGGGGGTGCCGCGCCTGGTGGTGGTGTCCCGTCCGGTGGCGGTGCCGCGTCCGGTGGGGGTGCCGCGTCCGGTGCGGAGCCGCGTATCGATGCGCTGCGTGGCGGGGCCGGGGGCTGGGGCGGAGCCCCAGTTGTGGGAAGGGGCGGGGAGGGGAAAGCAGCCCGCCGCAGGCGCCAAGCTTCGCCGGACACCCCCTACGGCCGGAGCACGTCCTGGGGCAGGTTCACCGGGTGCAGGAGCCAGGTGAAGGCGCCGAGCCCCGCGGGGTCGGTCAGCTCCGCGGCCTCGCCCACCGCGCTCAGGGCGCGGACGTAGGCGGTGGGGTCGGTGGAGGCCAGGGCGAGCGGGGGACGGCGGGTGTCGAGGCCCAGGGCGCGCAGCGCCTCGCGCTGGGTCAACAGCCGGGAGCCGGGCCCGGGCGCGGTGGCGGACGGGTCCATCGCGGTGCCGGACGCGTCCATCGCGGGACTGGACGCGGTCGGCGCGGTGCCGGACGCGTCCATCGCAGGCCCGGACGCGTCCATCGCGGCGGCGCACGCGTCCATCGCGACATGCGCCGTCAGATCGCAGGTGCCGTCGGGGACGGGCCGGACCTCGCGCCCCTCGCGGAAGCCGGTCAGGGTGCCGAACGGGGGCCGGGCAGCGCGTTCGTGGGCGTAGTCGACGGCGACCGCGAGGCCCGCCCGCAGGGAGCCGACGGCCCGCGCCCAGGCCGCCTCGCGCGGATGGCCGATCTCGGCGCGCAGCCCCGGTTCGGCGCCCGCCAGGGGCCACCAGCGGTCCAGCCACGCGGCGTCCTCGCCGTCCACCGGGTCGCCCAGCCGCTCGGTGCCGTCCGGCGAGGCGAGGTCCACCTCGACCCGGCGGGGCACGCCGTCCGCGTCGGTCTCGGCCACGTCCACGGGCACGTTGTCGAGCCACTCATTGGCGAACAGCAGCCCCGTGCACCCCTCCGGCGGGGCGTCGAGCCAGGCGATCCGCCCGTCCAGGCCCGTCGGCCGTTCCGCCCGCTCCACCGCGTACGGACGCAGCCGCCGGCCCAGCCCGTGCGGCAGGCCGGGGGCCAGGGCGAGCACCCGCGTGAGCAGCTCGCCGCGCCCGGCGCCCAGGTCCACCAGCGCCACCTCGGCCGGGCGCCCCAGCGCCCCGTCCACCCGGGACAGCAGCTCCGCGACCGCCCGTGCGAACAGCGGTGAGGCATGCACCGACGTGCGGAAGTGCCCTGCCGGGCCCTCCGGGCGCCGGAAGAAGCCGCCCGTTCCGTACAGCGCGCGTTCGGCCGCCGTACGCCATCCGCTCCACTCATGCTTCTCACTCGCCACACCGCCACGCTATGCGGAGTGGTCTCCACCTTGGGGAGTAGGGCCGGGCGTCGCGGATCGCCCCTCGGGCTGACCCGGGAGGGGTCTGACGATGCCTACGCTGGGTGACGTGCAGCGCCTCTACGAATTTCTCCGCAGGCATCCGACAGGGGTGGACACCTTCTGGGCCGTCCTCCTCGTCGGTTTCGGGTTCCTGTGGCTGGTGGAGGAGCCGGTGGGCCGGGACGCCCACATCGCGGGCGTCCCGATCGCCCTGGCGCTGGGCACGACGATCGCGCTGCGCCGCCGCGCCCCCGAGAAGATGCTGGTGCTGGCCATTCTGTGCGGTCTCGCCCAGATGGCCACGGACATCAGGCCCAATCCGACCGACTTCGCCATGCTGGTGATCGTCTACACGGTGGCGGTCAGCTCCTCGCGCCCGGCCTCCCGCTTCGCGCTGGGCGTGGCGATCAGCGCGTCCCCCCTCGGGGCGCTCCGCTGGCAGCCCACCCAGCAGGGCTGGTGGGAGGACGTGGTCTCGGCGGTCTTCGTCTCCATCCCCTTCGTTCTGGCCTGGGTGCTCGGCGACTCGATCCGCACCCGCCGCGCCTACTACGCGCAGCTGGAGGAGCGGGCCGCCCGGCTGGAGAAGGAGCGCGAGGCGCAGTCGAAGGTCGCGGTGGCCGCCGAGCGCGCCCGGATCGCACGGGAACTGCACGACGTCGTGGCGCACAACGTGTCGGTGATGGTGGTGCAGGCGGACGGCGCCGCGTACGTCCTGGACTCCTCGCCCGAACAGACCCGGCAGGCGCTGGAGACGATCTCCGGCACCGGCCGCCAGGCGCTCGCCGAGATGCGGCGGCTGCTGGGCGTGTTGCGCACCGGCGAGCCGGGCGAGGAGAACACTTATGTCCCGCAGCCGGACGTCGAGCAGATCGACGAGCTCGTGGAGCAGGTGCGCGGCGCCGGGCTCCCGGTGGACTTCAAGGTCGTGGGCAGCCCGCGCCAGCTCCCCAGCGGGGTCGAGCTGACCGCCTACCGCATCGTGCAGGAAGCGCTCACCAACACCCGTAAGCACGGCGGCCCGGACGTGGGCGCGAGCGTCCGCCTCACCTACTTCGACGACGGGCTCGGGCTGCTGGTCGAGGACGACGGGCGGGGCGCGCAGCACGAGATGTACGAGGACGGCGGCGCCGACGGCAGCGGCCATGGTCTGATCGGGATGCGGGAGCGCGTCGGCATGGTGGGCGGCACGCTCGACGCGGGCCCTCGGCCGGGCGGCGGCTTCCGGATCAGCGCGCTGCTGCCGCTGAAGCCGGTTCGTTGAGCCATCCGATAGGTGCGTAGGCCGGCTGTCAGGCCTGAGGGAAGGGACCCGTCCGGGATGTCGATCCGCGTCATGCTCGTCGATGACCAAGTGCTGCTGCGCACCGGCTTCCGGATGGTGCTCGCGGCCCAGCCCGATATGGAGGTCGTCGCCGAGGCGGGCGACGGGGTGGAGGCGCTCCAGGTGCTGCGCTCCACGGAGGTGGATGTCGTCCTCATGGACGTCCGGATGCCCAAGCTGGACGGGGTGGAGGCGACCCGGCGGATATGTGAGCGGGACGGGGCGCCGAAGGTCATCATCCTGACCACGTTCGACCTGGACGAGTACGCCTTCTCCGCGCTCAAGGCCGGGGCGGGCGGCTTCATGCTCAAGGACGTGCCGCCGGGCGAGCTGCTCGCGGCGATCCGCGCGGTGCACAGCGGCGACGCGGTGGTCGCGCCCAGCACGACGCGCCGGCTGCTGGACCGGTTCGCGCCGATGCTGCCGGGCGGCGGAGCCGGTGGCCCCGGGGGCCGGGCCCGTCCGGAGCTGGACCGGCTCACCGACCGGGAGCGCGAGGTGGTGCTGCTGGTCGCGCAGGGGCTGTCGAACGGCGAGATCGCGGCGCGGCTGGTGCTGTCCGAGGCGACCGTGAAGACCCATGTCGGCCGCATTCTCACCAAGTTGGAGCTGCGGGACCGGGTGCAGGTGGTGGTGATGGCCTACGAGACCGGGCTGGTCCGGGCCGGGGGGTCGGCCGGACCGGCCCGCTGAGGCGGCGGCCTTACGGTTGGGGCGACGGCCTTACGGCTGAGGTGGCGTCCTTACGGTTGAGGTGGCGTCCTTACGGTTGGCACGGCGTCCTTATGGCTCGTACGGCCGCTCGCGGAGCACCAGGTCGAGCAGTCCGGGGAAGCGCTGGTCGAACTCGGGGCGGCGCAGCCGGTTGACCCGCTTGGGGCCCAGGTCGCGCTGCTCGATCAGCCCGGCCGCGCGCAGCACCGAGAAGTGGTGGCTGAGGGCCGCCTTGCCCACGGGGACGTCGAAGGTGCCGCAGGTGTGCTCCCAGTCGGCCGCCGTGGCGAGCTCGCGGACCAGCTGGAGCCGCACGGGGTCGGCGAGCGCCGCGAGCGCGGTCCGCACGGGGACGTCGTCGGGGTGGGTGTGGTGCGGTGCGGACCGGTGGCTTCGGTTGCTCATCGCCGCTCCTCCGCCGCTCGCCGTTCCGACCGCGTTCACCGTGCGGTGAACATTTTAGGCGGGCCCGGCCCCCTACCGCAGAACGCTCTCCAGGAAGTCGCTGCCCAGCCGGGCCACCGACGGCAGGTCGAGCTGGTGCAGCACATAGCGGCCGCGGCGGCGGGTGGTGAGCAGACCGGCCTTCTTCAGCACGGCGATGTGGCGGGAGACCTCCGGGGGCGTGATGCCGTACGACTCGGAGAGCTCACCGGTGGTGTGCGGGCCGCGGGCCAGGGTGCGGCACAGCCGCATCCGCATCGGGTGGGCCAGGGCCTCGAGGCGGCGCTGGACGAGCTCCAGGGCGGCGGGCGGGGGGAGCTCGGGGGTGGCGACCGGGTACTGGATCACCGGGCGCCAGCCGGGGGCGTGGAGGACGACGAGATGCGGCCAGCCGAAGGCGGTCGGGATGAAGGTGATGCCGTCGCCGACCGCCGTCGTACGGCCGCCCGCCAGCTTGTCGACCACGATGCTGTGCCCGTCCTCGGACAGCGACAGCGCGGTCGAGGTCGACGCCAGCGCCTCCGCGAGCCCCTTGTGCCGCAGCAGCTCCGCCTTGTGGCGGGCGTCGGCGGCCAGCTGGATCCGCGTCCGCCGCCAGGTGTCGGCGAAGAACGCCTGGTCGCAGTCCTCCAGCAGCCGCCGCAGCCAGACCCGCAGCCCGTCCGGGTCCTCCAGCATGCGGTCGGTGAAGGCCGCCTGCCGCGGTCCCCGGGCGGCGGCCATCTCGCGGACCCGGGCCCGCTCGTCCGCGTCGACCAGCGGCGAGGGGGTGTGCCGGGTGTACGAGGGGGAGCAGGCGATCTCGAAGGCGGCCGCCACGAGCGTCTCGTCGTCGATCCGGTCCAGCGCGTCCAGCTCCTCGGCGAGCGTCGCCCCGGGGACGGCCGGGAGCAGCAGGTCGGAGCGGGCGGTGCGCCACAGGAAGTCCGCCTCGCAGAGCCGGTCCGCGAGGTCCGGTTTGAGCGCCGAGGCGGTGGCGGTGGCCCAGCCGTGCAGCCCGGGGTGGTGGCCGGGCTCGGACAGCACATGGAGCGCGGCGCCCAGCTCGGCGAGCGGGGACGGGCTGAAGACGATGCGCTCGGGCGGCAGCCCGGCGATGTCGATGACATTGGCCATGAACCCATGGTGCGGGAGCCCGGACCCGGCGCCGCCCTCGTTTGACACCGATCGTCAAACGGCGTGACCGGCGCCCGGGGCCGGGCGGACCGTCGAGCCATGTCCCTCACCGAGCAGTACGCACTCGATCTGTACCGGGCCGCCCAGCGCGGCGAGCCCACCCCGCCCGCACCGGGCCCGCACGACTGGCGCACCCTGCGGGAGCTGCGGGAGTACCGCGACTTCCGGGCCGTGATGGCCGGGCGCCCGGTCCGCCGCCGCGGCCGCCGTGGCCGCCTTATGGACGCCGTGCGCGCCGTAAGGGCGGTCGGGGAGGTGTTCGCGCGGCGCCGCTCAGCCCTCCGTAGGCTCCCGGCCCTCCGTGAGCTCCCGGGCCTCCGTGAGTCCCCGGGCCTCCGTGAGTCCCCGGGCCTCCGTGAGCTCCCGGATCCGGGCGAGGAAGGCGTCGGCCGCGGCCGTGACGTCGTCGGCCGTCCACTCGAGTGCGGATGAGGCGACCGTCAGCTCGGTCATGGCCAGACCGGGCGGCCCCGGCTCCCGCCAGCGACGGAACAGCACCGTCCGGGTCTCCTCCGCCAGCCGCACCCCCGCCTCGTCCAGCACCGCCGCCGGATACGGCAGCCACACCTGGAACTGGTGGGTGTGCGGCACCTCCGGGTGCACCCGGGACCAGCCCACCCCCGCGGCCGTGAACGCCGTCCGCAGCGCCGTGGCCACGACCCGCGCGTGCGCCACGTACGACGGCAGCCTCGGCAGCTCGCGGTCCAGGCCGTCCAGCGCGGCCAGCGCCGCCGGCCACTGCTGGAAGAGCTGCCCGCCGTACCGGTGGCGCCACGCCCTGGCCTCGGTCACCAGGGTCTCGGGCCCGGCCAGCGCCGCTCCCGAGAGGCCGCCGAGCGACTTGTAGAACGACACGTAGACGGAGTCCGCCAGGGCGGCGATCTCCGGCAGCTCCCGGCCGAAGTGCGCCGTGCACTCCCACAGCCGCGCCCCGTCGAAGTGCACCACCGCGTCCCGCTCCCGGGCCGCCTACACGGCCGCGACCAGCTCGTCCCACTCGGGCAGCACGAATCCGGCGTCGCGCAGCGGGAGTTCGAGGGCGAGGGTGCCGAACGGCTCGTCCAGGCCCCGGATCTCCTCGGCCGTGGGCGGCCGCGGCTCGCTCGTCGGACGCACCGCGCGCAGCCCGCTGACCGTCAGATACGCGTCCCGTTCGTGCATGTCCAGATGGGCCAGCGGGTGCAGCGCCACCACCGGACTGCCGGTGCGCCCCGCCCAGCAGCGCAGCGCGACCTGCTGCGCCATGGTGCCGGTGGGGAAGAACGCCGCGGCCTCCATGCCGAGCAGTTCGGCGACCCGCCGCTCGAGCTCCTCGACGATGCCGTCGCCGTAGATGTCCACCCAGCCGTCCCCGTCGTACGGCGCGGTGTCGGCGTCAAGGGCGGTCGTGAGGGCGGCCAGCCGCTCGGCGATCCGCACCTCCGCGGGCCCGCGCGCGAGCGTTCGTTCGGCGCCGTGCCAGGCCGCGAGGCGGCGCGCCCGCGCGGCCCGCTCCGTCCCGCCGCCCGTGCCGTCCATCTCGGCTGCCTCGGCTGCCTCGTCCGTCCCGTCCGTCCCGTCCGTCATGGGTTGATCATGTCGCACGCCTGTCCATCGGACCACAGAGTTGTCCACAGGGCTCGGGCGTGCGGCCAAACCCCCCGGAAACACTCGCGTAGCATGGCGGGGAATCGTCCGGTACCCCCTGAGGACTGGAACGGAAGGCCGTTGCCGCGTGAATGCTCAACCACTGCCTGAGCCGCAGGACCGACCTGCCCGGCTCACCGTCGGGGTCGTCGGCGCCGGCCGCGTCGGCCCGGCCCTCGCTGCCTCGCTGAGGCTGGCCGGGCACCGCCCGGTCGCCGCGTCCGGTGTCTCCGACGCCTCCGTGCGCCGGGCCGCCGCCCTGCTTCCCGAAGTCCCCGTCGTGCCGCCCTCCGAGGTGCTGGCGCGGGCCGAGCTGGTGCTGCTCACCGTCCCCGACGACGCGCTGCCCGAGCTGGTCGCCGGCCTGGCCGAGACCGGCGCGGTGCGCCCCGGCCAGCTGCTGGTGCACACCTCCGGGCGGTACGGCGTCAGCGTGCTGGAGCCCGCGCTGCGGGCCGGTGCGCTGCCGCTCGCGCTGCACCCCGTCATGACCTTCACCGGCACTTCGGTGGACATCCAGCGGCTGGCCGGCTGCTCCTTCGGCGTCACCGCGCCCGAGGAGCTGCGGCTTGCGGCCGAGGCGCTGGTCATCGAGATGGGCGGGGAGCCCGAGTGGATCGCGGAGGAGTCCCGTCCGCTCTATCACGCCGCCCTCGCCATCGGCGCCAACCACCTCACCACGCTGGTCGCCCAGTCCCTGGAGCTGCTGCGCGCGTCCGGGGTCGAGGCCCCCGACCGGATGCTCGGCCCCCTCCTCGGCGCCGCGCTGGACAACGCGCTGCGCAGCGGCGACGCCGCGCTCACCGGTCCGGTCGCGCGCGGCGACGCGGGCACGGTCGCCGCCCATGTCGCCGAGTTGCGGCGGCACGCCCCGCATGCCGTCGCCGGCTATCTGGCCATGGCCCGTACGACCGCGGACCGGGCGCTCGCTCACGGCCTGCTCAAGCCGGAGCTCGCCGAGGACCTGCTGGGCGTGCTCTCGGACGTGACCGACGCGCGGGGCCGGGGAGGTAGTGAGGGATGAGCCCGAAGCTGTGGACCAAGGCGCTTCCTGGGGAGCCGGATGTGGAGCTGTTCCGTCATCGCCCGGAGCTGGACGCGGCGCTCGCCCACTTCGCCGTGCCGGGGCGCACGGCCGTCGTGATGACCATGGGCGCGCTGCACGACGGGCACGCCTCGCTCATCCGCGCCGCCCGCGCCCGGGTGGGCGCCAAGGGCCTGGTGACCGTCACCGTCTTCGTCAATCCGCTGCAGTTCGGCGCGGGCGAGGACCTCGACCGCTATCCGCGCACCCTCGACGCCGACCTCAAGGTCGCGGCCGCGGCGGGCGCGGACATCGTCTTCGCCCCCACCGCCGAGGAGGTCTATCCGGGCGGCGAGCCGGGCGTCCGGATGACCGCCGGGACCCTGGGCGAGCGCTATGAGGGCGCCTCGCGCCCCGGCCACTTCGACGGGATGCTCACCGTCGTCGCCAAGCTGCTCCACCTCACCCGCCCCGACATCGCCTTCTTCGGCGAGAAGGACGCCCAGCAGCTGTCGCTGGTCCGCCGGATGGTCCGCGACCTGAACTTCCCCGTGGAGATCGTCGGCGTCCCCACCGTCCGGGAGGGTGACGGGCTCGCCCTCTCCAGCCGTAACCGCTATCTGAGCGCCCAGGAGCGGGACACCGCGCTGGCCCTGTCCCGGGCGCTGTTCGCGGGGCGCGACGCGGGGCTGCTGGCGGCCGGTGAGGGCCCGGCCGGGTCCGAGGAGCACGAGCTCATACGGGTCGCGTCGCCCGCCGCGGTGCGGTCCGCGGCGCGGGCGGTGCTCGACGAGGCGGCGGGTCTCGAGCCGCCGCTCGTCCTGGACTATCTGGCCCTGGTCGACCCCGCCGACTTCACCGAGGTCCCCGACGGACACACGGGCGAGGCCGTGCTGGCCGTGGCCGCCAAGGTCGGCGCCACCCGCCTGATAGACAACATCCGCCTGCGGATCGGAGCCGCCCGATGACCCGTCCGACCGGGCGCCCGGCGGCCGAGACCGCCGTCCCCGCCACCGCCCTGCGCGCCCCCGCCCCCGGCTGGGCCACCGAGGCCGATGTCGTGGTCGTCGGCTCCGGGGTCGCCGGGCTGACGGCGGCGCTGCGCTGCGCCGCGGCCGGGGCCAAGGTCACCGTGGTCACCAAGGCCCGGCTGGACGACGGCTCCACGCGCTGGGCCCAGGGCGGCATAGCCGCCGCCCTCGGCGAGGGCGACACCCCCGGGCAGCACCTGGACGACACCCTGGTGGCCGGTGCCGGGCTCTGCGACGAGCGGGCGGTGCGGGCGCTGGTCACCGAGGGGCCCGACGCGGTGCGCCGGCTCATCGACACCGGCGCCCGCTTCGACGCCGACGACGCCACGGGCGAGATCCTGCTGACCCGCGAGGGCGGCCACCACCGCCGCCGGATCGCCCACGCGGGCGGCGACGCGACCGGCGCGGAGATCTCCCGGGCCCTGGTCGAGGCGGTCCGCGCGGCCGGTATCGACACCGTGGAGAACGCCCTGGTGCTCGACCTGCTCAAGGACGGCTCCGGCCGGGCGGCCGGGGTCACCCTGCACGTCATGGGCGAGGGCCGGCGGGACGGCGTGGGCGCGGTGCTTGCGGACGCGGTCGTGCTCGCCACGGGCGGCATGGGCCAGATCTACTCCGCCACCACCAACCCCGCCGTCTCCACCGGCGACGGGGTCGCGCTCGCGCTGCGCGCCGGGGCCCAGGTCAGCGATCTGGAGTTCGTGCAGTTCCATCCCACGGTGCTGTGGCTGGGCCCGGAGGCGGAGGGCCAGCAGCCGCTGGTCTCGGAGGCGGTGCGTGGCGAGGGCGCCCATCTCGTGGACGCCGACGGGGTGCGGTTCATGCGGGGGCAGCACGAACTGGCCGAGCTGGCGCCCCGTGACATCGTCGCCAAGGGCATCATGCGGCGGATGCGGGAGCGCGGCGCCGAGCACATGTACCTGGACGCCCGCCACTTCGGGGCCGAGATGTGGGCGCGGCGCTTCCCGACCATCCTCGCCGCCTGCCGCGCCCACGGCATCGACCCGGTGACCGAGCCCATCCCGGTCGCCCCGGCCGCGCACTACGCGAGCGGCGGGGTCCGCACCGACCTGCGCGGCCGCACCACCGTCCCCGGCCTCTACGCCTGTGGGGAGGTCGCCTGCACCGGCGTCCACGGCGCCAACCGACTGGCCTCCAACTCCCTTCTGGAGGGCCTGGTCTTCGCGGAGCGCATCGCGGAGGACATCACCGCCCGGGCGGAGTCCGCGGGACGCGAGCGCCGCGCGGAGCGGACCAGGCCATCGGCTCCCGCCGCTTCCGGCGACGCGCCCCTGCTCGCCTCCGAGGCCCGCTACGAGATCCAGCACATCATGACCCACGGCGCCGGGGTGCTCCGCTCCGCCGAGAGCCTGGCCCGCGCCGCCGACCGGCTGGAGCGCGTCCAGGACGAGGCCGCGGCGCAGCTGCGGCGGGACGGCAAGACGGCCGAGCCCGGGGTCGAGACCTGGGAGGCCACCAACCTCCATCTCGTGGCCCGGGTCCTGGTGGCCGCCGCGCTCCGCCGCGAGGAGACCCGCGGCTGCCACTGGCGCGAGGACCGCCCCGAGCGGGACGACGCCGCCTGGCGCCGCCACCTGCTGGTCACCCTCCGCCCGGACGGCACCCTCGATGTCCGTTCCACGGACTCCGAAGCGTTCCCCCCAACGACCACCCCCCGAGCCGAGACGGAGTCCCGCCCGTGAGCAGCAGCACATCCGAAGACCGCCGGCCACCCGTGTCCCTGCCGCTGCTGCAGATCGGCGGCCCCGGTGAGGGGGGCGGCTGCGGCGATGGCTGCGGCTGCGGCGGTGACGACGGTGCACTCGACCCGATGGAGTGCGGTCTGGACCCCGATCTCGCCGAGCTGCTGATCCGCGCGGGACTCGACCCCATCCAGGTCGAGGACATCGCCCACATGGCCATCGAGGAGGACCTCGACCAGGGCGTGGACGTCACCACGGTGGCCACCGTCCCCGAGGACGCCTTCGCCACCGGCGACTTCACGGCCCGTGAGACGGGCACCGTCGCGGGGCTGCGGATCGCCGAGGCGATCCTGTCCGTGGTCTGCACGGACGAGTTCGAGGTCGAGCGGCATGTGGAGGACGGCGACCGGGTGGAGCCCGGCCAGAAGCTGCTCAGCGTCCGCACCCGCACCCGCGACCTGCTCACCGGCGAGCGCAGCGCGCTCAACCTGCTGTGCCGGCTCTCCGGCATCGCGACGGCGACCCGTGCGTGGGCCGACGCCCTCGAGGGGACGAAGACCAAGGTCCGTGACACCCGTAAGACCACTCCGGGGCTGCGCGCCCTGGAGAAGTACGCGGTGCGCTGCGGCGGCGGGGTCAACCACCGGATGTCGCTCTCGGACGCCGCGCTGGTCAAGGACAACCACGTGATCGCGGCGGGCGGTGTCGCGGAGGCGTTCGGCGCCGTACGGGCCGAGTTCCCGGATGTGCCGATCGAGGTGGAGGTCGACACCCTGGAGCAGATCCCGCCGGTCCTGGAGGCGGGCGCGGATCTCATCCTGCTGGACAACTTCACCCCGGAGCGGACCCGCGAGGCCGTCGAGCTGGTCGCCGGGCGCGCCGCGCTGGAGTCCTCGGGACGGCTGACGCTGGCCAACGCCCGTACGTACGCCGAGACGGGCGTCGACTATCTGGCGGTCGGCGCGCTCACCCACTCCTCCCCGATCCTGGACATCGGCTTGGACCTGCGCGAGGCCGAGGAGAAGTAAGCGATGCTCCTGACCATCGACGTCGGCAACACCCGCCCGCCCGTCGCCCCACCCCCCACCCCAGGGCTCGCCCCCGGCCGTGAGCCCGACCGGAAGCGGTGCCGCCCATGCTCCTGACCATCGACGTCGGCAACACCCATACCGTGCTCGGCCTCTTCGACGGCGACGAGATCGTCGAGCACTGGCGGATCTCCACCGACGCCCGCCGCACCGCCGATGAACTCGCCGTCCTCCTCCAGGGCCTGATGGGCATGCATCCGCTGCTCGGCGAGGAGCTGGGCGACGGCATCGCGGGCATCTCCATCTGCTCCACCGTCCCCTCCGTCCTCCACGAGCTGCGCGAGGTGACCCGCCGCTACTACGGCGATGTGCCGTCCGTCCTGGTCGAGCCCGGCGTGAAGACCGGTGTCCCGATCCTGGTGGACAACCCCAAGGAGGTCGGCGCCGACCGGATCATCAACGCGCTGGCCGCCGTGGAGCTCTACGAGGGTCCGTGCGTGGTGGTCGACTTCGGCACCGCGACGACCTTCGACGCGGTCAGCGCGCGCGGGGAGTACGTGGGTGGGGTGATCGCGCCGGGCATCGAGATCTCGGTCGAGGCGCTGGGCGTACGCGGGGCGCAATTGCGCAAGATCGAACTGGCCCGCCCACGCAGCGTGATCGGGAAGAACACGGTGGAGGCCATGCAGTCCGGCATCCTCTACGGCTTCGCGGGCCAGGTGGACGGAATCGTCCGCCGTATGGCGCGCGAGCTCGCCCAGGACCCGGAGGACGTCACCGTGATCGCCACCGGCGGGCTGGCGCCCATGGTGCTAGGAGAATCCTCAGTGATCGATGAGCATGAGCCCTGGTTGACCCTGATCGGCCTCAGACTGGTCTACGAACGGAACGTCTCGCGCGGCTGAGCACCGGCGATCGGCTCTTCACCTGCTCTTCACCCGGGCGCTCGACCGCATTGACGGCATTCCGAAACGAATTCCCGCACTCGGGATTCGTCATGCGCAACTGATCGCTCTTCGCCAATGGGTCAAGGGGCGGTCGAGGGAAAGACGGCACATCGAATTCCGTATTGACAAGCGGAACGGCCGTCGACCATGTGCACCGGCACCCGGATGCGACGGTCCGCCCCCGGGTGCCGGGTCCGGACGGGACCGCCTCGGCGCGGTCCCGTCCGGCGCTTCCCCCGTATGGCCGCTCGGCGTCCGCAACGCGCCGCACCGTCCGGCGCTCAGCGAAATTTGTCCGCTTAGCACTTAAAGTCGCCCCATGCCCACGCCATATGGATCCCGCGGCGGAATGGCGTTCAGTGCGGATGAGCTGCGTGTGCTCCGACGCGCCCTCGCCATCGCCCTCCAACCCGACCCCGTCACCCCCTCCGCCGGCCCCCTCGGCCCGGACCGGGCGGAGGAGGTCCAGGACTGTCTCCGGCTCGCCGAGGCCGTGGACGAAGCGGTCCGCGAGGGCGGGCGGCTGCGAGCGTTCCTGCTCGACGAGCTCGCCCGCTACCGCGCCGCCCTGCCCGGCGCCGCCGTCGGCTATCTCGAGCAGCTCCAGGGCGCCCTGGCGGCCGGTTACGAGCCGCTGGCCGAGGATCTGGCCGCGCTCCGCGCGCTGTGCGGGTCGGCCGCCGGGGGCGATGAGGCCACGCGCCGGCGCGCGCTGCTGAGCCAGTGTGAATACCTCGCCGAGCGGGGCGTACGCGCCCGGCTCGCGGAGCGCGCCGGCGCCGTCGTGGAGCCCCGTACGCGCCCCGTGGCGCCCCGGCTGCGCGCCCTGCCCGGCGGGGTCTCGGCGGGCTCCGGGACGGCCGCGCGGGGGGCCGCCCGGAGGGGGCCCGAGACCGCGCGGGAGGCCGTGCAGAAGGCCGACGAGCCCAAGCGTGAGCCCCATAAGAAGCCCACGCCGCCGGAGCATGGCGACCGCGAGGAGCCGAAGCGGAGGGAGCCGGGCCGCCGGGCGCCGCGCCCGGGGCGCCCGGTGCCCACGCCGGCGGAGGTCTTCCCACCCAAGCGCCGCCGCCCCTCGCCGCCCCCGGAGCACGAGTCGAGGCTCGCGCCCGGCGCCGGGGCCCGCTCCGCCTGACGGGCTGCCTTCGGGGGTGCCCCGCCCCGTCCGGGACCGGTGCCGGAGGGCTCGCGCCCGGCGCCGGGGCCCGCTCCGCCTGACCCGGCCGCCCCCCATGGCGCCCCGCCCGGGACCGGTGCCCGGCTCCGGTGCCCGGCTCCGGGCGGCCGCGGCGCGCCGCGTAATCTGGTGGTCTCGAGCAACAAGGAGGCCGAGAGCCATGGATTACGTCTCCGCGCTGGTCCCGCCCGTCGTGATGGCCGTGGCCTTCACCGCGCTCATCGTGACGATGGTGAAGAGCCAGGGCGGCGCCAACAAGTCCAAGGAGGACGCCGCGGTGGATGCCGCGCTGGCGGCCCGCGCCGAGGCCGAGCGCCCGGCGCCGGAGCGCGAGACCTCCTGAGCGGATCGATCACGCCGGACCACGCCCCGCGGACGCGTCGCGTCCCGGGGCGTGTGGCTTTTCGATCCCCACCCTCCGGACATTCGAGACATCTCCCACTATTATTCTCGGTGTGCCTCGGCCATTGGGAGATCTCGAAGACGCGGTCATGACGCGGGTGTGGAAGTGGAACCGCCCGGTCACGGTCCGGGAAGTCCTGGAAGACCTTCAGCGGGAACGCTCGATCGCCTACACCACGGTCATGACCGTAATGGACAACCTGCATCACAAGGGCTGGCTGCGCCGTGAGGTGGAAGGCCGCGCCTATCGATATGCCGCGGTCTCCACGCGCGCCGCCTACTCGGCCGCACTGATGAACGAAGCGTGGTCGACCAGTGACAACCCGGCGGCGGCACTCGTCGCGTTCTTCGGGATGATGTCCGAAGAGCAGCGCGACGCACTACGGGATGCCATGCGCGTCGCACAACTGGGGGAGCCGGGGGAGAGCCCCGGTGAGTCGGGGCGATGACCCGGGGCGATAGCGTCCGCTCATGTCCTCCCCACTATCAAAAGTAGTCACCGTCCGCCGTGCCCGGACCAGCGATGTTCGGGCGGTGCGTCGCCTCATCGACTCGTACGTGGACGATCGCATCCTGCTCGACAAAGCCACCGTGACGCTTTACGAGGACATCCAGGAGTTCTGGGTCGCCGAGCGCGACGAGGACGCTGAGGTCATTGGCTGCGGAGCGCTGCACGTCATGTGGGAAGACCTCGCGGAGGTCCGCACTCTCGCCGTCGATCGGACTCTCAAGGGCACCGGTGTAGGGCATCTGGTGCTTGACAAGCTGCTGCAGACCGCGCGCTGGCTGGGCGTGCGGCGCATTTTCTGCCTCACCTTCGAAGTCGACTTCTTCACCAAGCACGGCTTCGTGGAGATCGGCGAGACGCCGGTCGACGGCGATGTGTACAGCGAGCTCCTGCGTTCCTATGACGAGGGCGTCGCCGAGTTCCTTGGTCTCGAACGGGTGAAGCCGAACACCCTTGGCAACAGCCGGATGCTTCTGCAACTGTGATCGCGGGCCCTATGTCCGAATCGCTCCCCTATCACATAGCTCCGGAACATCGCCTTCCACGAGGCTTCCCGCTTGGCCGATCGCTCGAACCTTCCCGGGGGGTTTGTGTTTTTCCGGGAAAAGCGGTTTCCTATTCTCTCGTAGTGTAATTACCTGGGGGGTGAGTCATCAGCGGCTAACGCCGCGCCCCCGAGCCCCCCGGTTTTCCCTGAAAGGAACCCCATGGCACAGAAGGTTCAGGTCCTTCTTGTCGACGACCTCGACGGCGGCGAGGCGGACGAGACCGTGACGTTCGCTCTGGACGGCAAGAGCTACGAGATCGACCTCACCACTGCCAACGCGGACAAGCTCCGTGACGCCCTGGAGCCGTACACCAAGGGCGGCCGGCGCACCGGTGGCCGGGCCTCCGGCGGCCGGGGCAAGGCGCGCGCGGCGGCGGGTGGCGGCGGTCAGGACACCGCGAAGATCCGCGCCTGGGCGAAGGAGAACGGCTACGAGGTCAACGACCGCGGCCGTGTTCCGGCGACCGTCCGTGAGGCGTACGAGAAGGCCAACGGCTGAGCGCGTCACCCTTCCCCGGCTCGCCGCTGCCTGGGCAGCGGCAGGGCGCGCACCAACCGGGCTCGGTGGCACTCCGTGGCCGCCGCGCTCACGAGCCGCACGAGATCGGGGGCGCCCCCATCGCCCCCGAAGCCTGCCCTCGGCAGCGTCGGCTCCACCCCGCCCTTCGCGTCGGGAGGTCGCAGCCATACGGCGGCCTCCTGCGGGCACCGCTCACCGGGCGTCCCGGCGCCCAGGGACGGTGGCCAGGAGCGGGCGGGGCATGGCGCGGTGATCCGGCCTCCGGCGCCGATCGCGCCCAGGTCCAGGGCCACACCGCCCCACTCCAGCCAGTCGAGCAGCCCCGGAAGCTCGTCCGCGCTACCAGCGGCCACCAGGAGCCGCATCCAGGCGCCCTCCACCGCGACCGGACCGGTCCGCGGTACGCGCCGCAGCATCGCGAAACCGGCCACGGCCGGCAGTTCGATGACGTCGAAGGCCACCCCCGTGAGCAATTCGACGGGATCGCTGCCGGCCGTCGGCCAGCCCAGCTCCCGCTCGTACCAGCGTGACCGGGCGGCCGGTGCGGACGGCTCCGCGCCGTGGGCCCTGAGGATCATGCCCAGCAGAACTCCCGGCCCGCCCGCTTGGTTACGCGGGCGGTGACGTTCGGACGCGACGATCTCCGTACGCGATGACGCTCCGTATCGATCCGTGTGCGCTCCGTACCCAAAAGGGCCCCCGCAGGGCCGGTGAACGGGCGCAAGGTTGTTCGCCCGTAGCGGATGGAACCGGCCCTCACGGCATGGAGTATCTGTGCTTGCGGGTAAGACATCCCTAGTGGGGAGGGGCGGTCCGCATGTCAGGAGGAAGCGGCGTTCGCCATCGGCGTACTGGCGGTGGGCGTAGATGCCTGGCCTGCGGGAACATCGTCTCGCACCATCGGGTTGAAGCAGTTGTCGGCTGTTCGGGCAGGAGGCAAGTAGCTTTTTGCCCCGTGCGAGCGGGGGTGATCCGGACGGTTGTCGGCAGTTGGAATGAGCTGTCCCGGGTTGCGGGACTAGCATGCGGAAGGACAGGGAGGGGATCGTCCCCGATCTTTCTGACCGCTCTGAGGAGCGATTAACGATGTTCGAGAGGTTCACCGACCGCGCGCGGCGGGTTGTCGTCCTGGCTCAGGAAGAGGCCCGGATGCTCAACCACAACTACATCGGCACCGAACACATCCTCCTGGGCCTGATCCACGAGGGTGAGGGTGTCGCCGCTAAGGCCCTGGAGAGCCTCGGGATTTCGCTCGAGGCGGTCCGCCAGCAGGTGGAGGAGATCATCGGGCAGGGGCAGCAGGCCCCGTCCGGGCACATCCCCTTCACCCCCCGTGCCAAGAAGGTCCTGGAGCTGTCGCTCCGCGAGGCCCTTCAGCTCGGCCACAACTACATCGGTACGGAGCACATCCTGCTCGGCCTGATCCGCGAGGGCGAGGGCGTCGCCGCCCAGGTCCTCGTGAAGCTGGGCGCCGATCTGAACCGGGTCCGGCAGCAGGTCATCCAGCTGCTCTCCGGCTACCAGGGCAAGGAGGCCGCCACCGCCGGCGGCCCGGCGGAGGGCACTCCCTCCACCTCGCTCGTCCTGGACCAGTTCGGCCGCAATCTCACCCAGGCCGCCCGCGAATCCAAGCTCGACCCGGTCATCGGGCGCGAGAAGGAGATCGAGCGGGTCATGCAGGTGCTCTCGCGCCGCACCAAGAACAACCCGGTCCTCATCGGCGAGCCCGGCGTCGGCAAGACGGCGGTCGTCGAGGGACTGGCCCAGGCCATCGTCAAGGGCGAGGTGCCCGAGACCCTCAAGGACAAGCACCTCTACACCCTGGACCTGGGCGCCCTGGTCGCC
This sequence comes from Streptomyces sp. 5-10, assembly GCF_014712245.1. Taxonomy (NCBI): domain Bacteria; kingdom Bacillati; phylum Actinomycetota; class Actinomycetes; order Kitasatosporales; family Streptomycetaceae; genus Streptomyces; species Streptomyces sp. 5-10. Next base: position 239,363 of record NZ_JACVYG010000006.1, read on the forward strand.
GGCTCCCGCTACCGCGGTGACTTCGAGGAGCGCCTGAAGAAGGTGCTCAAGGAGATCCGCACCCGCGGCGACATCATCCTGTTCATCGACGAGCTCCACACCCTGGTGGGTGCGGGTGCCGCCGAGGGCGCGATCGACGCCGCGAGCATCCTGAAGCCGATGCTGGCGCGGGGCGAGCTCCAGACCATCGGCGCGACCACGCTCGACGAGTACCGCAAGTACCTGGAGAAGGACGCGGCCCTGGAGCGCCGCTTCCAGCCCATCCAGGTCGCCGAGCCGTCGCTGCCGCACACCATCGAGATCCTCAAGGGCCTGCGGGACCGCTACGAGGCGCACCACCGCGTCTCGATCACGGACTCGGCCCTGGTCGCGGCCGCCACCCTGGCCGACCGCTACATCTCGGACCGCTTCCTACCGGACAAGGCGATCGACCTGATCGACGAGGCCGGTTCCCGGATGCGGATCCGCCGGATGACCGCACCGCCGGACCTGCGCGAATTCGACGAGAAGATCGCCGATGTGCGCCGGGAGAAGGAGTCCGCGATCGACTCGCAGGACTTCGAGATGGCCGCGGGCCTGCGCGACAAGGAGAAGCAGCTCCTGGCCGCCAAGGCGAAGCGGGAGAAGGAGTGGAAGGCCGGCGACATGGACGTCGTCGCCGAGGTCGACGAGGAGCTGATCGCCGAGGTCCTGGCCACGGCCACCGGCATCCCGGTCTTCAAGCTCACCGAGGAGGAGTCCTCCCGGCTGCTGCGCATGGAGGACGAGCTGCACAAGCGCGTCATCGGCCAGAAGGACGCCATCAAGGCGCTCTCCCAGGCCATCCGGCGCACGCGTGCGGGCCTCAAGGACCCCAAGCGCCCCGGTGGCTCGTTCATCTTCGCGGGCCCGTCCGGTGTCGGTAAGACCGAGCTCAGCAAGACCCTCGCCGAGTTCCTCTTCGGCGACGAGGACGCGATGATCTCGCTCGACATGTCGGAGTTCAGCGAGAAGCACACCGTCTCGCGGCTCTTCGGCTCCCCGCCCGGATACGTGGGCTACGAGGAGGGCGGCCAGCTCACCGAGAAGGTGCGCCGCAAGCCGTTCTCCGTGGTCCTCTTCGACGAGGTCGAGAAGGCCCACCCGGACATCTTCAACTCGCTGCTGCAGATCCTGGAGGACGGTCGGCTGACCGACTCCCAGGGCCGGGTCGTGGACTTCAAGAACACGGTGATCATCATGACCACCAACCTCGGCACCCGGGACATCTCCAAGGGCTTCAACCTGGGCTTCGCCGCCCAGGGCGATGTGAAGACCGGCTACGAGCGGATGAAGGCCAAGGTCAACGAGGAGCTGAAGCAGCACTTCCGCCCCGAGTTCCTGAACCGTGTCGATGACACCGTGGTCTTCCACCAGCTCACCGAGGACGACATCATCCAGATCGTCGACCTCATGATCGCCAAGGTGGACGAGCGGCTGAAGGACCGCGACATGGGCATCGAGCTCAGCGGTGACGCCAAGAAGCTGCTGGCCAAGCGGGGCTACGACCCGGTCCTGGGCGCCCGGCCGCTGCGCCGGACGATCCAGCGCGAGGTCGAGGACGTGCTCTCGGAGAAGATCCTCTTCGGCGAGCTGCGTCCGGGCCACATCGTGGTCGTGGACACCGAGGGCGAGGGTGAGGAGAAGAAGTTCACCTTCCGCGGCGAGGAGAAGTCGGCGCTGCCGGACACCCCGCCGATCGAGTCCGCCGCCGGTGGCGCGGGCCCGAACCTGAGCAAGGAGGCGTGACGCGGAGCTTGAGCTTCGCCGATCGCCTTGGGGCCGCCCCGGACCGTTTCCCGGTCCGGGGCGGCCCCCTTTTGTGCGGGGCTGCGGGGCCCTTTTGTGTGGGGCCTGCGGGGGCTGCCTTTTGTGTGGGGGCTGCGTAGGGGCTGCGCTGGCGTGGCTGCCTAGGGGCTGGGCAGGCGCAGCTGCCTAAGGGCTGGGCAGGCGCGGGCTGCGTAGGGGCTGCGCTGGCGCGGCTGCCCAGGGGCTGGGCAGGCGCCCCTGGGAGGCCCTGTGACGCCCTCTGAAGTCCCAGGAGGCCGGTACGGCGATCCTTCCCTCCGGCGGCCCTCCGGCGCTCGCCTTACGGGCCCGCCACGATGACCTGGACGCCCTCCGGGACGCCGGTCACCTCCGCGTTGCGGTGGCTCAGCCGCAGGATCTCCAGCCGCGGGAAGACGGCCAGCCAGCTCAGGTCCAGATCCGCGCCCAGGTCGTACGCGAGCCACAGCTCGGTCAGCCGCTCGGCCACCAGGCCCTCGGCCAGCTGCTCCGGGGTCAACGCCCCGGCCACCTGGACGCAGGGCCGGCCGCCGAGCCGGCGCAGCGCCCGCAGCTCCTCCAGGTCCGACACCGGAAAGTCGAGTTCCCGCTCATCGAGATGGGCGATGATTTCCTCGGCGTAACGGTCGGTGTCATATCGCCGCCAGGCGCCCGCGAGCTGCGCCCGTACCGCCCAGGAGGCGCGGTCCCGCAGCCGGACCAGATAGTCGATCGCGCGGTCGTCGGCTATCGAGGTGGCGGTGACGGCCAGCCGGTGGGCTTCCTCATCGGATACCCCCGTGGGATCGGGCAGCATTTCCAGCACGATAGGCCCGATCCAGCCCAGCGCTCGGGCCCCTTCCAGCGAGGTCGGGCGTACCAGATCACGGGTATAGCGATGCACCCGGGAACGCACCTCGGGGTCCAGCTCCGTCGCGTGTTCCAGACATGCGGCCGCCAGGAGTTTGCGATGGCGGGCATGGACCGGGCGGGCGTCTTTACGGGCCGCCAGCAGCCCCTCGAGGAGGTAGGCGCATTCATCGGGACGGGCGAGAGCCACGGACATTCTGATCACTTCTTCCCAGTCGTCCAGGTGTGCGTGGTCGATCAGGAAGTCAAAATCGTGCCGTTCGACGACCGCTCTCGCGCTGAGATAGTCCTGGAACGTTCGGTGCACGAAATCGACCGAACCGGGTGTGGGCTCGCGCAATAGACCGGTCCGGTTGAGCAGATGGCGGTAGATCTCCTCCGGCCCGCCCTGCAGCGCCGCGTGCGGAATGGCGGGGAGGTGCCGGCCGAGCGTCTCGAGGGCGGTGGCCCGGTCCATTTCGGACCGGCCGTTGACGAGCATCCAGTGCGCCAGCTTCTGCAGCAGCTGGATCTTCGGTTCCTGGGGGAGGTCGATTCCATCCGGCGGCAGCATGGCGCGCTCGCGGTCGCGCCGTTCCAGGAGCATGGAAAGGGCCGCGTCATAGAGGGCTTTCCGGCCGCGCGGCAGATAGCCGCGGCGGTCCCGGTGGAGTGCGCACAGCAGACCGCACATCAGTGGATTGGTGGCCAGCCGCCCGAGGTCCCGGGTAATCCTTACGGCGTCCAGCAGCGTTTCCTCGTAACCGCTGAGCCGGTCCAGATCGGCCCGGTCGGTGATGTCCTGGCGGGCCGCCGCATGCCAGCGCCGGATGAACGCGGTGACGCCCTCGCGGCTGAGCGGGGAGAGTTTCAGCTCGGTGAAGCGCTCCGAGGCGAGCCAGTTCTCCCGTACGGCCGAGGGGCGCGAGGTGACCAGCCAGACATTTCCCGGATAGCGGGTGGGGAGCTCGCGGAGCGCTTCGCGGAGCCGTTCGCGCTCCTCCTCCGGGGCCTCGTCCACGCCGTCCACGAGCAGCAGCCCGCGCCCGTGCGACAGCACCCGTTCGGCCCAGCCGGGGGGCTGTGCGGCGGCGTGCGGATAGCGGACGGCGGACAGGAAGGCGTCCGGCTCCGGGAAGGCGCCCGGTTCCGGGGAAGCGCCCGGTTCCGGGGAAGCGCCCGGTCCCGGGAAGCCGTCGCGGTTCGGCTCGGCGCGGCGGAACCGGCGCACCGGGAGCACGAACGGCACCCGTCCGCGCAGCCCCTCCAGCGGGGCCGGGAGGTCGCCGCGCGCCACGGACACCGCGAGCCGCTGCACCAGCGTGGTCTTGCCCGACCCCGCCACGCCCCACAGCAGCACCCGGGTGCGCCCGGCGAGGGCCTGCTCGGCGGGGGCGCTGGGGCCGCCGCCGTCGGTCTCGGTCTCCAGGCTGAGATAGGCGGCGTCCAGCGGCCAGCTGTCGGGGGAGTGGGCCAGATCGATGCCGTAGATGGTGAGGTGGTCGTGGGCGGCGATGATGTCCTGGGCGTAGCGCTCCTCGAACGCGGCGTCCTCGGCGGCCGCGACGAAGGGGGAGCGGAGGGTGAGGAAGCGCAGGATGTGCGCGCAGACGGCCTCCCGCAGGGAGGCGTGCGTATGGGCGTCCGCCGGGTCCAGTTCCTCGTCGGCGTCGGGGGCGGCGATGGCGAGGTGGCGGGCGAAGGCTTCGGGGCCGAGGCGGACGGCCCGTAGGTCGTCCAGGTCGACGGTGCCGAGGGAGTGGAGGGTGCGGGCGAGCGCGTCGGTGAGCGCGGGGCGCGACTGATCGCTGATCTCATCGGCTGTCTCTTCGGCGATGTCTTCGACGAGCGCGGAGGCGATCCGGGGCAGGTCGCGTTCGGTGAGCGTGCGGTGGTCGCCCTGGAAGGCGACGAGGGAGGCGATGCGGACGGGTCGGTCCACCGGTCCGTCGGCGACGAAGAGTTCCTGGACCAGTGTGGCTATGGGTGCGGCTGCGTCTGCGGCTGCGGCTGCGTCTGCGGGATCCATGAGGCCCCGTCCCCCCGGTGACTGTTGTTCGCCGTTCAGAAGCCACCAGGGTAGGCACGGTCTGTGCCGGATGGGTGGGGGTTCGGCGTGGGTTCCGGGGGCGGCCGGTGGCACGGGGCGGGGGCGCGGTGCGGTGGGCGGTGGTTGCTGGGGTGCGCGGTGGGGTGCGCGGTCGGTTGGGTGGTGGGTGCCGGGGGCGGGGCCTCCGGGGCGGCGCCCTGGACCGCATATTTACGGCGCCGGTGCCCGGGGGCGTGGGGTGGGCCGGGGATTGGCGCCACAAATATGCGTGAGCGTCCAGGACACCACCCCTCCGACCCCGCCCCCTCCCGCCGCGTCGGCGACCGTGCCCCGGTGGCACGGCTTCCGGTCCGGCCCCGGGGCCCTCGCGCGGTGACTAACGGTCCGGCTCCTCCACCGCGAAGAGCTCGTCCAGGAGCTCGTCCGCCTGGGAGACGGTGAAAGCGCGGTCGAGCCAGTGCCGCAGGGTGTCGCGGTAGGTGCATTCGCTGATGCGGCGGCGTGTCTCGGACCGGACGGCGATCCCCCGATGTTCGAGGATGCGCAGGACTCCCTCGGCAAGCCCTGCTGCCTCCCCGTGAGCCTGGCCCTTGAGGAAGGTCTGCTCGATGAGGGTTCCCCGGCCGGGGAAGTAGGTGCCCACACTCATCTCGTTCCTCCAAATGTCTCTCGCTGGGGTCTCCCCCAAGCCGATGTCCAGCAATTCCGAGTAGTAGCGGGCAAGCCGCGGGTCGGCCGCTCCGATGGCAGGGGCCAGGGCCTTCAGCGCGGCCGGAGTGGTTGGGTCGTGCCCATGAGTCAGGGCTGAGGGGAAGCCGGTCAGGCTGCGATCTCGTAGGCGTTCTGCTGAGGGGTGAGCTCGAACCAGAGGAGCTTGCCGCTGATGCCGAAGAGGTCGTCGGCGAGGGGGTAGCCGCCCCAGTTGTCGGCGCACAGCCGGACGATGAGCAGGCCACGGCCGGACGTGGCGTCCATGTTGGCGGCGGCTTCGGTGAGGGCGGTGAAGCGGTCGAGGGGGCTGGGCGGGGCGTCGAAGGGCGCGGGGATGGTGGGGTTGGTGTCCCAGATGCTGACGCGGAGGCGGTTCTCGCAGAGGTGGCGGATGCGGAGTTGGGCCGGGCCGTCGGAGTGGCGGACGGCATTGGTGACCAGCTCGCAGGTCAGGAGTTCCGCCGTGTCGGTCAGCTCGGCCATGCCGTGGGAGGCGAGGACCGCCCGGAGGGTGGCGCGTGAGATGCGTGCGGCTCGTGGGTCGTTGGGGAGGCGGAGGGAGTACGTCCAGGGTTCAGAGGACGGCGGTACGTTGGCCATGGAGTCTCCCTCGGTCGGGTGGAGTTCAGTGGGTTCGGCCCACACCGTAGAGCAGCGAGTGGTAGACCTGCTACGAAATCGGCAGCAGCGCTGCTAAATGACTTCGTGTGGGTGACAAGGGAGAGCCGATGCCGCCGAGTAGTACTCCGACGTTGACGCAGCGCCGCCTTGGCGCGGAGCTGCGGAAGCTTCGTGAACGAGCGGGCTTGTCCTCAACCGCTGCCGCCGCGAGGCACGGGATCATTCAGGCTCGTCTGAGCAGTATCGAGGCCGGTCGATATCCGGTGAGCGCGGATCGTGTGCGGCTCTTCGCACGCAACTACAGCTGCGCGGAGGACGATCTGGTGGACGCGATGGCGGAGATGACAGGCGGGCGCACACGAGGCTGGTGGGACGAGTGCCGGGAGCATCTACCAGCCAGTTTCGCCGATCTGGCGGAGCTGGAGCACCATGCCCGGGAGATCCGCGTCGCGGTGGTCATCCATATCCCCGCGCTGTTGCAGACCGTCGATCACGCCCGGGCAGTGTTGCGGGAAGCGGCTCCGCCGCTGAGGGCTTACGAGGTGGAGCACCGGCTGTCGCACCGCATGAAGCGCCAGGCGATTCTCCATGAGGGCAGATCGGTGTCGTACACCGCGATCATCCATGAGGCTGCCCTGCGGATGGAGTTCGGCGGGGTGCGTACGGTCCGCGCACAGCTCGAACACGTCATCGCGATGGGCGAGCTGGACAACATCAATGTTCGGGTAATCCCGTTCAGTGGCGGTGGGACCTTCCCTGGGACAGGGCAATCGTTCGATTATGTGTCTGGCCCTGTGCCGCAGCTCGACACGGTACAGCTCGACTCAGCTCACGGGTGTCAGTTCATTGACGCGGTGGCTGAGTTGGCCAAGTACCGAGCCCTCCTCGAACGGATGGAGGCGACCGCCCTCAAGCCGGCTCAGTCGCGGGACTTCATCCACGGCATCATGCGCAGCATGTGAAAGGTGAGAAACGTGCCCACGTATCAGTGGCGTAAGTCTTCCTACAGCGCGGACGCATCCAACTGCGTGAACGTCGCCGCCGCTAACGGCGTCATCGCAATGCGCGAGAGCGACGACCCCGACGTCGTCCTGACCACCACACCCGCAGTCCTGCGCGCCTTCATACGTGGGGCCAAGGCCGGGGACTTCGACCGCATCCAGGAAGGTTAGGCGCGACGGTCCGTCGGGAGAGGGAGGGAGAACAGACGGCCCGTCGCGTTCGCGACCCTAGGCCGACGCGCTGAGCCGTCGCTTACCGATTGCTGAGGCCGGAAAATCGGGAGGCGGACCGGTTGCCGACCGGGGTACCGTCCCCACATGGATTCGTTCCTTCAGATCTACGGCTGACACGCCGTTCCGCCCCGCGCACCGGCGACACCGCCGCTGCGCCGGGCCGTCGTGTCCATCTCGCCGTAGACCTGAAACGAGTGATTCCTCTTGTCCCGTCGCCGTGCCCATATCGCCATGGTCGGCATCCCCGCCATCAGCCACACCCTGCCCAGCCTCGAGATCATCCGCGAAGTCGTGGCCCGGGGGCACCGGGTGACGTACGCCAACGATCCCCGCATGGCGGACGTCATCAAGTCGACCGGGGCCCAGCTGGTGCCGTACCGCTCCACCCTGCCGGTCGCCGACAACGACTGGCCGGAGGATCCGATCGGTGCGATGACCGTGTTCCTGGACGACGCCGTCCACGTCCTGCCGCAGCTGCGCGCCGTGTACGACCGCGACCCGGCCGATCTGTATCTGTACGACATCGGCGCGTACCCCGCCCGGGTGCTCGCCGAGACGCAGGGGCGCCCGCTGGTCCAGCTGTCGCCGACGATCGTGGGCTGGGAGGGCTACCACGACGAGGTCGGGGCGCAGATCATGAGTCTGCCCGGGGCGGACGCGTATCAGGAGAAGTTCGCGACCTGGCTCGTGGAGTCCGGTGCCGCCACCACGGATCCGAACGCCTTCTCCGGCCTGCCGCCGCGCTGTGTCGCGCTCATTCCCCGCGCGATGCAGCCGAACGCCGACCGGGTGAACACCGAGGTCGTGACGTTCGTCGGGCCGTGTCTCGGGGACCGGGCCGGCCAGGGCGGCTGGGAACGGCCCGCGGGGGCGGAGAAGGTGCTGCTGGTCTCGCTGGGTTCGGCGTACACCCGGCAGGCCGCCTTCTATCGCGAGTGCGTCGCGGCCTTCGGGGATCTGCCCGGATGGCATGTGGTGCTGCAGATCGGCAAGTACGTCGACCCGGGGGAGCTGGGGGAGATTCCGGCCAATGTCGAGGTGCACAGCTGGGTGCCGCAGCTGGCGATCCTGGAGCGGGCCGACGCGTTCATCACCCATGCGGGGATGGGCGGCAGCAGTGAGGGACTGTACTGCGGGGTGCCGATGATCGCCGTACCGCAGGGCGCCGAGCAGCCGATGAACGCCGACCGGCTCGTGGAGCTGGGCGTGGCCCGTCGTCTGGACACGGCGGACGCCACCGCCGGGGCGCTGCGGGCGGCGCTCATCGAACTCACCACGGATCCGGAGGTGGCACGGCGGGCGGCGCGGCTGAAGGCCGAGGCCCGGGCGGAGGGTGGCGCCGCGCGGGCCGCCGATCTGATCGAGGAAGCGCTGCGGTGACACGACGATGGCCCGGCCGCTTGTGGCGGCCGGGCCATCGGTGGGCGTCGGGCGGTTACTTCACGACGGTGATGCGGTCCGCCTTCGGCGGGTCCAGGGGCGTGGACTGCGACGAGTGCGCGCCCAGGTAGGCCGTGAACGCGTCCAGGTCGGAGGCGCCGACGAGCTTGTTCTTGCCGTCCTTGAAGGCGGGGAAGCCGTCGCCGCCGCCCGCGAGGAACTCGTTCATCGCGACGCGGTAGGTCTTGGCGGGGTCGATCGCCTCACCGTTCAGCTTCACCGAGTCGGTGACGATCCGGTCCTTGCCGGACTTGGTCAGATCCAGGGTGTAGGTGAGGCCCTTGGAGACCTGGAGGATCTTCGGGGAAGCCTCGTTCGAGCCGCTGACCTGCTGCTGGAGTGCGGTGATCAGCTGGGAGCCGGTCAGGTCGATCACGTTCATCATGTTGGTGAACGGCTGGACCGTGAACGCCTCGCCGTAGGTGACGACCCCGTCCCCCTCGCTGCCCGACGCCTTGTAGGCGAGGTCGGAGCGGATGCCGCCGGGATTCATGAAGGCGATCTGGGCGCCGCCCTTGTCGGCCGGGGAGAGACCTTCGAGCTGGCCGTCGGCGATGACGTCGCCCAGGGGCGTCTCGTAGGCGGTGGAGCCGCGGCCGTTGACGTCGGCGGAGATGTAGCCGACCGGCTTGTTGGCGATCGGGGCGGCCAGCTTGTTCCAGCGCCCGATGAGCGAGGTCATGTCGGGGGCCTTGGGCTGCTCGCGGTTCACGACGTGGTTCGCCGCGTGGGCGCCCTTCACGCTCGTCCGCACGATGTCGCCGGTGCGGCGGTCGTAGGTGAGCGTGGTGTCGGTGTAGAGGCGGCCGAAGGAGGCCGCGGAGGTGACCGTGCGCGGGGTGCCGGACGGGTCCGGGATGGTGCAGGTGTACGCCTGGTGGGTGTGGCCGGTGACCAGGGCGTCGACCTGGGGCGTGATGTTCTTGGCGATGTCGGTGATGGGGCCGGAGATGCCCTTGCCCGCGCCGCCGTTGTCGCAGTCGTCGTTGTACGAGGGGGAGGCGGGCAGCCCGCCCTCGTGGATGAGCGCGACGATCGACTTCACGCCCTTGCGCTGGAGCTCCTTGGCGTACTTGTTGATCGTCTCGACCTCGTCGTGGAACTTCAGGCCCTTGACGCCCTCGGCGGTGACGATGTCCGGGGTGCCCTCGAGGGTGACCCCGATGAAGCCGATCTTCACGCCGTTGCGCTGCCACACGGTGTAGGGCTTGAGGATGGGCTTGCCGGTCTTCTCGTCGGTCACGTTCGCGGCGAGGTAGGGGAAGTCGGCGCCCGGGAAGGTCTTGCCCTTCTCGTAGCAGCCCTCCTTGGGGTGGCAGCCGCCGTTCTGGATCCGGCTCAGCTCGGCCCGGCCCTCGTCGAACTCGTGGTTGCCGACCGCGGTGACGTCGAGGTCCAGCTTGTTGAGCGCCTCGATGGTCGGCTCGTCGTGGAAGAGGCCGGACAGCAGCGGGCTGGCGCCGATCATGTCGCCGCCGGCGGCGGTGACCGAGTACTCGTGGCCCTTACGGGCGTTACGGAGGGAGGTGGCGAGGTATTCGGCGCCACCCGCCGGAATGGTCTTGGTGGTGCCGTCCGCCTGGGTCTCGGTGACGGTGCCCGAGGAGCCCTGCGGGGGCTCCAGGTTTCCGTGCAGATCGTTGAAGGACAGCAGCTGCACGTCGACGGTGCGCCCGGGCCGGTGCTGGTCCGAGGCGGTGGCGCCGGTGTCCGCACCCGCCGGGCTCACGGCGGTCAGCACCCCGGCCGCGGCGGCCAGCACCGCGACTCCCGTGGCCAACCGGCGTCCCGCCCCGCGCCGTTGAGGTCTCGCTGGCATGTCGTCCCCTTGTGTGCCCCGTGATGGATGGTGGAGCGCAGCTTACGGTCAACGCGCGTAGCGGGGCAGGGGGGTGAGGTGAAGAGCTGATGGCCGGTGGTCAACGGTGCGGGACGACTTCGCCCGTTCGGCGGAAAAGTCCTGATGAGGGGTTTGAGTGGTGGTTCGTTATGTGAGCGTGCGGATCATGCAGAACGAACTCGCGAAGCAGACGCCCATCCCCGCACAGGGGTCCGAGCTCCCGCCGGGCTTCTTCGAACTGGTCGATGACCTCAAGGCGATCGTCACGCAGGCGAGCGTGCGTGCTCAGCTCAAGGTCAACACCGAGATGATCAAGATGTACTGGGAGATCGGCCGGACGATCCTCGATCGGATAGAGCGGGAGAGGTGGGGATCAAAGGTCCTTGAGCGGGTGGCGACGGAGTTGCGTACGGCCTTCCCGAACCAGCGGAGTTTCGGTGCGCGGAATCTCAAGTACATGCAGCAGATGGCTCGAACATGGCCCGAACAAATTGGGCAACAAGCTGTTGCCCAATTGCCCTGGGGCCACATCACCCTGCTGATGGGCCGCTGCAAGACTCGCCCTGAGCTGGACTTCTACGCCCAGCAGGCCGTGCAGCAAGGCTGGTCCCGCGTCATGCTCGACCACTGGATCGACGCCCAGCTGCACCTCACCCAGGGCGCCGCGCTCAACAACTTCCACGCCACGGTCCCGGAGGACTCCGATGTCGTCAACGAGGTTGTCAGGGATCCGTACCGAGTCGACTTCACTCGGCTCTCCGGCAAGGTGGCGGAGCGCGACCTTGAGGACGCGCTGGTGCAGCAGCTCGTCCGATTCCTGACCGAACTCGGGGTGGGCTTCGCCTTCGTCGGGCGTCAGTACCCCATCAAGGTCGGTGACGAGGAGTTCCGGATCGATCTGCTCTTCTACCACTACAAGCTGCACCGCTTCGTCGTCATCGAGCTGAAGACCGACAAGGCCCGCCCCGCCCACCTCGGCCAGCTCGGCTTCTACGTCACCGTCGTCGACGACCTGGTCCGGGACAAGGAGCGCGACGATCCGACCCTCGGGATCCTGATCGCGAAGAGCCGCGACAAGGGGACGATCGAGTACGCCCTGCGGAGCAACAACGCGCCGCTCGCCGTGAGCACCTATGCCGCGCTGCCGCCCCATGTGCGGGAGCTGATGCCCAGCGCCGAGGATCTCTCGCGTATCGCCGACGACATCCTCGACGGGGATGGAGCAGCCGGGTGACTCGCCGGTAACAAATTGGCCAGCAGCTTGCTGGCCAATTGGGCCGCCGTAGGCTCGGCCCTATGAATGACGTGGTGAACGAGACATCCGGGGCCCGGCGGCTCGATGTGCTGGAGGAGTTGACGGCGGCCGAGGTGGAGGATGTGCTGCGGCTGATCGCGGAGTCCGCGCGGGCCGATGGGCAGCAGGCGGTGTCCGAGCAGGGGCGGCTGCAGCTGCGGGGGCGGCGGGAGGGGGTGCGGCATCTGGTGGTGCGGGAGCCCAGCGGCGAGCTGGTGGGGTACGCGCAGCTGGAGGACACCGACCCGGTGGAGGCGCCGGCCGCCGAGCTGGTCGTGCATCCGGGGCACCGCGGCAAGGGGCACGGCCGGGCGCTGGGGGTGAGGCTGCTGAGGGAGTCGGGCAAGCGGCTGCGGATCTGGGCGCACGGGGGCCATGCCTCGGCGCGCCATCTCGCGCAGGTGCTGGGGCTGACCCTGTTCCGGGAGCTGCGCCAGATGCGGCGGCCCCTGGGGTCGCTCGCTGAGCTGGGTCTGCCGGAGCCCACCTTCCCGGAGGGCGTGACCGTACGGACCTTCCGGCCGGGTGAGGACGACGCCGCGTGGCTGGCGGCGAACGCGGCGGCCTTCGCCCACCACCCCGAGCAGGGCTCGCTCACCCAGCGTGACCTGGACGACCGCAAGGGTGAGCCGTGGTTCGACCCGGAGGGGTTCTTCCTGGCCGAGCGGGGCGGGGAGATCGTCGGGTTCCACTGGACGAAGGTGCATGCCGAGGAGCGGCTGGGGGAGGTCTATGTCGTGGGGGTGCGGCCGGACGCGCAGGGTGGCGGCCTCGGCAAGGCGCTGACCTCGATCGGGCTGCGGCATCTGGCGGCTCAGGGGATGCCGACCGCGATGCTCTATGTGGACGCCGACAACTTCGCCGCGGTCGCGGTCTACGAGCGGCTCGGCTTCGTCACCCATGAGACGGATCTGATGTACCGGACCGAGACCTGAGCGGGAGCTGAGCCCGGGGGCGCGAAGGGGACCCCGGGGGCGTGAAGAGGGCGGGACCCCTGGGGGATGGGTCCCGATTTCCTACGCGCCATGTGTCCGTTACCGGCGATTCAACCTTGGTTGCGAGCATCACTGAATGCAGCCCGCTGTGCCGAATTCGTCGAACCGGAGGCTCCGTGCCGTTTCCGCACCCGCTTCCGCCACGCCGTATTCACCTCCGGCGCGGAACAATGAGTTCATGAGCCACACAAGCGGTCAGGCATCGGTTTCCCCGCAGCCCCAGCCCCACCCCCAGCCTTCGGTCGGGTCCATCGCGGCCCACCGGCCGCATGCTGTCGCCGCGCCGGTGCGGTCGCTCGACCCCGACCTCGACGCCGACCTGGACTCGTACGAGGAGGTCATCGGGCCCGGCACGGAGGGCGCTGAGCTGCCGCAGGGGCGGTTCCTGGATCGGGAGCGCAGCTGGCTCGCGTTCAACGAGCGGGTGCTGGAGCTGGCCGAGGACCCGTCCACCCCGCTGCTGGAGCGGGCCAACTTCCTGGCGATCTTCGCCAGCAATCTGGACGAGTTCTTCATGGTGCGGGTCGCCGGCCTCAAGCGGCGCATCGCCACCGGGGTCGCCACCCGCTCGGCCTCCGGGCTGCAGCCGCGCGAGGTGCTGGAGCTGATCTGGAACCGGTCCCGTGAGCTCATGGCCCGGCACGCCGCCTGCTACCAGCAGGACGTCGCCCCCGCGCTCGCGGAGGAGGGCATCCATCTGGTCCGCTGGCCGGATCTCACCGAGAAGGAGCAGTCCCGCCTCTTCACCCTCTTCCGGCAGCAGATCTTCCCCGTGCTGACGCCGCTCGCGGTGGACCCGGCACACCCCTTCCCGTACATCTCGGGGCTGTCGCTCAACCTCGCGGTCGTGGTGCGCAACCCCGTGAGCGGGCATGATCACTTCGCACGTGTGAAGGTCCCGCCGTCGCTCTCCCGGTTCCTGGAGGCGTCGCCGCAGCGGTACGTGCCGCTGGAGGACGTGATCGCGGCGCATCTGGAGGCGCTGTTCCCGGGGATGGAGGTGCTCGCGCACCACATGTTCCGGGTGACCCGCAACGAGGACCTCGAGGTCGAGGAGGACGACGCCGAGAACCTCCTCCAGGCCCTGGAGAAGGAGCTGCTGCGCCGCCGCTTCGGGCCCCCGGTGCGGCTGGAGGTCGAGGAGTCCATCGACCCGTACGTGCTGGACCTGCTGGTGCGCGAGCTGAAGGTCTCGGACGCCGAGGTCTACCCGCTGCCCGGACCGCTCGACCTCACCGGCCTTTTCGGCATAGCCGCGCTGGACCGGCCGGAGCTGAAGTACCCCAAGTTCGTGGCGGGCACCCACCGGGACCTCGCCGAGGTGGAGTCCGCCTCCCCGCCGGACATCTTCGCGGCACTGCGCGAGCGGGACGTCCTGCTCCACCACCCGTACGACTCCTTCTCCACCTCCGTGCAGGCGTTCCTGGAGCAGGCGGCGGCCGATCCGGACGTGCTGGCGATCAAGCAGACGCTGTACCGCACCTCCGGCAAGTCGCCGATCGTCGACGCGCTCATAGACGCCGCCGAGTCCGGCAAACAGGTGCTGGTGCTGGTCGAGATCAAGGCCCGCTTCGACGAGCACGCCAACATCAAGTGGGCGCGCAAGCTGGAGGAGGCCGGCTGCCACGTGGTCTACGGCCTGCTGGGCCTGAAGACCCACTGCAAGCTGTCGCTGGTGGTCCGCCAGGAGGGCGACACCCTCACCCGCTACTCGCACGTGGGCACCGGCAACTACCACCCCAAGACCGCCCGGCTGTACGAGGACCTGGGGTTGCTGACGGCGAACTCGCAGGTCGGCGCGGACCTCTCCGACCTCTTCAACCGGCTGAGCGGCTACTCCCGGCGGGAGAACTACCGGCGGCTGCTGGTCGCCCCCAAGTCGCTGCGCGGCGGGCTGATCACCCGGATCAACAAGGAGATCACCCACCATCGGGCGGGGCGCCCGGCCTACGTCAAGATCAAGGTCAACTCGATGGTCGACGAGGCCGTCGTCGACGCCCTCTACCGGGCCTCGCAGGCCGGGGTGCCGGTGGATGTGTGGGTGCGCGGCATCTGCGCGCTGCGGCCGGGCGTCCCCGGGCTCTCGGAGCACATCCGGGTCCGCTCGGTCCTCGGACGGTTCCTGGAGCATTCGCGCGTGTTCGCGTTCGGGAACGGCGGCGAGCCGGAGGTGTGGATCGGCAGCGCCGACATGATGCACCGCAACCTCGACCGCCGGATCGAGGCGCTGGTGCGGGTCACCGACCCCGGCCACCGCGCCGCCCTCAACCGGCTGCTGGAGACCGGGATGTCCGACTCCACCTCCTCCTGGCACCTGGGCCCGGACGGCGAGTGGACCCGGCATGCCACGGACGCGGACGGCCAGCCGCTGCGGAACGTTCAGGAGATGCTCATCGACGCCCGGAGGCGACGGCGTGGTTCAACGACATGACCTGCCGCCGGCCGGGATGACGGACGCCGCGGACCCGGCCGCCGACCCGTCCCGCCGGGGGACCGACGGCGTGACGGACCGGGCGGCGGAGGCCGCGGCGGCACCCTCCGCGGCTTCGGCGGCTTCGGCGTCCTCCGCGGCCTCGGCGTCCTCCGCGGCGGCTCCGGCGGCGGCTTCGTGGGAGGCGGCGACGGCCGGGGAGGTGCTGTCGGCGTATCTGCACGCCCAGGCCGGGGACTTCCTGCGCAGCCTGCGGCTGCACCGCGAGAGCGGCTCCGACGTCCAGGAGGCGGCCGAGGCCGCCCGGCTGCTGCGCCGCGCCGCGCGGCGGATCAGCGGCGCGCTCTACGTCTACCGCCCGATCACCGACACGGCCTGGTCCGACGAACTGCGGACCGAGCTGGCCTGGCTGTCCGGCACGCTGGCGCGGGAGCACGCCTACGCGGAGCGGCTGGACCGGCTGCGCGGCGCCCTGCACCGGCTCTCGGGCGCGGGCGTCCCCTCGGACCGGTCATCGCAGGGCGAGGGAACGGCCGCCGAGGCCGCGAGCCCGGGTGAGCGCTCCTCCGACACACAGCCGGTGAACGCGGCGCACGCCGCGAGCGCGGCGCGCACCGCGCGCGGCGGGGTCACGGTCGCGGTCGACGGCGCGGGCGGTCCCTCCGGCACAACGGGCCCGATCCGCTCCACCCGTGCCTCCCGCCGCAGCGTCTCCCTGGCCGCCGGTGCGCCGGGAGGCGGGGCCGCGGACCCTGTCGGGGGGCAGGGTGCGCGGCCCGGTCCGGCCGACGCGGGCGGTGGCGCCGAGGGCGCGGCCGGGACGGCCAGGGACAGAGACCGGGAGAGGGACGAGGGCCGGGCGGCCGGACGGCGCCGTGGCGAGCGCGGTGAACGCGGTGAGCGCGGTGAGCGCGGCGACAAGAGCGGCCGGGGCGCCAAGGGCGAGAAGGGCGAGCGGTCCAGCCAGCCGGGCGCGACCCATCAGCGGGCCGGCGCCGAGGAGGAGGCCCGCGGCGGGGCGCTGACCGTGGGCGCGGCCCGCGCCGGAGCGCTGCTGGAGCGCCAGCTCACGCTGGCCCGGACCCGGTCCCACACCGCCGCCCTGGAGGCGCTCGGCTCCTCCCGCTTCCACGCGGTCGCCGACACCGTCGCCCTGCTCGCCTCCGACGTCCCGCTCGACGAGGCCAACGCCGCCCGCCCCGCGGGGCAGGTGCTGCCGCCGCTCGCCGAGCTGACGAACCGGCGGCTGGCCGAGGCGGTGGAGGCGCTGCCGCTGGTCCGCGCCGGGCATCCGTACAACGCGGAGGCGCTGGTCCACGGCCTGGCGGCCACCCCGGCGGCGGACGCCCCGCCCGCCAGCGAGCGTCAGGACGCCCCCTGGCATCAGGTGCGCCATCTGCTGCGGCTGCGGCGGTACGCGCTGGAGGTGCTCGACCAGGCGTGGCAGCAGCCGGACGGGGCGAGCGGGCCCAACGGATCCGGGCCCGGCGGTTCGGGGCCAGGGAGTTCCGGGCCCGGCGGCTCCGGACCCGTGGACGCCGAGCCGCCGCTGTCGGTGCGGCTGCTGGCCGCCGGGCAGGCGCTGGAGCGCCACCGCGACGCGGCCGAGGCGGCCGCCGCCGCGGCGGCGGCCGCCCGTACGCCCCGGATCGCCCCGGCGACGGCGTACGCGCTGGGCGTGCTCCACGCCGATCAGCGGCATGAGGTCGAGGCGGCCCGCTTCGCGTTCGGCCGGATCTGGCGGCGCCTGTCCGCCACCAGAGCCTCCTGACGCCGGACGACGGATCCGAGGGGCAGAACGCGGAGCACCAGGGAGGGAGAGACGGCGGATGAACCGGCGGAATTCCCGTGATGACGGGCTGGCCGGGACGGACACCGGGACGGACACCGGAACGGACACCGGGACGGTCCTGGCGGCGGGCTGTGTGCTGTGGCGGCGGTCCCCGCGCGGCGGCGGGCTCGAGGTCGCCCTCGTCCACCGCCCCCGTTACGACGACTGGTCCCATCCCAAGGGCAAGCTGAAGCACGGCGAGGAAGCGCTGCACGGCGCGGTGCGCGAGGTCGCCGAGGAGACCGGTATGGGCTGCGTCCCGGGGGCGGTGCTGCCCACCCTCCACTACACCGCCAAGGGCCGCCCCAAACAGGTCCGCTACTGGGCGGCGGAGGCGGTCGACCACGACGAGGTCTTCGTGCCCAACCGCGAGGTCGACCGTCTGCTCTGGCTGCCCCCGGACGCGGCCCGCCGCCGCCTCACCTACGACCACGACCGCACCCTCATCGACGCGCTGCTGCACGCCCTGCGGCCGTCCTGAACCGCCCTCGGCATCTGGTCAGCGGCTGACGGGTGGCTGACCGTCAGCGGCGGCGCAGGCTCTTGTCCTCGAGCGCAGGCGGCACGTAGTAGCTGTCCGCCCGGTTGAGGTCGGTGCCCGGCGGGACGATCTCGTCGATACGGTCCAGGACGTCCTCGCTCAGCTCCACCTCGGACCCGGCGAGCAGATCCTCCAACTGCTCCATGGTGCGCGGGCCGATGATCACCGAGGTGATGGCCGGATGCGCCCGTACGAAGGCGATGGCCATGTGCGGCAGCGAGAGCCCGGCGTCGGAGGCCAGCTCGGCCAGCGCGCCGACCGCCTCCAGCTTGCGCGCGTTGTCCGGCAGCGACGGGTCGAACTTGTGCTTCTCCACGGCCGCCCGGCCGCCGGAGAGATCGATGTCGGACGCCTTGGTGTAGCGGCCCGTGAGCCAGCCCGCCGAGAGCGGACCCCAGCTCAGCACGCCCATCCCGTACTTCCGCGCGGTCGGCAGCACCGCCGCCTCCACGCCGCGCGCCAGGATCGAGTACGGCGGCTGCTCGCTGCGGAACCGTACGTGGCCGCGCCGGTCGGAGACCCACTGGGCCTCCACGATCTGCTCGGCCGGGAAGGTGGAGGAGCCGACGGCGCGCACCTTGCCCGCCCTGACCAGGTCGGACAGGACCGACAGCGTCTCGTCGACGTCCGTCGTCGGGTCCGGCCGGTGGATCTGGTAGAGGTCGATGTAATCCGTGTCCAGGCGGCGCAAGCTGTTCTCCACCTCATGGGTGATCCAGCGCCGTGAATTGCCGCCGTGGTTGGGGTCGTCGCCCATCGGGAAATGGGCCTTGGTCGCGAGGACGATGTCGTCGCGGCGGCCCTTGAGGGCCTTGCCGACGATCTCCTCGGACTCGCCCGCCGAGTAGATGTCGGCGGTGTCGACGACGTTGATGCCCGCGTCGAGGGCGCGGTGGATGATCCGTACCGAGTCCTCGTGGTCGGGGTTGCCCACGGCGCCGAACATCATCGCGCCGAGGGCGTACTCGCTCACCGAGATGCCGGTCCCGCCCAGGATCCTGCGCTTCATGGCAGCTGCCTTCCTTTGCCTTCCGGGCCTTTGCGTTCCGGGCCTTTGTGTCCCGGGCCTTTGCGTGTGTCTTCGCCTTTGCTTCCCTGGCGTCCTGCGCCTTCAGCCTCGGCTCCGGGCGGGGACCTCACCAGGCCCGGCTCAACCTGGGTCTGCCAGAACCACCTTTCCGGCCCGGAATCCGGCGGCGCGCGGATAATGAACGAATGGGCCAATCCGAACCGGAGATCAAGGGGTTCCTCACGTCGCGCCGCGCCGCGCTCGACCCGGCCGAGCTGGGGCTGCCGGACGGGGTCGCCCGGCGCCGGGTGCGCGGGCTGCGCCGTGAGGAGGTCGCCCAGCGGGCCGGGATCAGCGTCGACTACTACACCCGTATCGAGCAGGGCCGGGCCCCGGCCGTCTCGGACTCGGTGGTCGACGGACTGGCGCGGGCGCTGCGGCTGACCCCGTCCGAGCACACCTATCTGCGCAACATCACGCTGCCCCGGCGGCGCGCCGGTGAGCCCGACCCCGACCCGCGGCCCCGGGTGCGGCCGGAGATCCAGCAGCTGCTGAACGCGATGGACGGCACCGTTCCGGCCTATGTCTACGGACCGGCGATGGACATCCTGGCCTGGAACACCCTCGGCACCCGGATTTGCGTCGACTACTCCGCGATCCCCGATGAGCGGCGCAACGGCCCGCTGCTGGTCTTCCTCGACCCCCGGCTCAAGGAGATCCATCCGAACTGGGACGAGGTCGCCGATGACACGGTGGCCGGGCTGCGCGCGGAGGTCGGGCGCCACCCGGGCAGTTCGCGGGTGTGCCGGGTGACCCATGAACTGCTGGAGCGGAGCGAGGAGTTCCGGCGGCGGTGGGAGGCGCAGGCGGTGCTGGAGCGGACGCGGGGCGTCAAGCGGTTCCGCCATCCGGAGATGGGGGAGCTGGTGCTGCGGTTCGAGGCGTTCGTGCTGCCCGCGGACCCCGGGCAGATGCTGTGCACGTACACGGCCGACGAGGGGTCGGCGACGGCGGAGGCGCTGAAGGTGCTGGCGGGCGCGGCGGCGGTGGCCTGACCGCCCGGACCCGGCCGGGCGCCGGGTAGTGCCTGTGATGGTCCGGGCGCCGGGTGGTTCCCTGATGCCCCGGGCCGCGTTTTGCCGCGGCCCACCTCCTTGACGCGACTGGAAACTTTCCTTACTTTCATTCCCTCCCACGGTGGCGCCAGTGGCGCGAGAGGGCAATGGAGGTCCGGATGTCCGGCACCGAGGGCGGATTCGTCCGCCGTATCGGCCTGTTCCAGTCGACCGCCATCAACATGAGCCAGATGTGCGGCATCGGGCCGTTCGTCACCATCCCCCTCATGGTCGCCGCCTTCGGCGGGCCACAGGCCGTCATCGGCTTCGTCGCGGGCGCGGTGCTCGCGCTCGCCGACGGGCTGATCTGGGCCGAACTGGGCGCCTCACTGCCCGGGGCCGGGGGCAGCTATGTGTATCTGCGCCAGGCGTTCCAGTACCGCAGCGGCAAGCTGATGCCGTTCCTGTTCGTCTGGACGGCGATGCTGTTCATCCCGCTGATCATGTCCACGGGTGTGGTCGGTCTGGTGCAGTATTTGGGCTATCTGTGGCCGGACATGACCCAGACTCAGGGCGATCTGGTCGGCCTCGGCGTCATCGTCCTCGTCATCGGGCTGCTGTGGCGGGGCGTCGAGCACATCGCCCGGATCACGGCCGTCATGTGGTGCGTGATGATCGCCTCCGTGGTCCTGGTCATCGTGGCGGCCTTCAGCCACTTCGACGCGGGGCAGGCGTTCACCTATCCGGACCACGCCTTCGAGCTGACCAGCGGTCACTTCTGGACCGGTTTCGCCGCGGGCCTGACCATCGGCATCTACGACTACCTCGGCTACAACACCGCCGCGTACATGGGCGCCGAGATCAAGGACCCCGGGCGCACCCTGCCGCGGGCGATCGTCACCTCGATCGCCGGGATCATGGGGATCTACCTGCTGCTCCAGATCGGCACCCTCGGCGTCGTCGACTGGCACGAGATGACCGACCCCGACTCGGTGGCCGCCCAGTCCGTCGCCTCGGCGGTGCTGGAGGAGACCTGGGGGAAGGGCGCGGCCGACGTCGTCACCGTGCTCATCCTCATCACGGCCTTCGCGTCCGTCTTCGCCGGGCTGCTGGGCGGCTCCCGGGTGCCGTACGACGCCGCCCGCGACCGGGTCTTCTTCCGGCCGTACGGCACGCTCCACCCGCGCCATCGCTTCCCCGTGCTGGGCCTGGCCACGATGGGTGTCGTGACGGCGGTCGGCTTCCTCATCGGCCGCCACACCGATCTGGCCACGCTCATCCAGCTGCTGACCACGGTCATGGTGATCGTGCAGGCCCTGGCGCAGGTCGTCGCCGTCACGGTGCTGCGCCGCCGCCAGCCCGGCCTGCGGCGGCCGTACCGGATGTGGCTCTATCCGCTGCCGAGCGTGGTGGCGCTGGTGGGCTGGCTGGTGATCTACGGCTACGCGGACAAGAACTCCCCCGGGCGGCACCCCATCGAGTGGTCGCTCGCCTGGGTCGCGGCGGGGTGCGTGGCGTTCGTGCTGTGGGCGCGGATGGAGAAGGTGTGGCCGTTCGGCCCGAAGGAGATCAGCGAGGAGTACGCGGCGGGCGGTGACCCCGATACGGCGGGTGGCACCGGGGACGCGACGAACGCCCTGGGCGGGGACGCGGCGAACGCCCTGGGCGGGGACGCGGCGAACGCCCTGGGCACCACGGGAGACGGCCCGGGCGGCGCCGTCAGCCCCGGGGCGCCACCGCCTCCCACCGCACCGTGACCTCGCCCTGGCGCCAGCGCCGCGGGCCGTCGGTGAGCGGCCAGCCCTCCGCGCGCAGCGTCTGGGCGCTGCGTATCCAGCGCTGACGCGCGCTGAGCGGGGCGTACGGGGCGGCGGCAGCCCAGGCGCGGTCGAAGTCGCGCAGGAAGGTGTGCACCGGCTCGCCCGGCACATTGCGGTGGATCAGCGCCTTGGGGAGCCGTTCGGCCAGGTCGGAGGGGCGTTCCAAGGAGCCGAGGCGGGCCGCGAAGGTCACGGTGCGCGGGCCCGACGCGTCGAGCGCGACCCATACGTGCCGCCGCCCGATCTCATCGCAGGTGCCCTCCACCAGCAGCCCGCCGGGCGCCAGCCGGGCGCACAGCCGCCGCCACACGGCGGCGACCTCGCCCTCCTGGTACTGCCGTAGCACGTTGGCCGCCCGGATGAGCGCCGGGCGGGCCCCGCCGGGCAGCGGCACCTCGAAGCCGCCGTGCGCGAAGGTGAGCCCCTCGCGCTCGTAGGGCCGGGCGGCGAGCACGCGCCCGGGGTCGATCTCGACCCCCACGACGCGGGCCCCGGCCCGTACGGTCCGCAGCCGGTCCAGCAGCTCGACGGCGGTCCACGGGGCCGCCCCGTACCCCAGGTCCACCGCCACCGGCGCCTCCCCGGCCCGCCGCAGCGTGGGCCCGTGCGCCGCCGCGATCCACCGGTCCATGCGGCGCAGGCGGTTGGGGTTGGTGGTCCCGCGGGTCGCCGAACCGATCGGGCGGGACGGCGGGGGAACGCGGGCGGGCATGGCGCTGAGCCTATGCCGGGGCGGCGGAGGAGCCCATGGCGGGGCGGACGGGGAGTGGCCGTCGGACATCAGAACGTCACGCTTTGGCAAAGCGGAAATGGGAACTACACGTTCCGGTGTTGACGCCCTGGAGGGAGCCCGCCCCGGCAAGGAGGTAACGCGCGGTGAGCCAGCACGCGTCCCGGCTCGGCGGCCTGCGAGGCCGGTCCCACATACCGTTCGGCGCCCCGTCCCACCAGCGGATTCGCCGTACGTCACGGCGGCCGCGGCGGATCGCGATGCTCAGCGTCCACACCTCGCCGCTGCACCAGCCCGGCACCGGCGACGCCGGCGGCATGAACGTCTACATCGTGGAGCTGGCCAGGCGCCTCGCCGCCATCGACATTGAGGTGGAGATCTTCACCCGGGCCACCACCGCCGCGCTGCCCCCGGCCGTCGAGCTCGCCCCCGGGGTGCTCGTCCGGCATGTGGACGCCGGGCCCTACGAGGGTCTGGCCAAGGAGGACCTCCCGGCGCAGCTGTGCGCGTTCACCCACGGCGTCATGCAGGCGTGGGCCGGGCACCGGCCGGGCCATTACGACCTCGTCCACTCCCACTACTGGCTCTCCGGCCACGTCGGCTGGCTGGCCGCCGAGCGCTGGGGAGTGCCGCTGGTGCACGCCATGCACACCATGGCCAAGGTCAAGAACGCCGCGCTGGCGGCGGGCGACACTCCCGAGCCCGCGGCCCGCGTCATCGGCGAGCAGCAGATCGTCCGCGCCGCCGACCGGCTGATCGCCAACACCGCCGAGGAGGCGGAGGAGCTGGTGCGCCACTACGAGGCGGCGCGCGAGCTGGTGGCGGTCGTCCACCCCGGGGTGAACCTCGACCGCTTCCGGCCCGCCGACGGCCGGGCCGCCGCCCGGGCCCGGCTGGGGCTCCCGGCCGACGCGCTCATACCCCTCTTCGCCGGGCGCATACAGCCGCTGAAGGCCCCCGACATCCTGCTGCACGCCGTCGCCCACCTCCTGGAGGAGGACCCCTCGCTGCGCGAGCGCATGGTCGTGCCCGTGGTGGGCGGCCCCAGCGGCAGCGGCCTGGCCAAGCCCGAGGGGCTGCACAAGCTGGCGGCGCGGCTGGGGATCTGCGATGTGGTCCGGTTCCGGCCGCCCTGTGCGCAGGACGAGCTCGCGGACTGGTACCGGGCGGCGTCCGTGCTGGTCATGCCGTCGTACAGCGAGTCGTTCGGGCTGGTGGCCATCGAGGCGCAGGCGTGCGGCACCCCGGTCGTGGCGGCCTCGGTGGGCGGCCTTCCGGTGGCCGTACGGGACGGGGTCAGCGGCACGCTGATCGACGGCCACGACCCCGCCGACTACGCCCGTGCCCTGAGCGCCTTCGTCCAGGACCCGGGGCGGGCGGACCGGATGGGTGCGGCGGCGGCCCGGCACGCCCAGTCCTTCGGGTGGGACACGGCCGCCGCGGCCACGGCGGACGTGTACACGGAGGCGATGCGGGAGCGGCGTCGCCTACGATCGGCCCATGGCTGACCCCAAGGCTGACCCCATGGCCGAGCCCCAGGCCGACCGTAAGGCTGACCCCGTGGCCGAGGCCGACCGTAAGGCCGACGCGGCCCCCGAGGCCGACCGTAAGGCCGACGCGGCCCCCGAGGCCGACCGTAAGGCCGACACGGCCCGCGAGGCCGACCCCCGGGCCGTCATCGAGCGGACGCTGAACGACGCCGAACTGGAGTGGGAGAGCCCGGAGGACGGCACCTATGTCGTCACGCTCCCGGGCACCCGCAAGCTGTCGACCACCTGCTCGCTGCGGGTCGGCCGGCACTCCCTCTCGGTCAACGCCTTCGTCGTCCGCCACCCGGACGAGAACCACGAGGCGGTCCACCGCTGGCTGCTGGAGCGCAACACCCGGCTGTACGGGGTGAGTTACGCGATCGACCAGCTCGGCGACATCTATCTGGTTGGCAAGCTGCCGCTCGTGGCCGTCACCCCGGAGGAGGTGGACCGGCTGCTCGGCACGGTGCTGGAGAACGCGGACGGCAGCTTCAACACGCTGCTGGAGATGGGGTTCGCCACGGCCATTCGCAAGGAGTACGCGTGGCGTACCTCGCGGGGCGAATCGACCCGGAATCTTGAGGCGTTCAGCAATCTGACTCGGGATGCGGCGAAGTGAACGACCGGGCCCCGGCCCGGTCTTCGTCCGACGCCCGCCTTTCTGTTTGACCTCCGCCCATCCTGTCGACTTCTCCTGTTGACCTTCGCCCATCCTGACGCGACCCCTTCCGCGCACCCCTGCCCCATGGCATTCTCACGCCGTCTCTCACCTGAACTGCGTTCACATCCATGGAAGGCGGGGCTGGCTCATGGGCACGGAGATCGGCAGAAGGCAGTTGCTCGGCGGTGCGATGGGCCTGGCGGCGGGCGCCACGCTCCTGGGGGCGGGGGCCCCGCTCCTGACCGCCACGGACGCGGCGGCGGCCGCCGCACCGGGTATGCCGGGCGGGACCCGTACGCCGGGCGGGACGGGCACGTCCGGCGGGCCGGGCACCTCCGCCCTCTGGCGTGAGTTCCGCGCCCAGCCGTACACCCACCCCCAGATCCCCTACGTCGGCCGCGCCGGATACCTCGGTGGCCGCACGAGCTTTCCCCGCCTGCCCGTCGTCGCGGACGTCCGCGCCTTCGGCGCCCGGCCCGACGGCTCCGCGGACGCCGCCCCCGCGATCAACCGCGCCATCGCCGCCGCCGGTCGCCGCGGCGGCGGCACGGTGCTGGTGCCGCCCGGGACGTACCGCGTGGACGACGTCATCCGCCTCGGCTACGACAACGTCGTACTGCGCGGTGCCGGCAGCGGCCGCACCACCCTGCACGCGACCCGTAACCTCACCGAGCTGATCGGCCCGTACGGCAGCCGCTACGGCGGCAACAAGTCGTCCTGGTCCTGGGCCGGCGGGCTCATCTGGGTCTGCCCGGACGCCCGCTGGCGCTCCCTCACCGACGCGATCCGGGCCCAGGCGTGGCCGTTCGAGGGCTGGACCGGCAACCGGCGCGACGAGTGGCACACCCTCACCGACTTCGCCGCCCCCGCCCGCCGCGGCGACTGGACGGTGACCGTCGGGGACCCGTCCGCCCTGCGCCGCGGCGACCGCGTGCTGCTCCAACTCACCGACGACGACGGCCACTCGCTGCTGGCCCATATGGCCGGTGATGTCGAGGGCGCCGCCGACTACGTCTGGACCGACAAGACCAAGCTCACCTCGTACGTCCCCTACGAGTGGCCGTGCCGCGTCGTCGCCGTCGACCGGCGGCGCCGCCGGGTGACCCTCGACCGTCCGCTGCCGCTCGACGCCCGGTCCGTCTGGAAGCCCCGGTTCACCACGCTGGTGCGCCCGGTCACCGGCTCCGGGGTCGAGGGCATCACCCTCGACGTCGTCGAGACCCCGCAGGCGCAGCACCTGCTGGACAAGGGGTACAACGGCGTCGCGCTGCAGTGCGCGTGGGACTGCTGGGTGGACGACGTGACCGTCAACAACGTCGACAACGGCTTCCTGCTCGTCGCCGCCAAAGCGTGCACCCTGCGCCGCACCCGGGTGACCGGCCGTGGCAGCCACCATCCTTACTGCTGCCGCGAGGGCTCGCACGACAACCTCGTGGAGGACTTCGTCCTGGCCCAGCGCACCGTCCCGGCCCCGGCGGGGACACAGCTGCACGGGATCAACGTGGAGGGGCTGTCCAGCTACAACGTCTGGTCGCGCGGCCGGATGGAGATGGGCACCTTCGACACCCACCGCGGGATGCCCTTCGCCAACGTCCGTACGGAGATCACCGTGGACAACACGGGGTCGCACGGCGGCGACGCGAGCGCCGGTCCGCTCTACGGTGCGCGGTTCGCCCACTGGAACGTCACGGTCACCAATCAGCGGGCCGGGTGCGTCAAGATCGACGACATCGCGCCGTACAGCGCGACGGTCGGGATCAGCGAGGTCCGGCAGTTCGGCCAGATCGACGTCCCGGACTTCACCGGTCCGCTCCACTCCCGTATCGAGTCCTACGGACACCCGGAGGCGGTCCACCCCCGCAACCTGTACGAGGCGCAGCGCGCACTTCGCTGACACCTCCCCTGAAACATCGTGAGGAACGCGGTGAAGAAATACCGTCCATGAGGGCTCTTCATGGTGAACCGGCTCCGGCGGCCGGGAACCATGAAGAGGAGACACAACGGTGCTCATGGACAATCCGTGGCTCACGGTGGCAACGGTCGTGACGGTGGGGGTGCTACGGCTGATGGGGGACGTCATCCGCTGGCTGGCGGCGCGCTCGGGCGAACGGCTCCGGGCGCGCACGCTGGCCGAGTTGGTGAACAGAACGGAGCCGGGCACGGTCCTCACCGACCGCCGCCCCGACGGCGCGGCGCTGACCATACGGCGGCGGCCGGAGGATCGGGAGGAGTGGGGCGAGCGGAACGGGCGGGGCGACCGGGGAGAGCGGAACGGGCTGGGCGAGCCAGGCTACCGGGGCGACCGGGACGGGCGGAGCGGGGGCGATCGAGGTGAGTGACACCGTCGAGGAGACCACGCGCGGCGGGCGGCCCGAGGAGGAGTTCGACGCCTTCTACGCCCGCACCTACCCCTGGCTGGCCGCCCGCGCGGTGATGCTCAGCGACAACCGGCAGAACGCCGAGGACGCCGTGCAGGAGGCGTACATCGAGGCGATGCGCCGCTGGCCCGAGGTCAGGGCGTGCGCCTCGCCCGAGGCATGGGTGACCACCACCATGCGGCGCAAGCTCTCGCGGGACGGGCGGCGTTGGTGGTTCCGCTGGAAGCCGGTCGAGATGAGCGTCCCGGCCGCCACGACCGCGAGCGTGGAGGAGACCGCCGAGGCACTGGCCGCCCTGCGCGCCCTCGGCACGCTGCCGCCGCGCCAGCGCCAGGTGGTCGTCATGCACTCGCTCGAGGGCATGAGCTATCAGGCGATCTCGGCTGAGCTGGGCATCTCCGTCGGCAGCGTCGGCAGCAACCTCCACAAGGCCCGCGCCCGGCTGAGCCTGCTGCTCGACGTCTCCCCGGAGCTGGGCCGCGCGACCGACCGCCTCCTGACCCGCACCCCGAAGGACCCGCTGAGCGTGGCCCTGTACGGGGCCGCGGAGTGGCTGTCGGCCGGGTTCAGGGACGAGGGCCGGGCGTTGCGGGGCGGGGGCGGAGGCCGCGGCGGGGCCCGCGACACCGGGCGGAGCGCCGCTCGCGACGAGGCTCGGGGCGGGGCCCGCGACGACGTCTCGGGTGACGCCCGCGACGTCGGCCATGACGCGCAGGGGGACGGCGTCCGTCGAGCGAAGCCGCGAGACGGCGACGCGAACCTTGCCCGCAGCGGCGGCGGTGACGCGGACCGTGCCTGCGGCGGCGGTGACGCGGACCGTGCCTGCGGCGGCGCCCGGAACATCGCCCCGGACCGCGCCCGCGGCGACGCCCGGAATGCGGTGCGCGACGACGTCCCGAACCGCGCCCGCGACGGCATCCGGGGGCGTCGATGATCGCCGCCGCCCGCGCACTCCTCGCCACTTCCCGCGCGCTCCTCGCCCTCGCGCTGCTCGCCGTCTTCTACGCGCTGGTAGCGGCCATGGTGCTGCTCTGGGCGGCCTTCCTCGCGGCGGCCTTATGGACCGCGGGAACGCCGGAGGCCACGACACCGCCCACCACCGTCGTCACCGCCTGCGCGGCGTTCGCCCCGATCGTCTTCGGCATGGTGTGGGCGGTGATCCGCACCGCCCGCCCCGCCGCCCCGCGCGAGGACGCGGTGACGGTGACCCGGCGCGGGGCCCCGGAATTATGGCGCACGGTCGAGGAGCTGGCCCTCGACGTCGGCACCCGGCCGCCCGGCCACATCAAGCTGACCGCCGAGGTCAACGCCTCCGTCACCGAGGACGCTCCGCTCCTCGGGCTCGCCCCCGGCCGACGCGTCCTCTACCTCGGACTGCCCCTGCTGGCCGGTCTGTCGCCCGCCGAACTGCGCGCCGTCCTCGCGCATGAGCTGGGCCACTTCTCCGGCCGCCACAGCCGCTTCGGCGCGGTCGCCCACCGGGGCGCGGCGGGCCTGGTCGCCGCCCGGCAGGCGATCCAGGACGCGTCGGCCGCGAACGACCTGGTGCGGCTGTACGCGGGCGTGCCGCTGCTGCTGCTCGGCCTCTACACCCACGTCTTCCGCTGGCTCACCCGCCCGGTCCGGCGGCGGCAGGAGCTGGAGGCCGATCGCGAGGCGGCGCGGGTGGCCGGTCCGGGCGCCGTCGCCGACGCGCTGTGCTCCACGGCGGTGCTGGAGGCGGCGTGGCAGGAGTTCCTCGCGGACTTCCTCGCCCCGATGCGCCGGGCGACGGGCCGGGTCCCCGACGATCCGTTCCGCGCCTTCGCCCATATGGTCGAGGCGCCCGAACTCCGGGAGCCGATGGCCGCGTTGCGCGCCCGCGCCGTCGAGCGGCCCGCCGCCCCCGACGACGCGCATCCGGCCCTGGCCGTCCGGCTGGAACGGCTGGCGCGTCTGCCCGCGCAGCAGCCCGGAGCCGAACCCTCCGCCACCCTGGAACCTCTCTCGGCACAGCTCTCGGCACAGCTCTCCGTACAGCCGCGGTACGCGGTCGCGCTGGGCCGCGTCCTGCTGTCCGGCCCGGACGCGGGCACGAGGGTGCCCTGGCGGGACTGGCTCACCGAGCTGGCGGAGCACCGCGCGACACGGATCCTGATCCCGCTGGCGGAGGCGGTGCGCGGGGTGGAGGAGACGGAGGGGTTGGGCCGACCGGAGGCGGAGCCGGACGGGAAGCCGGAGCGGCTGACCATCCACCGAGTGCTGCGACTGCTGGACGGCGGTCGTCGCATGCCACTGGCGCGCGCACTCAACACCCGGCTGCCCGAGGCCGAGCGAACGCCCCGTGGCGATCAGACCGAACAGGACCCACTCGCCCCCCTGGCCGAGGCCCTGGCCGTACTGATCGGTGCGCAGCTGGTCGCGCGGGGGACCGCGTACTGGGCCATGAACTGGACCGGCCCCAGCCTCCTCGTACCGCCCGACGGCATCGCCCCCGAGACCATCCGCACCTGGGCCGACACCGCCGTACGGCTCCCCGGCCAGACCCAGCGGCTGGGGCTGCACCTGGCCGCCCTTGGCGTGGACGAACGCGCACCGCTGCCCATCACCGGTAGGGCCGGGGGCACGGCGGACGGGCCGACGCCGGGGGAGCGGGCGCGACGGATCAGCATCGCCCCCGGGGCCACCGGTCCCGCACGCCGGCGCATCACCGCCGTACGGGCGCTGGCGCTCACCGTGCTGGTGGGGATGACGGGGCTGACGTTCGTCCTATGGGCGAACCGGGACGAGCCGAGCTACCCCGGAACACCGGTGACCCGCTGGAACGACCGCTACCAGCCGGGCGGCGGCACGGGTACGGAGCCCGGTCCGTACCCGACCTACCAACAGCCCACCTTCCCGGCATGGCCGACGCCCCCGGCGTACCGCCTGCCCCCGCGCCCAGTGCCGACCCTCCGTATCGAGCCGACCCTCCACATCGAGCCGACCATCCACATCGAGCCGGTCATCCCGAGACCCACACCTTGATCCCCCGGAATCCGGTGTCCACCGCCCCCACTGGAGCGGCCCCCGGCCCCGTTACGAGGAGCCCGCCCCCACCGCAGGCACGCCACCACCCGAGGCGGCACCAGCCCCACCAGCCGCAGCCGCATCTGGAGCCGCACCCACACCCACACCCACACCCACTCCACCCCCGGACTCCCCGGCCGCAGGCCGGCTCCGCAGGGCGCGCCCCAGCGCCACATACCCCCCGGCCGCCACGAGGCCCACCACGGCGCTGGCCGCCCACAGGGCATCCGCGCCGAAGCGGTCCATGACGGCGCCGCCCGCGAGCGGGGCGATGAGCGAGGCGAGGGACCACGACAGGGTGTACATCCCCTGGTAGCGGCCGCGCCCATGGGTCGGGGAGAGCCGGGCGACCAGCCCCATCTGCGTCGGAGAGTTGATGATCTCGCCGACCGTCCAGACCATCACGGCCAGCGCGTACATCCCGACCGACCCGGCGAAGGCGGTCAGCCCGAAGCCGGCGCCGGTCAGCAGCGCGGACACCGTCAGCAGCGGCGCCGGGTCGCGATGCTCGAGGAACCGCGTCACCGGGATCTGTACGGCCACGATCAGTACGCCGTTCGTCGCGATCGCGACGCCGAAGTCCGTACTGGACAGCCCGTCCGCCCCCATGGCCACGGGCAGCGCCACGAACGCCTGCTGGATGAGGGTCGCGACCAGGAACGACAGCGCGACCACGGCCATGAACCGCCCGTCCCGCAGCACCGTACCCAACCCGACCTCGCGCTCCGGCGCATCCGCCACCACGCCCTCGGCGGCACGCTCCCGCTCGGGCCGCGACTCCGGAACCTTCCCGAAGACAATGACCGCACACAGCAGCGTCATCCCGGCATCCGCCAGGAAGAGCGTGAGATAGCCATGGCGCGCGATCAGCCCGGCCGCCGCCGCGGAGACGGCGAAGCCGAGGTTGATGGCCCAGTAGTTGAGCGCGAAGGCCCGCACCCGATCCCCGGGCGCGACGATGTCGGCGATCATCGCTTGCACCGCGGGCCGTGACGCGTTGCTGGTCATCCCCACCAGACAGGCCACGACGGCGATGGCGACCGGGTTCTGGACGAAGCCCAGCACGGCGACGGTGACCGCGGTCGACAGCTGCGAGACCAGCAGTGTGGGCCGCCGCCCCAGCCGGTCGGTCAGCACCCCGGCGACGACCGCCGACACGGCCCCGCCCAGCCCGTGCAGCGCGCCGACCAGCCCGGCGAACATCGCCGAATAGCCGCGGTCCACGGTCAGGTACATGGCAAGAAACGTGGCCACGAACCCGCCCAGCCGATTGACCAGCGTGGAGGTCCACAGCCACCAGAACTCCCGGGGCAACCCCGAGACACTCTCCTTCGCGGCCTGCCTCAGTCGGACGACGGACACCGGACGACTCCCCCCCTGTAAGTGGCACAACCTGCATCCGCAACTTACCGATGTTGACGTGGCCCCGCCAGTCAATTGACGGGGTCCGTCAACCGACCCCCTCAGACCGGTCCAGTAGGCTCGACGGCATGGCCGACGCACCGTACAAGCTGATCCTCCTCCGCCACGGCGAGAGCGAGTGGAACGCGAAGAACCTGTTCACCGGCTGGGTGGACGTCAACCTGAACGAGAAGGGCGAGAAGGAGGCTGTCCGCGGCGGTGAGCTGCTGAGGGACGCCGGCCTGCTCCCCGACGTGCTCCACACGTCCCTCCTCAGGCGCGCCATCCGCACCTCGCAGCTCGCGCTGGAGGCCGCCGACCGCCTCTGGATCCCGGTCCGCCGCTCCTGGCGCCTCAACGAGCGCCACTACGGCGCGCTCCAGGGCAAGGACAAGGCCCAGACCCTCGCCGAGTTCGGCGAGGAGCAGTTCATGCTCTGGCGCCGCTCGTACGACACCCCGCCGCCCCCGCTGGACCGCGACGCCGAGTACTCCCAGTTCGAGGACCCGCGCTACGCGACCCTCCCGCCGGAGCTGCGCCCGCAGACGGAGTGCCTCAAGGACGTCGTCGTCCGCATGCTCCCGTACTGGTTCGACGGCATCGTCCCGGACCTGCTCACGGGCAAGACGGTCCTGGTCGCGGCCCACGGCAACTCCCTCCGCGCCCTGGTCAAGCACCTCGACGGCATCTCCGACGCCGACATCGCGGGCCTGAACATCCCGACGGGCATCCCCCTCTCCTACGAACTGGACACCGACTTCAAGCCGGTCAACCCGGGCGGCACCTACCTCGACCCGGACGCCGCGAAGGCCGCCATCGAGGCAGTGAAGAACCAGGGCAAGAAGAAGTAGGCCCCACGCGTCCAAGCCCCCTACCTGCGGTCTCACCGCGAGTAGGGGGCTTTTCGCGGCCTCGTCTCCGAGGGTGCGGGTGATGACCCAGGCGGCCCCGGCCCCGGCTCCGGTCCTTAAGACGTCAAGAGGTCTTGAGGACTTAGGCTGAAAGTATCTGCGCAACCTGGGACGGGTGAGCTGAGCATGGCCAAGTACGAGCAGATCGCGGATGCCCTGCGCCAGAGCATCCGCGCAGGTCAGCTTGGGCCCGGGGAGCGGCTTCCGGCCGAGGACAAGCTTGCGGCGCGGTATCGGACGAGCGTGCCGACGTTGCAGCGGGCGCTGTCGGAGCTGGTGGCCGAGGGGCTGATCGACAGGCGGCACGGGGTGGGGACGTTCGTACGGACCCCGCGCCGGCGGGTCGAGCGGAGCAACGAGCGGCACCAGTGGGAGAAGGACCGGGTGCGGCGGTCCGAGGCCGAGCGGTCGCGGACCGGGTCGACCGAGCACGACACCGGGCTGGAGGCGTCGGACCTCGCCTTTCACGCCGAGTATCGCGAGGCCGAGGCCGATGAGGACCTGGCGTCCGTCTTCGGGGTCCCCGTGGGCACGCGGCTGCTGGAGCGGATCTACCGCACCAACTGCCGCGAGGAGGACGCGCCGTTCGCGCTCGTGCACTCCTACCTGGTCCACGACGTCGTGGCCGCCAACCCCGACCTGCTCGACGCCGCCCATGAGCCCTGGCCCGGCGGCACGCAGAATCAGCTGTACACGATCGGCGTCGAGCTGGACCGCATAGAGGAACGGATCACGGCCCGGCCGCCGACGGTGGAGGAGGCCGAAGCGCTCGGCCTCAAGAAGGGGGTTTCGGTGATCGTTCTCCGGAAGATCTGCACGGACACCGACGATCGGGTCGTCGAGGTCTCCGATGTGACGCTGTGCGGCGACCGTACGGAACTCGTCTTCACCACGCCCCTGAAGAGGTGGTGACCATGCCGAACACCATCACCGTCATCACGGCGGTCCACGCCCCGGGCGCCGTGCACCTCCCGGACGCCTACAAGTCGCTGCGCGAGCAGCGGCTGCCGGACGGCTGGGACTGGCAGTGGGTCATCCAGGAGGACGGCGAGTCGGACGCCGTACGCCCCTACGTCCCCGATGACGCCCGCGTCAGCTTCGGGCAGGGCCGGGCCGGCCGGGCCGCGATGGCGCGCACGATGGGGCTCTCGCGCGCCGAGGGCGCGTACGTCAAGGTGCTGGACGCCGACGACATGCTCACCCCCGGTGCCCTCGCCCGCGACCTCCGCGCGCTCATGGACCACCCCGATCTCGGCTGGGCCACCTCCCGCGCCCTGGACCTGCTGCCCGACGGCTCCACCGTCGGCTTCGAGGGCGACCCGCCGCAGGGGCCCCTCGCACGCGGCGCGGTCCTCGAATTCTGGCGGGCGAACGACCACCGCGCCCAGGTCCACCCCGCGACCCTCTTCGTACGCCGGGACCTGCTCCTCGCCCTCGGCGGCTGGATGGCCCTCCCCGCCTCCGAGGACACCGGCCTGCTCATGGCCCTCAACGCGGTCAGCCGCGGCTGGTTCACCGCCGAGACCGGTCTGCTCTACCGCAAGTGGCCCGGCCAGGTCACCAGCCAGTCCGCGCACACCGACGCGGCCGAGCGCGCGGCACGGTTCGCGGTGGTCGAGGCACGGGCTCGGGTCCTGGCCGCCATGGACGGCTGGCGCTACGGCACACGCTGAGAACCGAGGCGGTTCGTCACGATGGGTTTGTGCGGCGGCCGGCGCTACGAAGACACCCGCTGAAAACCCGCTCGCCGCCACCGATGAGTTTGTGCGGCCTCCCCGGTCTGAGAGGAGGAAGAGCGCACCGACCGCTCACCGACCGCATCCCCCGGAGGGGCATCATGAGGAAGATCACCGCCAGCCTGTTCATCTCGCTCGACGGGGTCGTGGAGGCGCCCGACCAGTGGCACTTCCCCTACTTCAACGACGAGATGGGCGCCGCCGTCGACGCGAGCCTCGGCGCGGCCGACACCCTCCTCATCGGCCGCAAGACCTACGACAGCTTCGCCGGAGCCTGGCCGGACCGCGAGGCGGCGGGCGGTGAGGACGCCCACTTCGCCAAGAAGCTCGGCGACGCCCGCAAGATCGTCCTGTCCCGCCAGAACCTCAGCTTCACCTGGCGGAACTCCGAGCAGCTCAAGGGCGACTTCGCCGAAGCCGTCACCGCGCTGAAGAACGAACCGGGCGGGGATATCGCGCTCAGCGGCTCGGTCTCCGTCGTCCGCCAGCTCATCGCGCACGGCCTGCTGGACGAGCTGCACCTGCTGGTCCACCCGATCGCCGTCCGCAGGGGCATGCGGCTGTTCGACGAGGGCGAGACCACGATCCCGCTGAAGCTGCTCTCCTCCGCCACCTTCAGCACCGGTGTGCTGCACCTCGTCTACGCCCCGGCCGAGCCCGCCGCCGACGCCACCTACGAGGACGCCAAGACCCACCTGCCCCAGGACGACCAGTAGCCGCCCCCAGCACTCACGGCAGCGTCTCCGCGTCGACCCGCGAGAAGACCAGGTCGCTCTCCTCCGTGACCGGCCCCCGCCAGCGGACCGGAACCTCCGGCGGGCGCCGCAGGGCGTCCGGGTAGCTGCCCGCCGCGTAGTCGTTGGGCAGGCGGTAGACGTGGAAGCCGTGGTCCTTGAGGGCGGTCAGCAGGTCGTCGACGGAGTCGCCCAGATCGGACATGCGCTGGGGGGTCACCTCGACGGTCAGTTCGGCCTCGGGGCGCAGTTGGCCGAGGAGGGGGAGGAGGCCGCGGACCACGCTGCCCTCCGCGCCCTCCACGTCGATCTTGATGACCCGGGCGTTGGCGATCTCGTCGTCGGTGAGCAGGTCGGGCAGGGGCTGGGCCGCGATCTCGAAGGTGGACTCGGCGGGGCCGTCGTAGGGGACGACGCTGTTGGCGCCCATGTTGCGGGAGCTGGCGAGGATGAAGGTCAGCAGCTCGTCGCGGTCGGAGACGGCCGCGTTGAGGGCGCGGATGTTGGTGCGGTCGTTGCGCCGGGCATGGCGCTGGAGGAGCTGGTGGAACGTCGGTGAGGCCTCGATCGCCACCACCGTCCCACTCCGCCCGACCAGGCGGGAGGCGAGAACGCTGTAGTAGCCGATGTTGGCCCCGACGTCCACGAAGACGTCCCCGGGCTTCAGCCGGCGCTGGAGCCACCGCGTCATATGGGGCTCCCAGACGCCGAAGAGGTAGAGGTACCGCTGGATGAGGTCCTGGGTGTCGACGGCGAAGGTGGCGCCGAAGCGCGTACGGGCCAGGCGGTGCAGGGGGCGGTCCCGCAGGGCGGCGTTGAGGTGGCGCTCGACCAGGGCCCGCTTTCCGGCGCTCCAGGGCGCGTGGCGGACGTACTCGCGGCCGAGGTCGAGAGCGGCCTGGTCGACGAGCCTGCGGATCACGGGGTCTCCAGGTGGGGGAGGTGTCGTCTTGCGCACGGCGTGCGGGTCGTTCGCTGTCGCGCCGCACCGGTGCCCAGTGTCTCCCGGACACGCCCCCGGACATGGAAGCGCCCGACCGCTGGCGACGGGGGATGCACCAGCGGTCGGGCTGTACCTAAGAGTAACGCGGCCACCGGGGTGGAGGAGCCGACTCCTCCCTCCTGGTGAGCAGTTGTGACCGCGATCACGCAACGTTCGCGCAACGTCTCACCGACCGCACGGGGGCGCATACGAGAGCCGGGAGAGGTATTCATCCCATTTCTCCGGGGTCAGCACGCCCCGCGTCATCGAGCAGATGCGACGCACCGCCTCGTCCACGTCCAGGCTCCACAGCCGGACCGTGTCCGCGCCGCTGGACACCCCGAGCATCCGGCTGTGGGGGCTGAACGACAGGAAATTGCCGGTCTTGGCGTTGGGGCTGAGCGACTGACCGATGGACGTGGCCTTGGACGGGACGGTGACGTCCCACAGCCGGACGGCGTTGTCGTTGCCGCCGCTCGCGAGCGTCCTGCCGTCCTGGCTGAAGGTCAGCGACACGATCGCGTCGGTGTGGCCGGTGAGCGGGGACCGCAGCCGGGTCACCTTGCCGGGGTCGGTGACGTCCCAGAGCCGGACCGTGTTGTCGTCGCCGCCGCTGGCCAGCGTATGGCCGTCCGGGGTGAAGACGAGCGCGTTGATGGGGCCCAGGTGGCCCGTGACCGGCCTGCCCCGCGGGGTGGCGTGGCGCGGGTCGGTCACCTTCCACAGCCGGATGGTGTTGTCCGCGCTGCCGCTGGCCAGCGTGCGGCCGTCCGGGCTGAAGACGAGGCTGTTGACGTAGCCCCCGTGGCCGGTGAGCGGTTTGCCGAGG
This sequence comes from Streptomyces sp. 5-10, assembly GCF_014712245.1. Taxonomy (NCBI): domain Bacteria; kingdom Bacillati; phylum Actinomycetota; class Actinomycetes; order Kitasatosporales; family Streptomycetaceae; genus Streptomyces; species Streptomyces sp. 5-10. Next base: position 275,809 of record NZ_JACVYG010000006.1, read on the forward strand.
CGGCGGACATGCGACGGGGCGCTGACGTTCCACAGCTGGATGGTGTTGTCGCTGTACGCGGTCGCCATCATGCGCCCGTCCGGCGTGAAGGCCAGCGCGCCCGCGAACCGGGTCCGCAGGGGGAGGGGCGGTTTGTACGGGACGGGCCGGGTCGGATCGGTGACGTTCCACAGCCGCACCTGGCGGCCTCCGGTCATCATCGCGAGGGTGTGGCCGTCGGGGGCGAACGTCAGCTCCCGCACCGAGCCCTTCCCGGGGACGAACGGCTTGCCCAGCGGCACCGGCCGGTGGGGATCCTCCACGTTCCACAGCCGGACCTTCTCGTCGCGCCCGGCCGTGGCGAGCACCCGCCCGTCCGGGCGGAACACCCCCATCCGGCCGACCATGTCCGACGTCGGGATCGACCACAGCCGGACCGTGTTGTCGCCGCTCCCGGTGGCGAGGGTCCGCCCGTCGGGGCTGAAGCCCAGGGCGTACATCTCGCCGCTGCTCCCCGCGAGCGGCTCGCCGACCTGGGACGGATACGCCGGATCGCTGACGTTCCACAGGCTCGCCGTACTGTCCTGGCTGGCGGCCGCGAGCATGGATCCGTCCGGGCTGAAGGACACCGACCATATGGGGCCGATATGGCCGGTGAGCGGCGAGCCCAGCGGCTCCGCCCGACGCGGATCGCCGACGTCCCACAGCCGGATGGTGTTGTCCGCGCTGCCGCTGGCGAGGGTCCGGCCGTCCGGGCTGAACGCCACGGAGTGGATCAGATCCTTGTGGCCGGTCAGCGCCTTGCCGATCCGTTTCGGACGGCGCGGCTCTGCCATGTTCCACAGCCTGATCGAGGCGTCGTCGCCCCCGGCCGCCAGCGTCCGCCCGTCGGGGCTGAACGCCACGGAGCGCACGGCGGCGGTGGCGCCGGTCAGCGCGCCGATCGCCTTCGGCCGGCCCGGGCGCCCCATGTCCCACAGGCGCACCACGCGACCCTCCGTGGCGGCGGCCAGGGTGCGCCCGTCCGGGCTGAAGGCGACCAGATAGATCGTGCCGTCGTGGTGGGAGAGGGGGGCGCCGAGCGGGCGCGGATGGCGGGGATCGCGTACGTCCCACAGGCGGATCGTGCCGTCGTCGCCCGCGCTGGCGAGGGTGCGGCCGTCCGGGCTGAAGACCGCACTGCTCACCCAGCTCGTATGGCCGGTGAGGGGCTTGCCCAGCGGTTTGGGGCGGCTCCGGTCCTTCACGTCCCACAGCCGGACGGTCCGGTCGTAGCTGGCGGTGGCCAGCAGCCGCCCGTTCGGGCTGAACGAGGTGAGGTAGACGGCGCCGGTGTGGCCGTGCAGCGGCGTGGCCAGCGGCGCGTTCACCATCGAGAGCAGCCGGTTCCGCGCGCCCTCGTCGTGCGGCCGCAAGTCGTGCGCCACCAGGGCGAGCTGGGCGGACAGCGACGGATCCGTGTTCTGGAAGCGATCGGCCTCGGTGACCACCTGCTCGAACACCGCGTCGTCCCGCTGCTGCCACGCGACCACCGCCGTACCGGCGGCCAGCACCGCCAGGGCGACCAGAGCCGACACCGCGCCACGGCGGAGCCACACCGTGCGCCTGCGCAGCCTCATCGAAGCGGCCAGGAACTCCACCGCGCTACGGGTCAGATAGGTGCCGCCGGCGGTCTTCGCCCAGGTGTGGGCCTGCTCCAGCCGGGAGCCCCGGTAGAGCAGGGACGAGTCGCGGTTCGAGCCCTCCCAGGACCGGCCGTCCTCCTCCAGCCGCTGGCGCACCAGATGGTCGTTGCGGTCCTCGTCGATCCAGTCGCGCAGCCGTGGCCAGGCGTGGAGCAGCGCCTCATGGGTGATCTCCACGGTTTCGGCGTCGAGCGTCACCAGGCGGGCACGGACCAGCGTTTCGAGCGATTCCTCCGTCTTGCCCGGATCCGTCGACTCCCTGGCCAGCTGGTGCCGCGTCCCCCGCCTGCGGGTGGCCTGGGTGTCCTCGCCCAGCCGGACCAGCCGGAGGAGCAGCAGCCTCGCCGCCGTGCGCGCCTCGGAGTCGAGGCTGGACCAGGCCCGCTCGGCGGTCGCCGCCACCGCTCCCTGGATGCCGCCCGCCGCGCGGTAACCGGCCAGCGTCAGCCGTCCGGCCTTCCGCCGCTGCCAGGTGGCGAGCAGGGCGTGGGAGAGGAGCGGCAGTACGCCCGCGTCATGGGACCCTCGGGGGCCGTCGGCGCTCACCTCCCGGACGATCAGCTCCGCGAGCCCCGGTTCGAGTTCCAGGCCCACGGCCTTGGCCGGGCCGGTCACCGCCTCGCGCAACTCGGCGGTGGTCAGCGGCCCGAGCACCATGTGCCGGTGCTGGAGCGCGTCGGCCAGTTCGGGGTAGCCCAGGCACAGCTCGTAGAAGTCGGCGCGGATGCCGAGGACGACGAGCACGGGGGGCGGTTCGCCGGGGCCGGCGGGGGTGCAGGCGGCGTGGAGGAGCTGGATGAAGGTGCGCCGGTCGGCCTCGTCGGAGCCGAGGGTGAACGCCTCCTCGAACTGATCCACGATCACGACGGGGCGGGCGTCGGAGGACGGCGTCTCGCGGTCCGCCCATGCGCTGATGGCCTCGCGGACCGCGTGGGCGAATTGTGGGGTGCCGGGCTCGGCCGCGGGTTCGTGTGCGGTTGGTTGGTGTGCTGTCGGTTTGTCCAGTGTGGGGATGGCCGCTGTCGGTGCGTCCGCCGTCGGCGCGTCTGCTGGTGGGCCGTCAGCCGGGCGTTCGTCCGCGTCCGCTTCCGGTACGTCCGGCTCCGGTACGTCCGGCTCCGGTTCATCCGTTTCCTCCGCCGTGGGGATCACGCGCGCGAGTTCGGGGATGTGGCGGGCCAGCTCCGCGAGCGGGTCGGCGCCCGGCACGAGTTGAGTTACGCCCCTCGCCCGGCCGTCCCCGTCGCCCGGCGCCCCCGTGCGCAGCGCGGGCACCAGACCGGCGTTCAGCAGCGAGGACTTCCCCGCCCCCGAGGCGCCCACGAGCACGACCAGGCCGCCCGTCTTCTCCGCCGCGTGCAACTGGGCGACGAGGGCGTCCGTGCTCCGCTCCCGGCCGAAGAACCACCGGGCGTCCTGCTGGCGGTACGAGGCCAGGCCCCGGTACGGGCATACGCCACCGGGGACCGCCGGGCCGCCCTCGGCCGGGGGCCCTTCCTCCTCTTCCGCGGCCGGCGCGGGGCGTTCGCCGACCGGGTCCGCCACCGCGCGCTCCCACAGCCGCTGCCAGCGGGCCATGTCGTACAGGCCCGGGGACACCGGTACGGGCCGCGAGCGCCGTGCGTCGGGGATCAGGACGTGCAGGACAGCGGCGAGGGCGGCGAACTGGGCGGGTACGTTCTTTGCTCGTCGCCAGTCGCTGATCCGCTGGGCGGAGACCCGTACGGGACGCCCCCGCTCATCGGTCCGTTGGAGTCGGACGACCGCCTCGGCCACGCTCTTGAGGGGAGGATTGCCGGCCTCCTTGTACAGCAGCGCGAGGCGTTCCGCGAAGGCTATGCGTGCCCCCGAGTCGGAACTCAAGGTCTCTACTCCTTACTTCCCCCGCGCTGGACATCCGGACCGGAAAACTCACTTTATACGCCTGACCAGCGGAGAAACCGGCGGCGTGATACCGGAACCTCCTCGGTGGGAGACGCAGCTGGCAGGATCATGACGCGTTAGCGCACCCACCACGAGCCGTCCAGCCAGGCCATCAGCTCAGCGCACGGAGAGACAACCCCATGGCACCGCATGTTCTCGGCCAGCTTTCACCGCGGTCACGAGACGGTGGTCACGGGCGCGTCGCGTGAGCCCGTCGCATGAGCCCCGGAGATTCGTGAAGCCGGTCCCCTCGGGGACGGCGGTCGCATCGACCACGGATCCGGCCCGCTGATCCGCCCCGGTAGGACGCGGATCGGCACCGCTCCAGCGTTCGGCACCGGTCCCCACGAGGGGAGGGACCGGCGCCGGACGTTGTGGCGGTTCCGTCGTCTCTGCTACGTCATCTGAGCGGGTGCGTCAGCAGGGCCCGTACGCAAGCCGGACGGCGTGCGTCAGCATGGCGCGTACACAAACCGGTCAGCGTGCGTCATCTGGGCGCGGCGGGCCAGTCGTCGGGGCCGCCGCCGTTCCATTCGATCAGCTCGGGGTTGTCGAGGGGCGCGTCCGCTTCCATCACACCCGCGCGGTGCAGGAGCCGCCGGAGCTCGTCCGGGCTCACCACCACTCCGACGTCAGCGCCGTCGATCAGCACACGGCGGCGGCCGTCCAGCGGTTCGTCCACCACGACGCGAGGCGGGGCCGGGGTCTTGTCCTCCATAGGTCCAGGCTCGCCGCTTCCGGCGCCGACCGCACCTCGGGCGGGACGTGCCGACGACACCGTGGCCGACGCGAGAGGGCCCGGGACCGGTCACCGGTCCCGGGCCCTCTGCCATACGGGTCGTATCGTTCGAACGGGTCGCGCCGGTCAGCCGCAGTTGCCGCCGCACTGGCACGGGCCGCCGGACTGACAGCCGCAGCCGCAGCCCGAGCCGCAGCCGCATGCGCCGACGGGGTGGGTCGGAGCGGGTTCGGGCTTGGAGAGGTCCGCCATGCGTCTCCTCCTCGGGAGGGGTCACGTCACCTGCTGCTCATGGTGCCGACGACCCGGCGGCCGAGCGCAGGGGCGCGTCGACGGCGCTTCGAAGCACACCGCCGCAGACGCTCACATCGCGTAGCCGCTCACGCCCCTCCTCGCCGCTCACGCCTCCGTCACCGCTCACGCCCCCTCGGCGGTCATGCCCCTTCGACGGTCACGCCCCTTCGACGGTCACGCCCCTTCGACGTCCTCCTGCGGGGACATCTCGTCGGCGTGCTCACCGGTGACCAGGTAGACCACGCGCTTGGCGACCGAGACCGCGTGGTCCGCGAACCGCTCGTAGTAGCGGCCCAGCAGCGTGACATCCACGGCCGTCTCGATGCCGTGCTTCCAGCGGTCGTCCATCAGGTGCTGGAAGAGGGTGCGGTGCAGCAGGTCCATCGCGTCGTCGTCCTGCTCCAGCTGGAGCGCGAGGTCGACGTCCTTGGTGATGATGACCTCGGCGGCCTTCGCCATCAGCCGCTGGGCGAGCTGGCCCATCTCCAGGATCGTGGCGTGCAGGTCGTGCGGCACGGCCGTACCCGGGAAGCGGAGCCGGGCCAGCTTGGCGACGTGCTGCGCGAGGTCGCCGGAGCGTTCCAGGTCGGCGCTCATCCGGAGGCTGGTCACCACGATCCGCAGATCGGTGGCGACCGGCTGTTGCCGGGCGAGCAGGGCTATCGCCCGTCCCTCCAGGTCCCGCTGCAGATCATCGACCTTCTCATCGGCGGCGATGACGCTCTCGGCGAGCTTGAGGTCCGCGTCGAGAATGGCAGTGGTGGCACGGCCGATGGCCGAACCGACGAGCCGGGCCATATCGACCAGGCCGTCCCCGATCGAATCAAGCTCCTCGTGGTACGCGTCCCGCATCACTGACCTCTTTCACGACTCTGGTGACGATCTTTGACAGGCTCTGACAGATTTCTGACAGTTCTCCGTGGCTCTTGCCCCGGGGCCCCACACTTCCACGCTCCGGCCGAAACGCGTCCGCTTCCGGCATCGGGCGTTAATCACACCTGAGCCCCAGGTGAACTCTCGGCAACGCGGCCCAGGCCACCCCGTGTGACACCCGCTCGACGAAACGTCCGGAGTGAACCGATACCGACTCCCCGGTGAACTCTCGGCAACGTCTGACCGAGGGGATCGTCACGGGGCTGTGGAGGGGTCTCGCCGCCCGCATAACCTGGACGCATGAACGTGAACGCGGCGATCGCCGCAGTGGCGGCGCTCGCCGGGTTGTGCACCGGCGTCATCGCCATGCTGGCGTTCCGCTGGAGCGAGCGTGAACAGGCGAAGCCTACGCGCTCCTCGCTGCATACCGACGCCGTGCTGCCGCCCGGCGTGGACACAGTGCTGTCGGTACTGCGTTCCTCGGCCGTCGTCCTCGACGAAGCGGACGCCGTCGTCAAGGCGAGCTCGGCCGCGTACGCGCTGGGCCTGGTGCGCGGCGGCAAGCTGGCCGTCGAGCCGATGCTGGCGATGGCCCGTGACACCCGGCGGGACGGCGAGATCCGGCAGATCGAGCTCGATCTGCCGCGCCGCGGCACCGGCCGGGGCGGCGACGCGCTCGCGGTCTCCGCCAGAGTGGCCCCGCTCGGCTCCCGGCTGGTCCTGCTGCTCGTGGAGGACCTCACCGAGGCCCGCCGGATCGAGGCCGTACGACGCGACTTCGTCGCCAACGTCAGCCATGAGCTCAAGACCCCGGTCGGCGCGCTGTCCCTGCTGTCCGAGGCCGTGATGGACGCGTCCGACGACCCCGAGGCGGTCACCCGCTTCGCCGGGCGGATGCAGGTCGAGGCCACCCGCCTGACCAGCCTGGTCCAGGAGCTCATCGACCTCTCCCGGGTGCAGAACGACGACCCGCTGGAGGACGCCGAGCCGGTCCGGGTGGACGAGCTCGTCGCCGAGGCCATCGACCGGTGCCGCCACCAGGCGGGCACCAAACAGATCACGATGGCCACGGGCGGCACCGCCGATCTGCACGTCTGGGGCAACCGCGGCCAGCTGGCCGCCGCGCTCGGCAATCTCGTCGAGAACGCGGTCAACTACAGCCCGGCCCGCACCCGCGTCGGCATCGCCGCCCGCCGCATCCCCGCGACCGGCGGGGACCTGATCGAGATCGCCGTGACCGACCAGGGCATAGGCATCTCCGAGAAGGACCGCGAGCGGATCTTCGAGCGCTTCTACCGGGTCGACCCGGCCCGCTCGCGGCAGACCGGCGGGACCGGGCTCGGGCTCGCCATCGTCAAACATGTGGCCGCCTCGCACGGCGGGGAGGTCACCGTGTGGAGCGCCGAGGGACAGGGCTCCACCTTCACCCTGAGACTCCCGGAAGCCGGTGCGGCGCGGGACCGGGACCGCTCGCGGAGCCAGACGGGCGAATCGAGCGAGTCGTACGACACCGGAGACCTCGATGGCGAGGACCACGGCCGGCCGTACGAGACCTTCACCAATGAACCACTCTCTGCCCCGGAGGTCCTTCCGTGACCCGAGTTCTGGTCGTCGAGGACGAGGAATCGTTCAGCGACGCGCTGTCGTACATGCTTCGCAAGGAGGGATTCGAGGTCGCCATCGCGACTACGGGCCCCGAGGGCCTCGATGAGTTCGAGCGGAACGGCGCCGACCTGGTGCTGCTCGACCTGATGCTGCCGGGCCTGCCCGGTACGGAGGTCTGCCGCCAGCTGCGCGGCCGGTCCAATGTCCCGGTGATCATGGTGACCGCCAAGGACAGCGAGATCGACAAGGTGGTCGGGCTGGAAATAGGCGCCGACGACTACGTGACCAAGCCCTTCTCCTCGCGCGAGCTGGTCGCCCGGATCAGAGCCGTGCTGCGCCGCCGCGGCGAGCCGGAGGAGGTCACCCCGGCCGCCCTGGAGGCCGGGCCGGTCCGGATGGACGTCGACCGGCACGTGGTCACGGTCGGCGGCGGCAAGGTGGACCTCCCGCTGAAGGAGTTCGACCTGCTGGAGATGTTGCTGCGCAACGCGGGCCGGGTGCTGACCCGTATGCAGCTGATCGACCGCGTCTGGGGCGCGGACTACGTGGGCGACACCAAGACCCTCGACGTCCACGTCAAGCGCCTCCGGGCCAAGATTGAGCCCGACCCGGGCGCGCCTCGGTACTTGGTGACGGTGCGGGGTCTGGGGTACAAGTTCGAGCCGTAAGGCTGGCTCATGTGAGCCGTGAACCACCGGCTCAGACGAGCCGTAGCAAGGCAACCGGCTCATGCGCGAGGGCGGCCCTGGAGAGGTTCAGGGCCGCCCTCGCGCATGCTTGTGCGGGTCTCGGTGACCGTCTCAGTGACCGCCGCCGTTCGGGGTGGGCTCGCCGGAGGCGATGCCGTTCGGGGTGCCGCTGCTCTCCTCGCCGCCGGGCTGGCCGCTCGCCGTGCCGGTCGGAGTGCCGCTGGGCTTACCGGTGGCGGTGCCGGTGGGCGTACCGCTCGGCTTGCCGCTGGGCGTCGCCGAGCCCGACGGCTTGGCGGTCGGCAGCTCGGACGGGCCCCAGCCCTTGAAGTAGCTCTTCGCCGGGACCACGAACGCGGTGATCGGGACGTTGCCGGTCGAGCTGAGGTCGAAGACGACCCGCTGCGCGTTGCCGTCCCGGGCGGCCTCGCGCCCGTTGCTGATGACGGCGGAGGCGTTGCCCTCGCCGCCGAAGGCCACCGAGCCGCCGTGCGGGACCACGACCGGGCCCTTGCCCTTGGCCGGGGAGAGCTTCACCCGGGCGCTGGTGCCGGGGAGGGTGATGGCCTTGACGGTCTGGTCGTTCTTGCCGTTGTTGAAGATCCGGCCGGTGACGACGGCCGGGCCCTCGGCCGTGCGGTCCGGCTGGGTCACCACGGTGGCGTTCTGGATCTTGATGTCCCCGACGGACGTCGCGGCGTTGTCGGGCTTGACCCCCAGCGTCTGCGCGTCGTTCCCGGCTCCGCAGGCGGAGAGCGGGGCGACCGAGACCACGATGGCGGCTGCGGCGAGGGCGCCGCGTCGAAGGCTGCTGCTCACGGCGGCGGCATCTCCTAGGACGAGGTAAAGGTTGGATCAGCCCGCTTAGATTACCGATCCACCCTCTTCGGGCCGCACCCGACCCGCCCCAAGGCGATCGGCCCCGGGGCGGCACGCCCGTACGCTGCCGGTGCGGGCGCGGTGCGGGCGCGGTTCGGGTGTGGTTCCGGCGCGGTTACGGCGTGCGTTACGCGGTCCGTACGGCGCCGTCCCGAAGTCCCGAATATCGGCTCGACCGGTCGCGCGGGAGATTATCGGTAAGGAATCCATGCATGTCCGTGAATTGATCACAGAGATGATCCGCTGTGCGTGATCAACTCTGTGATCAATTCGCGAATCGGGGCCGGATCCGTCGCTCCTGATCCGAACGGAGTAGCGGAAGTCCATCGACTGGACTCCGGCAAAACGGGACGTACGGCCACTCGTCCGGGCTTCTTCTGGCGCGTAACGGGTGGGTTTCGGGGTGCCCGGACAGCCGCTCCCACCTGCGAATACCCAGTTCCGTCGACCTCGTGCAGCACGTCCCTGCCGCACTTGTCAAGCCCCGAGATATGCCCTGACCTGCGAAAACGCCATTCAGAAGAAGGCGTTCCCGTGTTACCCTGGATAGCCACGGAAGGGGTACCTGTCACATGACGTTCAAGGTTGGCGACACCGTGGTCTATCCCCATCACGGGGCCGCGCTGATCGAGGCCATCGAAACTCGTCAGATCAAAGGCGTGGACAAGACCTACTTGGTGCTGAAGGTCGCTCAGGGTGACCTGACGGTTCGTGTGCCGGCGGACAATGCGGAGTTCGTCGGTGTGCGTGATGTGGTCGGCCAGGACGGGCTGGACCGGGTCTTCGAGGTGCTGCGTGCACCGTATGCCGAAGAGCCGACGAACTGGTCCCGTCGCTACAAGGCAAATCTCGAGAAGCTCGCCTCCGGCGATGTGATCAAGGTTGCCGAGGTCGTGCGTGACCTGTGGCGCCGAGAGCGTGAGCGCGGACTCTCCGCCGGTGAGAAGCGCATGCTCGCCAAGGCCCGCCAGATCCTGGTGAGCGAACTCGCCCTCGCCGAGAGCACCAACGAGGACAAGGCCGAGGCCCTGCTCGACGAGGTTCTCGCGTCCTGACACATCAATGCCGTGGTGCCCGAGTGACTCAGACGTGAATTCCCGCTCAATCGTCTGTCGCCGGGCGCTGCGGCATGCGTACGCGCCGGACGTCGTTGATCCCCCGAGCGATCCAGCTGATCTGAGCGATCTCGCTGATCCCCCGAGCGATCTTCCGAACCCCCGGTCCCCCGCACCTGGTGCCGATGCGCCACCGCGCGCACGGTGCGCGGTCTCAGGTGTGCCGGGCCCGGGCAGCTGGCTCGACCAGTCGTCACGGAAGGGGCCGGTCGGGGCATCGCGCCCGGCACGCTGTGGCCATACCCATCTCGGCTGAGGAAGCAAACCTGAACGCCAACTCAATGTCCGCAACACCGGATCACGGCGGCTCCGGCGCGTCCGGGCGAACCGTCCGCACCGCCGCCGTGATCCCCGCCGCGGGCCGCGGAGTGCGGCTGGGCCCGGGCGCCCCCAAGGCGCTGCGCCCGCTGAGCGGCACGCCCATGCTCGTCCACGCCGTACGGGCGATGGCCGGATCCCGCTCCGTCTCCCTCGTCGTCGTGGTCGCCCCGCCGGACGGCGCCGACGAGGTGCGGCGGCTGCTCGACGCGTATCCGCTGAGCGGCAGTCTGGGCGACACCACCGAGGTGGTCGTCGTGCCCGGCGGCGAGACCCGCCAGGAGTCGGTGCGCAAGGGGCTGGCCGCCGTCCCCGAGACCGTCACCACCGTGCTGGTGCACGACGCGGCGCGCCCGCTGGTGCCCGTGGACACGGTGGACGCGGTCGCCGCCGCCGTACGGGACGGGGCGCCCGCCGTCGTCCCGGCGCTGCCGCTGGCCGACACCGTGAAGCAGGTCGAGCCGCGCACCGGCGAGCGGGCCGGGGAGCCCGAGCCGGTGGTCGGCACTCCCGAGCGCGCCCTGCTGCGCGCCGTCCAGACCCCGCAGGGCTTCGACCGCGCCACGCTCCTGGCCGCCCACGAGAAGATCGCCCTGGAGGGCGAGGGCGCCACGGACGACGCGGGCATGGTGGAGCGGCTCGGCGTGGAGGTCGTGGTCGTCCCCGGCCACGAGGAGGCGTTCAAGGTGACCCGGCCGCTGGACCTGGTGCTGGCCGAGGCGGTCCTGGCCCGCAGGAGGGCGAACGATGGCTTCTGACGCGGCGATGCTCCCCCTGGTCGGCATCGGCACGGATGTGCACGCCTTCGAGAAGGGCCGTGAGCTGTGGTGCGCCGGGCTGCTGTGGGAGGGCGAGGAGTACGGACTCGCCGGGCACTCCGACGGGGATGTGGCCGCGCACGCCGCCTGTGACGCGCTGTTCTCCGCCGCCGGGCTCGGCGATCTCGGCGCCCACTTCGGCACCGACCGCCCCGAGTGGTCCGGCGCGGCCGGCACCACGCTGCTCGCCGAGGCGGCCCGGATCGTCCGGGACGCGGGGTTCGAGATCGGCAATGTGGCGATCCAGGTGATCGGCGTACGTCCGAAGATCGGCAAACGGCGCGACGAGGCGACGAAGGCGCTGACGGCGGCCGTGGGCGCCCCCGTCTCGGTGTCCGGTACCACCACGGACGGGCTGGGCCTGACCGGCCGCGCCGAGGGGCTCGCGGCGATCGCGACGGCGCTGGTGTTCCGGCGGTAGGGGGTAGGCGGTAGGGGCGACCGGTGCTCCGCGCGGGGCGCGCCGGTGCTCCGTGCGGTGGCCTCGGTGCTCCGGTGCTCCGGCGGTGGCGCGTGGTCCGGGGGCGCGCGGGCGCGTCCGGAGTGTCACCCGCGTCCCGAGTGTCACGCTTCTGTGTCCCCGTGGTGGAAGGCGCACGAGGCACCGTTCGCTTCCCACTACCCTTGACGCGTGACTATTCGCCTGTACGACACCAGCGCCCGGCAGATCCGTGACTTCACCCCGCTCAGGCCGGGCCGCGTCTCGATCTACCTGTGTGGCGCGACCGTGCAGGCCGCCCCGCACATCGGGCACATCAGGTCGGGGCTGAACTTCGACATCATGCGCCGCTGGTTCGCCCACCGCGGCTATGACGTGACGTTCATCCGCAATGTCACGGACATCGACGACAAGATCATCGCGAAGTCGGCGGAGCAGAAGCGCCCCTGGTGGGCGATCGGGTACGAGAACGAGCGCGCCTTCAACCAGGCGTACGACATCCTCGGCTGCCTGCCCGTGACCTATGAACCGCGGGCGACCGGTCATGTCCCCGAGATGATCGAGATGATGCGGGAGCTGATCGACCGGGGTCATGCGTATGCCGCCGAGGGCAATGTCTACTTCGACGTGCGCTCGTTCCCCGAGTATCTGAAGCTCTCCAACCAGGATCTGGACGGACTCCGCCAGCCCTCCGGCGAGGGCGAGACCGGCAAGCGCGACCCGCGCGACTTCGCCATGTGGAAGGCGGCGAAGCCGGGGGAGCCCAGCTGGGAGACACCGTGGGGGCGCGGCCGTCCGGGCTGGCACCTGGAGTGCTCGGCGATGGCCCACAAGTACCTCGGGCGCGCCTTCGACATCCACGGCGGCGGCGTCGACCTGATCTTCCCGCACCATGAGAACGAGATCGCGCAGGCCAAGGCGTTCGGCGACGACTTCGCCGCCTACTGGGCGCACAACGCCTGGGTGACCATGAGCGGCGAGAAGATGAGCAAGTCGCTCGGCAACTCGGTGCTGGTCTCCGAGATGGTCAAGCGCTGGCGTCCGATCGTGCTCCGCTACTACCTGGGCACCCCGCACTACCGGTCGATGATCGAGTACAGCGAGGAGGCCCTGCGCGAGGCCGAGTCGGCGTTCGCGCGGATCGAGGGCTTCGTCCAGCGAGTGGTGGAGAAGGCCGGGAGCGTGGAGCCCGCGGCCGAGGTGCCGCCCGCCTTCGCCGAGGCGATGGACGACGACCTCGGGGTGCCGCAGGCGCTCGCGGTCGTCCACACCACCGTCCGCCAGGGGAACTCCGCCCTGACCGCCGACGACAAGGAGGCGGCGGTCGCCCGGCTCGCCGAGGTGCGGGCCATGCTGGGCGTGCTGGGCCTCGATCCGCTCGCTGAGCACTGGGCGGGCGGTTCGGACCGCGGTGAGGATCTGCACGGCGTGGTCGATTCCCTCGTCCGGCTGGTCCTGGAGCAGCGGCAGGCCGCGCGGGCCCGTAAGGACTACGCGACGGCGGACGCGATCCGCGACCAGCTCCAGCAGTCGGGTCTGGTGATCGAGGACACCCCGTCCGGGCCGCGCTGGGAGCTGGGCACCCGCTGACCTCGCTGTTTGTGCCACCCGCCGGGTCGGGCGGCACACTTGTGACCGTACATACGACCGTACGAACACGAACGTACGACCGTAGACGCATGTGACGTTCGACGTTCTTCCGTTGCCGTTTGCCGAGCAGCGCTGAGCAGTGAAGAGACAGGTGACATTCATGGCCGGCAACAGCCAGCGCAGGAACCGCCGTACCAGCAACAAGAAGGGCGCGACGGTCGGCAGTGGCGGTAAGCGGCGCCGCGCCCTCGAGGGCAAGGGACCCACCCCGCCCGCCGAGATGCGCAAGGGACACGCCAAGCAGCGGATCGCCAACGCCCGCGCCCGCCAGGCCGCCAAGCGCCCCGTGCCGCGGCGCGGCGGCAAGGGCACGAACGAGCTGGTGGTGGGCCGTAACCCGGTGGTCGAGGCGCTGCGCGAGGGCGTTCCGGCGAACACGCTGTATGTGCAGCAGTTCATCGACAGCGACGACCGGGTGCGCGAGGCGCTGAAGGTCGCGGCCGACCGCGGCGGCATCCACCTCATGGAGGCGCCCAAGGCCGAGCTGGACCGGATGACGAACGGGCTCAACCACCAGGGCCTGGTGCTCCAGGTGCCGCCGTACGAGTACGCCCACCCCGAGGACCTGAGCGCGGCCGCCTTCGACGAGGGCGAGGACCCGCTGATCGTCGCCCTCGACGGCGTCACGGATCCGCGCAACCTGGGCGCGGTGGTCCGCTCGGTGTCGGCCTTCGGCGGCCATGGCGTGGTCGTACCGGAGCGGCGCGCGGCCGGGATGACCGCGGGCGCCTGGAAGACCTCCGCGGGCACCGCCGCCCGCACCCCGGTCGCCCGCGCGACCAACCTCACCCGGACCCTGGAGGCCTACCAGAAGGCGGGCCTGACGGTGGTCGGGCTCGCGGCGGACGGCGACGTCGAGCTGCAGGACCTCGAGGTGCTGGACGGCCCGGTCGTGATCGTCGTCGGCAGCGAGGGCAAGGGGCTGTCGCGGCTGGTCGGCGAGACCTGCGATCTGCGGGTGCGGATTCCGATGCCGGGCGGCGCGGAGTCGCTGAACGCGGGCGTGGCGGCGGGCGTCGTCCTCTACGAGGCGTCTCGCCGACGGGCGTAGGCGGTTCGTCGGCGGGCGTGGGCGGTACGCCGCTGGGCGTGGGCGGTTCGTCGCCGGGTGTGGGCGGTTCGGCGCCGGGCGTAGATCGGGCGTGGGCGGTTCGTCGCCGGGCGTGGATCGGGTGTGGGCGGTACGCCGACGGGTGTGGGCGGTTCGTCGCCGGGTGTGGGCGGGGCTGGCCACGGGCGTGATGCGGGCCGGGTGGGGCTGTGGTGCGGGCTCGGTAGCGCCGCCGCGATGCGGGCCTGATCCGGCCGGGATCTGGCCTGATCCGGCCGGGATGCGGGCCCGGTAGGGCCCGTTGGGCGGGCTTGACTCGGGCCTGACCGGGTCTGACCGCGCCTGACCGGGCCTGACCCGGGGGTGGGTCGGGCGTGGACCGGGTTGGTTGGACGTGTCCGGGTCCGTGACGTGCCCTCCGGCCGATGATCTTGACGGGCCTCGGACAGATCGGGACGTCCCCGGCAGTGTCTTTCCCGTCCGTCACTCGGTTAGTTGGGCGTGGAGACCAGAAAAGCCCGCATGCCTTCGCCCCTGGCGGGACGCGCGGGGGGATTCGACGACGAACCACAGCTGACCATGGCCAAGGTGCCGTGCGATCCGGCGCAGGTCGCCGTCAATGCCCCGAGCTTCCGGGTGCAGCTCAGCGTTCCGGTCGTCAGCAGCACGCTGACGGACACGGCCCGGCTCGCCCGCGTCCCGGCCCCCGGCCGGCGTCGGCCGCCGGTGGTGTGGAGCGGCCGCACCCGCCCCGGCGGGGACACCGCGGCGACCCGGCTGCTGCAGGCCGTGCGGTACTCCTCCGAGGGTCTGACCGACCATCTGTCCGATGGCCTGAGCGATGGTTTGGGCCGTTCCCGGCCGGGCGAGGGCGCCGAGGACGTGGGCGCCACGCAGGTGCTGCCGCGGATCGCCTTCGACGACGACAACGACAACGACACGGCGCCCACGGTCATCGGCCCGCGCAACCCCCGTCGTAACCCCCGTACGGAGTCCGTGCCCCGGTCGTCCGGCGGGCGGCGGCGTCCGGGCGCGGGCGGCCCGGCCGGGGCGGGCGGGGCGAG